>JBNJFJ010000058.1:0-12312 GCA_051746745.1 Bacillota bacterium | reverse complement strand
TGATTCTTTTTTCGCTTATAGGCATATCCAAAAGAAATCGACAGTTGAATATCTTTAATTGAAACAGACTGCTGCGCTTCTTGTAGCTGCAACATAAATTGTTTCATCTGTTCTTCTGTCGTATTTGTAAGAATAATGACAAACTCATCGCCACCAATACGGGCAAAATGCATTGAATCATCTAAATATTGGTTGATTAATTCAGCTGTTTTTTTTATTAGTTCATCACCAAAGGCATGACCAAAGGCATCATTAATCATTTTCAAGCCATTAATATCTGCGAAAATAACACCAAAATGTTGCGTGAGAGTTGGATTCAGCCGCTGAATTAAACCCTCGTAATAGTGACGATTATACGCACCTGTTAAAGCGTCATGGTTACTCATGTATTGAATTTTATTTTGATAAGTCACGAGCGCTGTCTCATCGATAATGGCTAGATGTATCAATGTTTCATTTGAGCGCACATATTGTTGGACCAGCTTAATATAACGGATAGGTTTTGTTCTCGTCTTAAATGAAAAATCGGTTTCTAACTGATTACCATTTAACTGTTGGAAGAAAAAATAAAAGTGGTCTTGGTCTTCATCGGCAATCATGTGTTGCAATTTTGATTGATGCAAGACGAGCGAGTCAAAGAGCTGATAACTATAATGATTTGCCTTTGTAATCACACCTTCTCGGTCAACAATTAAATAACCGACTGGGGCATCCATAAATAATCGCTCGTATTCTAATTTCACTTCTTCTAAATATTGATTCGTTTCTTTTAGTTCATCATTTTGAAACTTCAACTCTTCATGATAAATTGACAGAGCTTCAATTAATGTTTCTCTAGTATCTTTAAAGTCTTCATTCGGGTCCTCTTTTTTCAATACTTCTTCAATTAACTTTTCGATCTCACTCATTTTTTCACTCCCTTTCATCGTACCATTGTTGATGTGTGAGTTCTTTTATCTTCGAGACATCTTGTGTTAACCCCATTATTTTAAGTGGGGTCCCTGCTTCGTCTCTTGTCACGACTTTTCCTCGATCATGTTGGAGAGCATAAGTGCCATCTTTCCGTTTGATTCGGTAAAGCGCTTGCCATTGGTCTGTTTCACCTTGTATAAATTGATCTAATGTTGCCAAAGTCTGTTGATAATCATCTGGATGAAGGTATTTCTCTAATTCTGTGATATCATTTGGGAATTCATCCGGGCGGTAACCAAGTAACACGGCTTTAGAATCCGAATAAGTCACATGTCCGGTTGGAATATGATACTCCCACCATGCCAGCTCACCCGCTGAGAGGGCATAATCCAGACGACGCTTTGCTTCAATTACTTGTGATTCTTCATTTTTTAACCGGCTAATCTCAATGAAAGTAATAATAATCCCTTCGATCGCATGATACTCTGTTCGATACGGCCGAATTCTCGCTAAATAATAGTGCCCATCTGCCAATTGAATCTCACGCTCAATGTTTGTTAAATCTTCCAGGACACGATTAACATCACCCAACAAGTCGGGATAGCCTTTTGCGACAGTAATATGATCAATCGGACGACCAACATCGCTTTCGCGAATATTCGTAATCTCTGATACAATCGGGGTGATTTTACGAATCACAAGCCTTTGATCGAGATACAAAGCACCGATATCCGTGTTTTTAATTAAATTATTTAAATCATTGTTTAAACGTGTTAATTGATCAATTTTTTCTTGGTGTTCATGGTTTACCGTATATAGCTCTTCATTCACTGATTGTAATTCTTCATTAGTGCTTTGCAGTTCTTCATTGGATGCTATAAGTTCTTCATTAGAAGACTGGAGTTCCTCGTTCGATGTTTCTAATTCTTCGATGGTTGCTTGTAACTCTTCACGCGCAACTTGTAATTCGTGTTCTAATTGACTGACTCGCATCTTTACTTCTTCAGACATATCAATTTCAGTAACATCAAGCATCGCTACTTTGTCTTGTTCAACGATTAAGCTCACTAGATAGTACTCACGCTCATCGACATGTAGCACGCGACCATGTAAGGTAATGAGTTCACCAGGTAAAAACCCTGATAACCGACTCATAACCACTTCTTGTTGATCCGCTTTTAAGCGGCGAATAATATTGTTAATAAACAAAGCCTGATCTTTATTCATGTGATGATTAAAATTATTAGTGAAGCGACCAGGCTGCACTTTCATAAAGACAGACACATCATTGATCGCATGAATAATCTGATCGGTTTGATCGATGATTATCGACGGCGGTGATAGTGCCGATACCGCTTCAGTAAGCAGCGGTTCCAGTTTAGCTTGATGACGAGTGAATACGTCACTTTCTTTTGGCGCCTGAGGGTGAAGAGGTGTACCTGTTAGTAAGCTCGAAGCGATATCTGGTCGATACCCTTTCTTGTGTTGATACAATTTCCACTTTTGGTCAATGACTTTAAAGCCTTGACTCACCTCTCCAAGTGATTCACTGCTCCCAAGGAACAAAAAACCATCAGGATAAAGCGCATTGTAAAATTGATTTAAAATTTTCTCTTGATAGTCTGATTTAAAATATATAAACAAATTACGACAAACAAGAAAATCAAGTCGTGAAAATGGTGGATCTTTTAAAAGGTTATGTTTAGCAAAAACAATCATTTTTCTAATCTCACTTGAGACTTGATACCCTTCATCCTTCTTTTCGAAATAACGAGCGATATAGACTGGGTCAATATCAGAAACAAGGCTCTCTAAATAATAACCCACTCCAGCAATACGTAAAGCACGCTCATCTATATCTGTCGCGAATATTTTCACTTCAACTTTAAGATTATGTTCTCGCATATATTCTGCGATAAGAATAGCAATAGAATAGACCTCTTCTCCTGTTGAACAACCTGCTGACCATATACGGATGATATTTTTATCATAAGGCAGCCGTGGGATAACTTCTGTACGCAGACGTTCAAACGCCTCCTCATCGCGAAAGAAACGCGTCACACCAATTAAACATTCGCGTTGTAACACATCTCGCTCTTCCGTTGACTGCTTTAATAACACGAAATAATCTTCAAGTGACTCTATCTTATGAATCTTCATTCTTCGTTCAATCCGGCGTACAATCGTCGCATCTTTATATTTCGTAAAATCAATGCCATTATGTTGGCGCATGACTAAGCCAATTTTCGCAAGTATATCCATCGGGACGGGTGCCTCTTCATGATCGATCACTTTTAAAGACGGATGCTCTATATACGATACGAGCGTTGTTCCCATCTCTTTCGTTGATAAAATATAATCGACGAGACCAGTCGATATAGAGCTCCGCGGCATTCCGTCGAACTTAGCTTCTGATTCCTGTTGGACGACGACAAGGCCACCTTGTTCCTTTATCGCGCGTACACCTAAAGTTCCATCACTTCCGGTACCTGATAACACAATCGCAATTGCTTGTTTTTTCTGATCAGTTGCTAATGATTTAAAGAAAATATCGATTGGCAAATGTAAATGATGATCATCGGCTTGTTTCTCAAGCAAGAGCTTCCCATTAAATATGGATAGATTCATACGTGGTGGAATTAAATAGACATGATTTTCTTCGGTCATGACACCATCCTCTGCCACGGTAATCGGCATATTCGTATGTCGAGCTAACAATTCATCCATCAAACTTTTAAAGTCTGGCGAAAGATGTTGGACAACGATGAAAGTTAATCCTGAATTATCTGGCATATGTTGAAACAAGCGTTCTAACGCCTCTAACCCCCCTGCCGAAGCACCTATTCCGACGTAATATCGCTGTGACATAAGCATCCCCCGTTTTTCACTATATTAGGTTAATTATACTATGATAACAATGAAGTTACAATTATTTCCGATGCTCTTCCGTTCTTAACATGGGTACTATTTTCTGTAAGTTTAGTTAGCTTTATCTTTTATCAACATAGGAAAGATGGTACAATAGGAGTGCTCCATCGAAAGAAAAATGACACCTTGAGGTGATCGATTATGCAAAAATATAAACGCACACTCTATATTTTATTTTTATTATTAGTTGTCAATGTGATTGGTACCGCTGGTTACTTATTATTATTAGATATTCCCTTTATTGATGCTTTATATATGACGGTGATTACTATATCAACCGTTGGATTTGGTGAAGTTGTTCCACTAACAACCGCCGGAAAAATATTTACAATCCTCTTAATCTTTTTAAGTTTAGGGATTATCGGTTATGCTGGTTCATCCCTTGTTAATTTCTTTTTTGAAGGTAAAATTCGTGACGCTTGGAGGGAACGAAAAATGCGCGATCGACTCGACCATTTAGAAAATCATGTGATTGTCTGCGGGGCCGGCGAGACTGGACGCCACGTTATACAAACATTACGAGAAGAACATGTTGAATTTATTGTCATTGAAGAAAATGAAGAAAAAGCAGCGGCACTAAAAGAGGATAAAATCATGGTGCTCGTTGATGATGCCACAACAGATGAAGCGTTAGAAAAAGCCGGTATTAAACGGGCGAAAGGATTAGTCGCGGCCCTTTCAACAGACGCCAACAATCTATATACCGTTCTCACTGCACGTGAAATGAATGAAAGCTTAATGATTGTCGCCCGGGCCATTAATAATAACTCCCACGACAAATTAGTTCGTGCCGGGGCTAATAAAACGGTTTCACCAAATGAAATCGGGGGACACCGAATGGCATCGATGTTGTTAAAACCATCGGTCGTTGCTTTTTTAGATACAATCACCCATTCTGGGAAAATCGATTTAAACTTAAATCAAGTCGTGATTCACCCAAAATCACAACTATGTGATAAAACATTAATGGAAGCGAATATTCCTGAGAAAACCGATTTAATCATTATTGCGATTAAAGACCAACAAGACGATGATATCATCTTTAATCCCATGAAAGATTACCGACTGAAACCCTACCAAACCTTGATCGTCTTAGGTGAAGATAAAGATTTATTTAAACTTAAGCAATTAGCCGAACACTGATTAACACCTAAAAACCCCGAGACACTTAAACTGAGCGTCTCGGGGTTTTTAGGTAGACAATAATTGAGCTTCACTGTCGTTTGAATCAATCTACTGGTACAAAAATAATCTCTTTAACATCGATACCTGCTTTTTGCACATCAAAGCGCAATGTGTAAGTGCCTTGTTCTAATGTAACTTTCGGTAATTTTTGTTTTAGTTCTACCTCATTTGTTCCATTGGCTTGGACTGTTGCGACAACGGTCTCATTTAATGTCACTTTAATGGCTGACTGACTTAGTTCTTCACCCGTCGAGGTATAGGTAACATATATCCGGTAAGTTTTAACCTCACCAACAGTAAATGATATTGGTGTCTCATTTGACACTGAGATAGGTAACGGCGTCAGTAAAGGACTACCAATATCAGGAAGGGGAGGAATCAACCCATTATCATCTCTAAACACTTGTTTACGTGTCATCACAGGTAATTCTAACAGCACACGACAAATATTTTTCGCACTACGCTGCAACTCTCCCCTAGTGACAGTCCCTTCCTGAAGACCCTTTAATGTATTGTCACCAGCTATGTTTGTTTCAGCCCCATCATTATTCACGACCATATAAAGGTCATTTTGACTGCGAATCATATGGTCAGTATACGCGCGACTTGGCTCACCTTGATTGACGGGATCATTCATATGTGCCCACCAATCGGTCATCACAATACCACAAAAACCCCAGTCCTCTCTTAGAATCGTTGTATTCAAATCATAATTGGATGCTGAAAAATGTCCATTCACTGGATTATAGGCCGTCATAATGCCGGTTAAATCCGCTTCTTTTACCGCCATCTCAAAACCTTTTACATACACTTCTCTTAACGCACGTTCACTCACAACTGCATCCACTTGATTGCGCGACTGTTCCTGTGAGTTACAGGCAAAGTGTTTAGCGACCGCATGTGCCCCTTCTTTTCTAATCCCTCGCACATTAGCGACCGCCATCTTTCCAGTTAAATAAGGGTCTTCTGAGAAATATTCAAAGTTCCGACCGTTCAGTGGATGACGATGAATATTAATCCCCGGACCAAGCAACAGATCAATCTCATTTTGAATCAGTTCTTTTCCTTCAAAGCGGTAGAGTGATTCAATTAAATCTGGATTAAATGTAGCCGCAAGTAATGTTCCGATTGGTACTTGCGTTGCTTTCTCACCTGAGTCCATACGAATGCCTGAAGGACCATCAGCTGTACAACCGACAAGGGATCCCAAGTGACAACAACCGGTCACTGACCCCACCAAAAGCTGATGCTGTCCCTGGTGTCACCAATGGACTCGCCATCCCTTCCCCGCGCACAAGTATCGCTAAATCCTCATCCGTTAACTGACGAACGAAGTCATCTAAGGTGATCTTTTTGTTTAAGACGTCTTGTAACGTATAGGTGGTGTCTTTAAATGACCGGGCTTCGGGCAGTCGGTCGGTTATCCGTTTTTTTATATCCGCTTGGCGTAAAGGTACAGGTTCCAGGAGACATTTATACATTCCATCAGCTTTTCTTTTTCCTGGCTTCATTCGCTTAAACGGCGTCACTGGTTTTAGTGCTTCTTCTGCTTGTCTGACTTGTATCGTTTCTATCACGTGATACGGCTGATTATTCTCATCATAGACAATGTCTGTGTCCCTTACACTCGTCCCGATATGAAAATAGTAGTCTCCCGCTTCTAAAACATCACTTGACTTAAAGCCGGTCACACCACTATCATCATAAGAGGCAAGTTGATGAAGAGACAGTGTTATTTCAAGCGTGTCTGTTTCGCCTGGTGGTAATAAACGCGTCTTCATAAATCCAACCAAACGTTTAGCTGGTTGCCCTAATGTCCCTTGAGGACTCTCGACATAAAGCTGAACCGTTTCTTTACCATTGACGTCTCCTGTATTTGTTACGGGCACACTAAAACTAAATTGCTGATGAGTCCGATCATACTGAAAAGGTTTTGGATTGACTTCAAATGTCGTATAAGATAAGCCGAAACCAAATGGATACCTGACTTTATCCAGGCAAAATGTTTCAAAGTAGCGATACCCGACATAAATATCTTCCACATAATGATTCTGCACATCACTACCAAAATGTTGACTAGACGGATAATCTGCTAACTGATACGCAATTGTGTCTGGCAACTTTCCGCTCGGCGTAACTTTACCAACAAGCACATCGACAGCCGCGCGCCCGCCTTCCATCCCACCATGCCATGTATAAATAACACTACTCGGGTCGTAAGACTCAACAAACGACAAATCAATGATATTGGACGTATTCAGCACGACAACAACGCGGTCAAAATATCTCGTCACAAGACGGATCATTCTATCCTCTTTATCGGTTAAATAATAACTCCCTTTTTCAGCGCGATTATCTTGGTCTTCACCTGCCGTTCGCCCAATCACAATAATTGCTTTATCATTTCTTTCACTTGCTTGTTGAACAAATGTATCCATTAACGGCATCTCTTCTTGGAACCAAGGCTCCGCTGCCCACGCACCACCGCCATCGTCAAACGGCTGTTTCTTTATAAAGGTTTGATACGCCTCTAAGACCTCTTCATCGATTGTGACGGTTTTGTCTTCAAGTAAACTGTCGATAAGATTCGTTGTGTATAACACATTCACGCTCCCACCAGACCCTGTGCCACTCCGGTAATAATCATATTGAATCCGACCAAAAACCGCGACTTTTTCAGCTGGCTTTAGCGGCAAGGTGTGATCATCATTCTTTAATAAGACCGCCCCTTCAGCGGCGACTTGTCGACTAAAATCACTAAATCCTTCAATCGGTACACCGATTTTACTCATCTAACGTCACTCCTTACTTCCTCTACTTTCCCCAACCTTATCAGAAAGTAAGCGGGATAAAAACCTAGTAAATCCGTCTAAAAATCCAGTAAAAAAGAGAAAGTCACCCATATAGGTAACTTTCTCATTAAATCCCTGTCATTATGAAGGAAATGATTGATGGTTCATATAGCTTAATTATTGATCCTGCGTTTTTTTCGTCGCTTGATAAAACTTATTTCCGCCCGATAAGTTTGATACATCTTTAAAACCGTGGTTGAGTAAAATATTCTGAACCGCATTACCCGTTGTACCACTATTACAATACGTGACAGTCGGTAGGTTTTTATCAAGTTCATTTAGTCGTGCCCGAATAACCGCATGCGGCATACTCACCGCTCCGTCCACGCAATTAGCGAGGTGTTGCTTTTCAATCCGGGTATCGACAATTTGAATCTTCTCACCGTTTGCTTCTAGCTCACGCAAATCATCACTCGTCTTTAATGGACGTCCTTTAGACAGCGCGTTATCTAAAATCATCCCGCTATAATGGACCGGATCTTTTGTCGTTGAAAACGGCGGAGCATAAGCGAGGTCTAAGTGGAACAATTCATCAACTGTCGCACCATAGGTCACGAGCGTACTAAACACATCAATGCGCTTATCGACGCCCTCTTGCCCAACAATTTGAACGCCAAGTAACTTTTTCGTTTCCCGGTCGGCAATCGCTTTAATATTCATCTCCGTTCCATTAAAGTAAGCCGGTTTATCTGGTTTAATGTTATGAGAAATCTCAATATCAAACCCTTCTGCGCGCGCTTCCGCTTCAGATAAACCGGTATTGGCGACGGTAAATTCAAATAATTTATAAATACTTGTCCCGAGAATCCCTTTAAATTCTAATGAACCGCCAGACAATTGGTCACCCGCAATCCGGCCGGTTTTATTCGCCGTCGACCCGAGTGGCCGGTAAACCGGTTTATGCGTTTGGCGCTGGAAGGTTTCAATACAATCCCCGCAGCTATAGACGTTTTTAAGATTCGTCTCCATGCGCTCGTTTACTTTAATTGCCCCTGTTTCACCAATCTCAACGCCAATCGCTTTTGCGAGGGCGACATTTGGTTTCACGCCGGTTGCTAAAATAACCAGCTCCGCTGGAATCGTTTCTTCTTCATCAATCTTCACGTGATCTGCTTGAATTGCTTTGACTGTTGTGTTTGTTCTTACGTCAATCCCTTTTTTCACAAGTTTATCTTCTAAATAATCTGCCATATCCGGATCAAGATTTGAGGTAATATGTGGCTTCATCTCAACGATGACCACCTCGATATCTCGTTCAATTAGGTTTTCAAGCATCTCAAATCCAATGAAGCCCGTCCCAACAACGACGGCTTTTTTCGGTTGATGTTCATCGATATAACCTTTAATCTGGCGTGCGTCTTGAACGGTCCGTAAGGCATGGACGTGCGGCAGATCGACACCATCAATCGGTGGCACTATACTTTTTGCCCCGGTTGCGATAACGAGTTTATCGTAGGAATCAGTAAACGTTTCATCAGTTTTTAAGTTTTTCACATGTACCTGTTGGTTATCATGGTCTATCTCAGTTACTAAATGAGCGGTATGAATATCAATGTTGTATTTCTTCTTAAAGAAGGCTGGGTCTCTTGGGGTTAGCGTTTCAATCGATTCTACTTCATTCCCGATATAATACGGTAATCCACAACCAGAGTAAGAAATATCAATATCTTTTTCATAAATCGTAATCTCTAAATCATCTTGATTTCGCCTTGCCTTTGCGGCCGCTGATGTTCCGGCGGCTACTGCCCCTATGACAATTAGTTTCATTTTGTGCGCCTCCTAAAGTATCTTTTTAATGATGAACTACCTATCTTTCACACTGTTACTTTTCCCTACTTATCAACTCATTAACCTTATATAAGCATCTACTTATATATTAATGAATCCTCTTTATAAATACAAGTACTTTACACATTCTTAACAAAAAGAGTCTGAGGCAAAACTCGAGAATATGAAGTGAAAACCGGACGCGATTTTCTGCTAAGAAGATCACATCCGGTTCTATTTTAGTAATTTCATCCTTGAAAAAGGTTACCAATACTGCAAATCCTAATTCATTCTCTACGTGTTTTTTAGCGAAGAGAAAATCTTGTGAAACCCAAAATAACCTTCAAGAATCCAAATACTGGTTCTACGTCATTTTTTCTTTTGCTGTAAACCTTACCAGTTTCATCATCTGAAAACTTCTCACAAATATATGCTTTTTGCTGTTCCAATTATTTTGTTGATGTACACTTTTCTATTATTACCTTCCTTTGCTTTTGTACAATGCTCTCTCAAGGAAAAGTTATGACAATCCTCCAGTGTCTTAGCACATTAACGCGCTCATTCTTCAGAATCAATGCCGAGGTGTTTTTTGTGGATCCCTTAGGCTTCTATAACACCAAATTCGTCAAAAAAATAAGGCCATATCAAGGCTTAATAGCATTTTTAAAGAATTGAAGTATCAAACTCCCGTGTTGAAAAACACTTTATAATTGCAAACTATTGACATTAATATAATACAGTTTTATACTAAAATTTAGGAGGTTATATTTTTAAAAAAAGTATTGATTGTCGCACTATCTATCATCATGCTTTTAACCGGAACGACTACTTCTGTATTTGCTCAAACTGGATCGTCCTCTTTGAAGGACAACAAGGTTGAGCTTGGACAAGAATTAGTAATTGATGAGTATAAGTGATGTTTTAACTTATGAAGAGTTAGTAAGTGAAGTTGCAAATGATCAAAACATTTCAAAAGAACAAGGTCGTATAATGGTAAATCAAAACAATTTAGTGGTGAAATTTATACTAAGCTAGAGGATGCAAATAGGATATTCTATATTTTAAATGGTGATTTTTATAATAACGGTACCACTACTTATAACGGTAGTCTAAACATAGGAATCGGAAAATATGGTAGCGTTTTATTTGGGGTATCTCATGCTACAAGTTGGTACAAATATAAATATCAAGATGGATACAAATACTTTTAATTCTCTGGAGGCTAATCATGAAAAAAAACGTAATAAATTTATCTTTTTTAATTATCGGTCTGATAGTTGGAATACTTATAATTTTTTCTCCTGTTATTATAACTGGAGCATCGTATGATGTACAAAGAGTTATGGGCAACCTTTTAGTTGCAGAATTTATATTGAGAACAAGTTCATTAATTATCGGTTTGTTGGTAGTTTATGATGCTATGAAAACTTTTAGTAAAAAACAATAACGTCTTAAATTTATCGCTTTAGGGCGAGAAGACACCTTCCTCAAGTGCGTCAGCACTAGGTGGGTGATGAATCGATTTTTTGAATATTTTTGAAGTGACAAACATATATTCTTCATGGTATAATTAAAGTACTAACAGTGACCGTCACAAAATAAAGAGAGGGTGAGTTTCATGGGCATGAAGGCCATTTTTTCAAATCGCTTATATAAGCATAAGATCGACCCTGACTTCGTTATGTCCATGGATCACACCCTTCGGGTGTTTAATCAAGCCAAACATTTTCGTTATCAAGCGGAGGTCCGGGAGCTTAGGGGCTCGAAAGCGAAAAGTTCCGTCTCCATCCATCAACGGTTAAAGCAATGTTACGGATTAAATGATTATTATGCGAACAGCGCTGTTCAAGAAGGACGCGCGCTTCTATCCGCACAAAAAGAATTAAAGAACGTGTACATGCGTAATAAAAAAGAACAAATCAACGCCGTTAAAAGAAAAATAAAAGCGACAAAGGTACGCTTGACGACACTTCAAAAAATAAAAGGCTCCTTTGTCAAAGGAACACCGATGTTCAATAAGACGTCACGTGAACAACAAAAAGGGGCCTTTTTTGTTGTGACATATAAGCGCTACACACGCTTATTTTACTGCGCCTATGATTTTGAACATCAACACCTTGATGTTCAAATCAAACACCTAAAGTCTCGCTTGGGCCAATTGAACTTTAAGAAAGATCGATACGAAAAACAACAGACACAACTGACAAACAAAGTGGCAGGTGTTTGTTTTGGGAGTAAAAAACTCGCCCGCGGCCGGTTAACACAAAAGACGTATCAAGCTCATCCTGAGCTTTGGCAGAAAGATTGGGGAGCAGCGCGTTACGGTAAGATGACTATTTCAGGACGGAAAGATGCCAAATCAGGTAACTTTGTCTTTCATTATCACCCAGAGACGCATACCCTTACCTTTAAAGCGATCGACCAATGTGTCATTCGTCTCGCTGACGTTGTTTTTCCTTATGGCCAAGACCATGTCAACCGTGCCATTCAGACACAAATGAACCTGAAAGATAAGAAAAAGTACGGGAAGCCTATTGGATGGTCGCTTGAGGACCATGGTGCTTACTATATCGTTAAATGCTTAATCGATGTGCCGCCTACACCCTATTTGAATATTTCAACATTAACGGGTATGGTTGGTGTTGATTTGAATGTGAATCATATCGCT
>JBNJFJ010000057.1:0-12375 GCA_051746745.1 Bacillota bacterium | reverse complement strand
GATGTTGACATCATGGTCGCAAAAGTGACCTGTTTAGCTGAATTAGGCGACTTAAAAGAAGCTGAATTATTTTTAGAAGAATTAATTGACCGACATACAGATGATTATCTGACATACATACATATTTATGCGACGTTACTGTTTCAATTCCACAAACATAAAAAAGTAAAAGAATTATTAGAAACGGTACTCGTTGAAGTAACAGATGCAACATATCGTCATCAGTTTGAAAATTTATTGGAAATCAATGAACCACTCGTTGATGAAGAAGTCAGTTCAGAAATTAATGTAACTAAACGAGAGTTAAATGAAGCGATTAAAAATCACAACACCCTCGCTCAGTGGCATTTGATCAATCATCTACAACAATCCGACATCACACCTTATTTAGAGATGTTTAAAACGTTACTTACAAGTGATGCTCATCCGGTTGTACAATCGGTGATTATTAGTCTGATGCAGGCGAATCGGATTGATGAGGTGATTGCGATACATAAATTTAATCAAGAGATGACGCTAAACCCAAAAACATATCCGTATTTTACAGATCATCCAATTTTTAAGGCCGTACAAACGATGTTGCGTGATTTGGAGGTAAGCAATCCGTCTTTTTACCGACTAGCAATGCAAATACTTGAACGCTTTATTTATGTGCGTTATCCTTTTGTAGAAGATGAAGATGCCGGTCTTCTAAAAGAGGCGATTGTTTCGATTGTGAATCAAGCTTTTCATGATCCGAAACATCCTGTTTCAAAAGAAGTAGAAGATAAAATGATACAGTTAATGGAGACAGAACAACTCTATTTTTCGCTACTAGAAGAATAGAAACGATCAATTGTTTAAGAAATTTACAGCCACTTGAACACTAAATCTTGAAACAGAAAAGGTTTATGTTATAATATAGTGGTTGTAGTTTGCGTTCGGTTGTGAAACAGAGCTAACGTATCATAGATGAACGGCAAATAAAATTAATATATATGTAATAATGGAGGGAATTTTAATGACAGCTAAATGGGAAAAACAAGAAGGCAATGAAGGTCTTCTTACCGTAGAAGTATCAGCAGAACAATTCAACGAAGCGCTTGATGAAGCCTTCAAAAAAGTCGTAAAAGACGTACAATTACCAGGATTCCGTAAAGGACGCATTCCTCGCAGCATGTTCGAACAACGCTTTGGTGTAGAATCATTATACCAAGATGCTGTTGATATCGTTCTACCAGAAGCGTATTCTAACGCTGTTGATGAAGCCGGTATTGAACCAGTAGATCAACCAGAAATCGATATTACACAAATCGAAAAAGGTAAAGCGCTACACTTTACAGCAAAAGTGACGGTTAAACCAGAAGTTAAACTTGGTGACTACAAAGGGTTAGAAGTAGAAGCTGTAGACGTTAACGTAACAGACGAAGATGTCGAAAATGACTTAGATAACCAACGTCAATCACTTGCTGAATTAGTCGTAAAAGAAGAAGGCGCAATTGAAAATGGCGATACGGTTGTCATGGACTTTGAAGGTTTCGTTGATGGCGAAGCATTTGAAGGTGGCGCAGCTGAAAACCATTCATTAGAAATCGGTTCAGGTTCATTTATTCCTGGATTTGAAGAACAATTAATTGGTAAAACAACGGGCGAAGAAACAGAAGTAGAAGTTACTTTCCCAGAAGAATACCACGCTGAAAACCTTGCAGGTCAACCAGCAACATTCAAAGTTAAAATCCATGAAGTAAAAGCAAAAGAATTACCAGAAATGGATGATGAGTTTGCTAAAGATGTGGATGATGAAGTGGAAACACTTGCTGAACTTAAAGAAAAAACAAAGAAACGTCTTGAAGAACAAAAACAAAATGAAGCTGACGGCGCTGTACGTGAATCATTGATTAACCAAGCAACTGAGAATGCTGATATCGATATTCCAGACGCAATGGTTGATTCAGAATTAGATCGCATGGTACGTGAGTTTGAACAACGTTTGCAACAACAAGGCATGACGCTTGAAATGTATACGCAGTTCTCAGGTCAATCAGAAGATCAACTGAAAGATCAAATGAAAGGTGATGCAGAAAAACGCGTCCAAACAAACCTTGTTCTTGAAGCAATTGCTCAGGTTGAAAACCTTGAAGCAACAGATGAAGACGTACAAGAAGAACTTCAATCAATGGCCGATATGTACAACCTAGAAATGGAACAATTAACACAAATGCTAGGTGGTAACACAGACGCAATTAAAGATGATCTTAAATTCAAAAAAGCAATTGACTTCTTAGTAGACAATAGCGTAACGAAGTAAGTTCACTGTTTATATGATGGAGTAAAACAAGGCGATCTAAGATCGCCTTGTTTTCTACCATTAAAAGTGTGAGACATACATATCGAGTGATGCCATGTTGACATACAAAGACCCAACATATTTTTTTTGGTCTTTTTTAATGTAGGGTTCGAGATAAAACATCAGGCATTCTGTATCTTTTTAAAAGACATCGGCTATAACTTATGATAGAATACATATGCTTTTGCATTTGAAAAGCAAAATATTTAGCTATTAAAGAATATTTGAAGCAGGATAAGGGCTATTATTTTAATTCTGTAAGATTCTTTGATATGATAATGAAAGTAAACAAAATCAATCAATATGATGGTGTTATTATAGAGAGGTGAACTGGATGTATAAATTTAACGAAGAAAAAGGACAATTAAAGTGTTCTTTTTGTGGTAAAAGTCAAGACCAAGTAAGGAAATTAGTCGCAGGTCCTGGAGTATATATTTGTGATGAATGTATTGACCTATGTGCTGAGATTGTGGAAGAAGAATTAGGTACAGATGAAGAAATGAGCTTCACTGAGGTACCAAAGCCTCAAGAAATCAATCAAATTTTAGATGATTATGTCATTGGTCAAACAAAAGCCAAACGTAACTTATCTGTTGCGGTGTATAATCACTACAAACGTATTAACGCACCAAAAACTACCGGTGATGTTGAACTACAAAAAAGTAATATCGCGATGATTGGTCCAACAGGTAGTGGTAAGACATTACTTGCTCAAACACTTGCGCGTATTTTAAATGTGCCATTTGCGATTGCCGATGCGACATCCCTTACAGAAGCAGGGTATGTTGGGGAAGATGTTGAAAACATTTTACTCAAATTGATTCAAGCAGCGGATTACGATGTAGAAAAAGCTGAAAAAGGGATTATCTACATTGATGAGATTGATAAAGTCGCACGTAAATCAGAGAACCCATCGATTACACGTGATGTTAGTGGTGAAGGTGTGCAACAAGCGTTACTTAAAATCTTAGAAGGTACTGTCGCAAGTGTGCCGCCGCAAGGGGGACGTAAACACCCTCATCAAGAGTTTATTCAAATCGATACGACCAACGTCCTATTTATCGTTGGGGGTGCTTTTGACGGGATCGATCAAATCATTAAAAGTCGTCTAGGTAAGCGTGTGATTGGTTTTGGTGCTGAAACAGATATTAATGATATGGATAAAGCCCAACTCTTACAAAAAGTCTTACCAGAAGATTTACTTAAGTTTGGTTTGATTCCAGAGTTTATCGGTCGTTTACCAATTATCGGTGCGCTTGAACCACTTGACCAAGATGCGCTCGTGCAGATTTTAACGCAACCGAAAAATGCACTTGTTAAACAATATAAACGCTTATTCGAAATGGATAACGTTGAATTAGAATTTGAAGACGATGCCCTTGTTGCGATTGCTCATAAAGCAATGGAACGCAATACAGGTGCCCGCGGTCTTCGTTCGATCCTTGAAGGGATTATGCTTGATGTGATGTATGAATTACCATCACGTGAAGATATTAAGACATGTATCATCACTAAAGCAACAGTAGAAGATGAAGCTAATCATCCGAAATTGTTACTTGAAGATGGTTCAGAGCTTGCTTAATGAAAAGGATATGAAGAATGAATCCCTTGTGTCTCACAAGGGATTTTCTATTCTTCATCCATTGTATAATAAATAATAACCATCAATACGTGCGGATACGTATTGAGTTCTAAGAGAAGAGGGATGGTATGGCGGAAAAACCACATATACCACTCGTACCACTGAGAGGCACGGTTGTATTTCCGAATGTCGTCATGCATTTAGATATTGGTCGAAAAGTATCGATTGATGCGGTTGAACAAGCGATGGCTGGAGACCGACGTGTGATTTTTGTTGCTCAGCGTGATACAAGTGTGAAGATGCCAAAAAAAGAAGAATTATTTACGACAGGTGTCGTTGGCTATATTAAACAAATGTTGAAATTACCAAATGGGACATTTCGTATATTAGTAGAAGGACTCTACCGAGCAGAAACGTCAGCTGTGACGAAGCACGAGACATACTATACCGCAGATGTTGATAAGCTAACTGAAATTAAACCTGAAAGTGAATTAAAAGAAGATGCGTATATACGCTCAATTTCAGAAGGGTTTAAACGTTATGTTGACCTATCACCGAAATTATCAAAAGAAACGTATCAAGATATTATGGATATTGATGATCTCTCCCATGTTAGTGATGTGGTGAGTTCGTATTTAAATATTAAAGTGAGTCAAAAACAATTGTTGATTGATTTGATTGATTTAGAAGAGCGTGCCAAAGTGCTTATTCAGATGTTGTCAAATGAACAAGAATTGCTGAAGCTTGAAAAACAAATCAACCAAAAAGTAAAAAAAACGATTGAACAATCGCAAAAAGAGTTCTACCTTCGTGAACAAGTAAAGGTGATTCAAAAAGAACTCGGCGACAAAGACGGTAAACAAAAAGACGTCAGTGATTTACTAAAGAAAATTGAAGAGAGTGATATGACGGAGAGGATTAAGCAACTCGCTAAAAGTGAATTAGACCGATTTGAACGCATTCCTCAAACGTCAGCCGAATCTGGTATTATTAGAAATTATTTAGACTGGTTGATTCAGTTGCCATGGCAAGAGATGACACCGGATGTTTTAGATATTCATAAAGCTGAAAAAGTGCTTGACCAAGATCACTTCGGTTTAGAAAAAATTAAAGCGCGTATTTTGGAGTTTATTGCGGTACAACAATTAACCCATGATTTAAGTGGTCCTATTTTATGTCTTGTTGGTCCACCAGGGGTAGGGAAGACGTCACTTGCTCAGTCTATTGCCCGGGCAATGGGACGAAGATTTACCCGCGTTTCACTTGGTGGGGTAAAAGATGAGTCGGAAATTAGAGGACACCGCCGGACATATGTCGGTGCGATGCCGGGTCGGATGATTCAAGCAATGAAAAAGGTGGGTACAGTCAATCCGGTTATTCTATTAGATGAAATTGATAAAATGGCGAATGATTTTAGAGGAGACCCGGCATCGGCGATGCTTGAAGTACTCGACCCAGAACAAAATCATCAGTTTAGTGATCACTTCATTGAAGAACCTTATGACTTAAGCCAAGTGCTCTTTCTCGCAACGGCTAATCAGCGTGACGGCATTCCGGCACCACTCTTAGACCGGATGGAAGTGATCCAATTATCAGGGTATACAGAAATTGAGAAGCAATTTATCGCTAAAAACTACCTCGTGCCTAAACAAGTGAAAAAACACGGTTTAGATGGTAACCAACTACAAATTCGAAAAGATGCCATTTTAGAGCTCGTTCGACGCTATACGAGAGAAGCGGGTGTCAGACAACTTGAGCGTCAGATTGCTGGTCTAGTCAGAAAAGCGGCTAGACAACATTTGGACGCACCAGATGCGCGGATTGTCATCACTAAAAATAAATTAGTCGACTTTCTGGGCCATCCACCTTATCGCTACGGCGAACGTGAATCAGAAGATTTAATAGGTACAGCGACGGGACTTGCCTACACGGCCTTTGGTGGTGATATTTTAAGCATTGAAGTAAGCGTCGTCCCTGGAAAAGGTAAGTTACAATTAACCGGTAAATTAGGGGACGTGATGCAGGAATCAGCTCAAGCAGCGATGAGTTATGTGCGCTCAAGACAAGAGCTATTAGAGCTTGAACCTGATTTTTATGAAAAAAATGATTTCCACATTCACGTACCTGAAGGCGCCACACCAAAAGATGGACCGTCTGCTGGTATTACGATGGCAACCGCACTAATCTCCGCCCTTACGAAGCGTCCAATCAAAAAAGAGGTTGGTATGACGGGTGAGATTACGCTACGTGGTCGGGTGTTACCGATTGGTGGATTGAAAGAAAAATCAATGAGTGCGCATCGCAGTGGCATTACGACGATTTTATTCCCGAAAGATAACGAAAAAGATCTCGAAGACATTCCTCAAAGTGTCAAAGATCATATGACGTTTATTCCTGTTGAACACATGGATGATGTCCTTAAATATGCATTAGTGGAGGTGAAGTAAATGAAAGTAACAAAGTCTGATATTACCATCAGTGCCGTTGCACCTAAGCAATACCCTGATGAAGGTTATCCTGAGATTGCCTTAGCTGGACGTTCAAATGTTGGTAAATCGTCGTTTATTAATAAGATGATTAACCGTAAAGCACTCGCAAGAACGTCATCAAAGCCGGGAAAAACACAAACGTTGAATTTTTACCTGATCAATGAATTCTTTCACTTTGTGGATGTGCCTGGTTATGGCTATGCGAAGGTATCAAAGAAAGAACGTGAAGCGTGGGGACGAATGCTGGAGACGTATTTCACTGAGCGTGAAAACTTAAAAGCGACGATTCTTGTCGTTGACTTACGCCATGAACCGACAAAAGATGACATCTCAATGTATGGATTTTTAAAACATTACGAGTTGCCGGTCATTGTTGTCGCGACGAAATTAGATAAATTGAAAAAATCACAAATTCATAAACATATTAAACGTGTCAAAGACACGCTTCAATTAGAAGTAGGCGACGTTGTTGTGCCGTTTTCAAGCGAAACCGGACAAGGAAAAGATGACGCTTGGCGGGAAATTGAACGTTTTCTTTAATCAAAGAAACCACCTTTTTGGTCTGTGACGAAAAAGGTGGTTCTTTTTATCAGATTTTTCTTTTACTAAATGGCTTTATGCGTATAGACCGTCACTTTCGTTTGACGAGTAAGTAAATACCAAAAATAATCAGTCCAACGGGCCAGTATACTTCTAACAGTGCCATAAATGATTCAATGTAATATTGAAAAGCGGTATCACTCTTAGATAATAGCGTAAATAAACCAATCCCAATTAAAATGAAACTCACCCATAAGCCTTGTTTTGTTTGTTGGTAACGAAGCAAAAAGGCAAGGCCGACAATGATAAAGTAAACACTTCGTTCATCAATCCAGTATGGATAAAATTGCTGAAGATAAAAATGAAGGCCAAGTAGAAATAGAATACCGCCAGGTAATAATTTGTCGTAATCACGATGATTATAGCCGGTAAAAAGAAAAATACCTCCGACAATCATCAGTAACATCGGCCAGGTAGCTAAATCACTGATCATCGGTATGTAGATTTGTTGACTTAAAAAGTATAAACCTAAGCCGATTAGCAAATAGGCGGCTAAGTGATGTTGTTTTTTCAACGGTTGATTCACTCCTTTCTTTCCCGCAACGTGAGTTGATTTTTCAATATAAAATATGATACCGTGTAAAAGGTTACATACTCACGAGACGTAACATTATTTTATCACGTTACGCCTTAGAACACTATTAATAGTCAGAGATGTTATAGAAGCAAACACTATTTTACTTCAGGAGGTGATTCCAAGCATGCTGCATGTTTTCTCCATTAATAATCAAGTCGTATCACTTAATGAACGTGAACAATACGCCTTAGATGAATCAGACAAAGCCACCTTGTATCAAAAACTTTCAGACAAAGCAGCAACACAAGTCGTGATTCTGTCAACGTGTCAACGTTTTGAAGTTTACATAGAAGCAACCGACCTCGCCCGGAAAAAAACAAAGGAAATCTTACTCGAATTTTTTGAATTGACATCGTCTGTTTTTGATCATCAGTTTATTGAATACTCAGGTGACGCTGCCTTTACGCATCTATTAAAAGTATCCACCGGCTTACTCGCACACGTAGTAGGTGAAACGCAAGTGTTAGGTCAAGTGAAAATGGCTTATCAAGAAGCGGTCACCAATCAAACAGTAGCCAAGTCCTTTCATACGATTTTTCAATCGGTGTTTCGCTTTAGTAAACAGATGCACAAACAAACCGGGATTAATGACCATCCGGTCTCACTTAGCTACAGTGCTTATCAATTTATTGAATCAAAAGTGACTACACCACAAACGATTTTAGTCCTCGGTGCTGGTAAGATGGGACGATTATTCATTGATTATGCGTTAGAGACAAAGCACAAGCTAATCGTTTTAAATCGTGATCAATCGAAACTAACACACCTACCTGAGATAGTCACAGTAGGAAAACTATCAGACTGGACCGTTTATATTGAATCAGCAGACATCGTCGTCTCGTCACTCGAGCTAGAGTCACCGCTGATCACCTATCAGCATTTACACAACAAAGCGATTACGCACCTTTTGATGCTTGATTTAGCCTTACCAAGAAGTATTGAACCGACGCTTGAAACACTACCTAGCATTGAACTGTTTGATTTAGATCAATTAGGTGAGACAATTGATAAGCATTACTTCGTGCGTCAACAAAAAGCGAACATCATTATGGAACAGATCATGGAAGAAGTTGAAAACCTAAAGAATACACTTCATCATCACCGATTTGATGATGAAAGGCGCACGCAGTTTCTATGGCGTGACCAGTTATTAACTGAGACAATGGCAGGCATTGATCATCAGCTACCAGACCTTTCTAAAAATGAGCGGACAGTTATCCGGCACCATGTCAAACAAGCCGTGACAGAGGCGCTAATATCAAACAAAAGTGATGATGCATCAGCTAACGAAATGTTTAATAAAAAGGAGAGAGACCATGACGAACACTAGACCAAAAGCCAACCAGCTATTTCAAAAAGCCGCTGAACTCATGCCGGGTGGTGTCAATTCACCCGCGCGTGCCTTTCGTTCTGTCAATATGACCCCAGTGTTTGCTAAAGAAGGCGACGGCGCATATTTAACAGATGTCGATGGCAATCGTTATATTGATTATATTTTAAGCTGGGGCCCACTCATTTTAGGTCACCGTCATCCAGCTGTCGTTGGTCAACTCACCGAGGCATTAACCCGTGGAACGAGCTTTGGGTTACCGACAGAAAAAGAAAATCAACTGGCTCAAGCTGTCATCGAACGCGTCCCATCGATGGAGATGGTCAGAATGGTGAATTCCGGTACAGAAGCTACAATGAGTGCCTTAAGACTGGCGCGCGGGGTAACGAAGCGGAATAAAATCTTAAAGTTTGAAGGGTGTTACCACGGCCACGGTGATTCGTTATTAATTAAAGCAGGTTCTGGTGTCGCGACCCTTGGTTTACCAGACTCACCTGGTGTGACAGACGCCCTAGCAAAAGATACGATTACGGTTCCGTATAATGATATTGAGAGTGCTAGACTTGCCTTTAAAGAATATGGTGATGACCTAGCGTGTGTCATTGTAGAGCCGGTCGCTGGTAATATGGGGGTCGTGCCACCTGTCGACGGCTTTTTAGAAACGTTGCGTGAATTGACCGAAGCCTACGGAAGTTTATTGATTTTTGATGAAGTAATGACTGGTTTCAGGGTCGGTTACTACAGTGCCCAAGGCCATTTTGGTGTAACACCTGACTTGACCTGTCTTGGTAAAGTGATCGGCGGGGGATTACCTGTTGGTTGTTACGGCGGGAAGAAAGAATATATGTCAGAGATTGCTCCGAGTGGCAACATCTATCAAGCAGGTACACTCTCCGGTAATCCACTCGCGATGACGGCAGGTTTATCGACGTTAGAAAATCTAACAGAAGCGAGCTATCAACAATTAAATGAACGCCTTGACCAATTAAAACAAGGCTTTTTAGAGAAGAAAGAACAGTACAACATTCCGCTTCAAGTCAATGTCGCGGGGTCTATGATCGGGATTTACTTTAGTGACACACCGGTCTATAACTATGAAACAGCTAAAAACAGCCGCCATGATTTATTTAATCATTATTATCAGACGATGTTGAAAGAAGGGATTTTACTCCCACCATCACCGTATGAAGGGGTCTTTTTATCAACCGCTCATACAAAAACAGATATTGATCGAACCATTGAAGCAATTGATGTAAGCTTTAAAGCGCTTCAAGTGCTCGTATAGAAATGACGTCTTTAATCATCTCCTTATGCATAGACTAAACTGATGAAACGCACAGTGTCTAAAAAGGGGATGATTTTTTTGTATCAAGATGATTTTACAGCGGTAGTTATTGACCAAACGTTTCAGCTGCCACAGCCGATTGACACATTAGTCAGTGTGAACGTAGAACCGAGTCAATTAATTGAAACAAAAGAGGGACTAAGAGGAACGCTTGATTTAATGATTTACTATGAACCGTGTGCAGAAAGAGATTATGAAACAGATATTACTCAAGAGGCCCTCCTCATCACAGACATTAGGGAGTCCGAAACGAACGAAGTCTGTGCTTATTTTAGCTTTCCAATTGAACTCTATAGTGTGAGTGAAAAAACGCATCTCGTTATCAGTGAGCTAGATTATGTGTTACCAACCCGTTCAACCTTTACGCTAAAGGCAAACGTACAAGTATTTCAACCAAACAAACGAAAAGACGAGCCTATTGAGCTAATAGAAGAAAAAGACGAGGTGATCAATCATCATCAGATAAATGAGAGAGTAATGGATGAAGATGTATTAGTATATACCCCGAAAAAACAGCTCGACATGCCGTCACCGGGTGAACCGGAACAATTACAGCACCAAGATAAGGCCATTGGTCAAAGAAATCAAACCGAAGAAACAACAAATAAAATGGACAAAGTCGAAGAGACGACCAGACAAGCTGATGGAATCAACAGCCAAAAGGCTGATCAATTAACCAATCAAGACGATACATCATCGACCAAAATAGAAACAGAAACAAGGATGGAAGTAACGGAAGTAGAAGCGATTGAGGAGGAAGAAGTGATGACCAAAGAGGTGAATGATAAGGCTATTCGCGTGATCTATCAACATTACGGTTTAAAAAGGTTAGATAATCCTCATGTGAAGTTACCCTGTGTTATTGTGAAAGAAGATGTCTCTTTGTCAGAGTGGTGTCATGAGCACGGATTTGAAGTTACTAAGTTGAAACGTGTAAATCCCCATGTAGATGAGACGATTCAAGCAGGACAGGTGCTTATTATACCAGATGGTGTGTCTTATACGTAAAAATGGATCTAGTGTCACTAGATCCATTTAAAATAGAAAGAACAATATAATAACGCAACAATTAATAATAAGACGACATCAAAACTCGTCGGCAGCATGATGGTTCGAAAGAATTGATAAACGAGTAAGGGTGTGAGCCAACACTCAAAAATCGTCAACATCCGTCTAAGGCCTTCAGGTAATTTGTAGCGGTAATGTCTGGACAAATGATTTTCACCTCCAACGTGTTTAAAAAAACAGACAATGATAAAGAATCTGATACTTAATAAAAAGATATGTTGATTTTACTCAAGTTATTCGCTAAAATAAAGAACAGAAGAATAGCGATACGATGATGAGGAAGAGTAAGGTATTGATCTTTACAGAGAGAGAGTTCTTGGCTGGAAAACTCTTAAGCTGTTAATACACTGAAGGTAGCCTCGGATGTAGCTTAATTGAACAATCAGTAGGTTAAGCCGGTCACATACCGTTATCAATGCATGAAGTGTATAGCGATGTTGCTATAAACAAAGGTGGTACCACGGAAATGTAACTCAATTCGTCCTTTATTATTAAGGGGATGATTTGAGTTTTTTATATTTAAGGGAGGCAAAATAGATGGAAAACACACACAACTTACCGCCAAAGTACGATTCAACGGCTGTAGAAAAAGGCCGGTATAAGTACTGGGTTGACGGTAAATTCTTTGAAGCAAAAAATGATGAAACGAAAGAACCTTATACGATTGTCATTCCACCGCCAAACGTGACGGGGAAATTACACATCGGTCATGCGTGGGATACAACACTGCAAGACATTGTCACACGTATGAAAAGAATGCAAGGCTATGATGTTTTATACTTACCAGGTATGGACCATGCCGGTATTGCAACACAAGCAAAAGTTGAAGCAAAACTAAAAGAAACAGGCGTCAGTCGTTACGACTTAGGCCGTGAAAAGTTCTTAGAAAAAGCCTGGGACTGGAAAGAAGAGTATGCCTCATTTATTCGTACACAGTGGGAAAAGATGGGCCTTGGTCTCGATTATTCACGTGAACGCTTCACGTTAGATGAAGGACTATCAGAAGCAGTGAAAGAAGTGTTTGTGAAATTATACGAAGAAGGTCTGATTTACCGCGG
>JBNJFJ010000056.1:0-12489 GCA_051746745.1 Bacillota bacterium | reverse complement strand
GAACCAACAATCACATGGTCAAGTGTTGGGGGGACATGTTGAAAGGTAAGGCTATCCAGCCCTGTTTCTATCACTTCTTTTAGTGTCTCTATTTTAATCGTTTCATCACCAATAATCTCAACAACTTCATCAAATAAACGCATGACTTCTTGCCAGACTTGTTCTTGATCACGTGCTTTTTTCACTTCGCCTTGTTGTTCCAGCGTTTCTTGCCATTGTTCGAGTGTGACATCTACTCCAATTAGTTCAAGGAATTCGTATAAGGCTATGATTTTCTCTTTGACAGATGATTTTTGTTTTAACTTTTTATCAATGGGTTGAAGAAAGTGGACAACATGTTCACGATAGCGATTAATTTTTTCTTCTATCTCAATTTCTTCATCTGTTTTGACTCTCTTATCAAATCCTCTAAACCGTTGATAATAAAAAGCTTCTTCACTTAACCAGCGTTTACGTCCTTTAATGCCATATTCTAATATATAATTTTCTAACGTATCAATCGCATCGTCATCAAACTGAAGAGTTTCATCACCAACTGGAAAAAAGCCTGTTTTAAGTAGTCTGAAAATACTATCGTAACGCCACTCCGTTTGTACAACATCAAAGAGCGAACGAATGAGTTCAATGAGTGGATGATTAATCATTGGCTCCTTTTCATCAATGAACACTGGGATCTCATAATCGTCAAAAATGGTATGAATTAAATCATGGTATAACCCTTCATCCCTTACCATTAGAGCAATATCGCGGTAACGGTATTCCTCTTCTCTTACAAGTGATAATATCTCTTGGGCTACACCTTCTATTTCTGCGCGCGGATGCACACCATAAGCAACTTTCAAATCAACAGGCCCTTGAAATGAAGCAATTGGGCGCGTATCAAAAGCACTGTCTAAATGTTTAATAAAAGGAGCCACCTCTTTTGCTTGTGATACATGCGTCAGCGCCACTTGTTGTCCACTTTCTTTCGCAAGCGCCATTACATCATCAAGTGTTTCTTTTGTTTGCGTAAAGATATCAAACGGTTCAATTTGATCCGTTTTCGTCTCTGGTAACGTCAATGTCAGTGTGATATCTTTCGTGTGCCCCATTAATTTAGTTAGTACTGCTTGTTCGAGCGGTGTAAAGCGATGGAAACCGTCAATATAAATGGTCGCATCTTTTAAATATTGAGATTCTAACACTTTTTCCTCTAACAAACGCAGCCGGTCTTCTCCGTCAATAAAGCGCTTAGCCAGAGCTTCCGTTAAATGACTATATATGTAATGAAGATCGCCAAGTTTATCTTTTAATCCGTCACTTTGATTACTATCATTGTAGGCTTGATCAATTTGTTCAGGGGTGATTTTATAACGTTTAAACTCTGTGATTAACACTTCTAGTTGTTCAATAAATCCTTTTTTGTCAACTGACTGTTGAAACATATGCCAATCTGTTTTTCGTTCTTCAATAATTTTACGAAGCATCATTTGAATACCCGTTGATGTAATCATGGATTTCGTTGCACCACCGGTCTCTTCCATCACTCTAAAAGCAAGACGGGAGAAGCTAAGTACTTGTGCTCTAATACTACCTTTTATCTCATCTTCTAATAAAGCATATTCTTGTTGGAACGTCATCTGTTCTGGCACGATAAATATAATCGGTTTACCGTAAGGTTCCTGTTTTAACATTGTTTTAATTTCTTCTCTTACAACATCACTTGTTGATGTTGTATTTGAACCTAAAATAAATCGCACAGTCATATCATCACCTCATTTTTAATTACGAGCGTTTGTTCCTATTTTAACATAAGTCATCCAGATATCGACAGATCAACAGAAGGAAATTAAACTTATTTACTCCATCATTATTTAGTTACTAGCTATAGTGGTGATTCTTATAATTTAACCACAAAAAAACTCCACCACATAAGTTTGGATGAAGTTTCATTGAATCCATTTCATTGTTGGATAATAACTTGCCATAACCTTGCCGGTTAGTTGCTCTTTATGAATAAGACCAAAATTCCGACTATCTAAGCTACGTGAACGGTGATCTCCTAGTAAAAAGTAATGGTCTTCTGGAATGACTTGTCCTTCTTGAATCATTCTTAAATCAAAATCAACCATCATATTAAACTCTTCTTTTGTTAAATAGGCTTCGTTTACAGGGCTATTGTTAATGTACAATGTGTGATGATGATACTGAACTGTTTCTCCTGGTAGACCAATGACGCGTTTAACAAAATAGGCCCCATCGCGTCGCCTGAAGACAACCACATCGAAACGTTCAACAGGTTGATATTTATACCCCCACGTATCAATCATAATAAAGTCTTGATCATTAAGGGTTGGTTCCATTGAGTGACCATCCACTACAAAGACAGTAAAAACAAACGTTTTAAAAAACAACAAGAGAATGAGGAAAAACATCAGTACTTTCACCATATGAAAATCTTGACTTTTATATAGCTGACTCATTTCCCCTCACCTCTCATTCATACTCATCTGGGTGAATTTCCCCCTTTTTAAATAAGAATTTTTCAATGTACTTACCTAAGATCCAAAATAGCGAAATACCTACCCCTACTAAAATTGTTTTCACCGGATTTTCCGCAAAAGAAGTTAAACTGTCACCTACGTAAGCAAGCGAAAAAATCATGACCATCTTTCCTAGGACGACCGCCAGGAAGAACTGAACAAAGCTTACACGTGAAATCGCAGAGACAAGATTAATGATCGCTGAAGGCGAGAACGGGAAACACAGCATAATAAAGAGTGGCCCAAACCCATGCCGCTCAACCCAACTTGTTACACGCTTGACTTGTCTATTGGTATAAATCCATTTTATAACGGTCACATGTCGAAAATGCCGTATGATTAAAAAGACAACAATGGAGCCTGCGACCCCACCTATCCACGAGTAAACAAAACCTCTTAACAGCCCATAGGCTGCTGCATTAGCCATAACGAATACAAAAATCGGCAGAAACGGGAACAACGCTTCTAAAAATGGTAATAAAATTCCCGGTAGTGGACCAAATCCTTCATAAATAAACAATAAACGTTCAAGTAATTCTTCGTATTCACTCGCTCTGAGGAGCTCTGTAACTTGATCCCATGTAATGGTATCTGGTAATGGTTGTGACAAGGTGAACTCCCCCTTTTGACTTATTGGACGATACAAGATGTCCTATGGTTACTTATTCCCGAATTTTGATAAAATATAACGCTTTTCTTTTAACTGACAACATGATAAAATGAGAACTAACGTTCTTATTAACGGGAGGGATAGCATATGAATCACTTACATGAAAACCAATTCCCTATATTATCACACTACATTTTTTTATCTTTTACTATTGATACGTTAGAGATTGAAAGAAAAAAACTGAGCCAAACTTCTGATATTAAATTATCCGAGGCTTTTATTGTGCTTATCGAGCGTATGTTAGTACAGGCTAAAGAGCAAAGACGTTCATTAAAAGAAATAATGCATAAAGAACGGCTATTCATTCAACCATTGGGTTCCAACGATGTATTTACATCATTTTTGTTCATTTTAGATAAGAAGGAAGAACGACGTGACTTTTTCAATCCAGCTATAAGAAAAAAGGTTGAAGCTATACTTATTGAACTCAAGTGCCAAACACAAATAAGCAATCATTCTCTTTACCAAAAGCCAACGGTTACTTTCAATCAGACATCTTTGTCCAATATCTCTTAAAATGAGCACAAAGCTCAAATTAGCTTTGTGCTCATGGCTTCTTCAGTAATTTTTTAGCGAGTGGAGCAACCGTAAGACTTTGAATAATTAATGACAACAATACAACCATAAAACTAATACCAACAATATTGTTAATCACTGGGCCAGTATTAACTCGGGCATGTAGCGTAAGAATTAAGAAAACAGACATAGAACCTTTAAGTCCTGACCAAGTAATAAGCAGGTTATATTGAAGATTATGCGTATCTAACAGACTGGTCATGACATAGATGACAATCAGTCGAATTATAATGGTTAAGATGAAAACAACACTAGAAAATAGAACAAAAGACCAACGTAAATATTCCGTCACTTCGATCCCGATAACCAAAAACAATACGGCCAGTAACGATAGTTCAACAATCTCCCAAAAACCATCAAGTTGGCTACGGAAGTGGTCTTCTTTCTCAGTTTGACCAAAGGCATAAGAAATCATCATACCGCTTGCAACAACAGCCAAAACACCCGAAAGCCCAAAATGTTCTGCGGTAATGAATGACCCATAGGCAAGCACAATACTGAGCATTAGCTGATAATGAGGATGGTGTGAATAATGAATGATTTTAACTACTAACCATCCGAAAATCACTCCAATTAGTGTACCACCAGCAAATACAATGAAAAAATCCAAAAGAAATGTGGCAAAGCTTACGCTATTAGGTTGTTGATAAAGCGCTAAGAGTGACGAAAACACAACAACAGATGTGCCATCGTTTAGCATTGACTCACCTTCAACTGTATGTGCTAAATCTTCATCTCCTGTTGCTTGTTTAATAATGGAGACAACAGATACTGGATCTGTTGGTGTCAAGATTGATGCTAGTAGTAACGCGGAAGTCAGTGGTAGAGAAAAAAATAATAAACCGATCCCATAAATCGCCCCGCCTAGTAGTAATACCATCAATAATAGACCTATGGTGGCTAAACCGAGAATTAACTTTCTATTTTTTAAAAAACCCTCTATTGGAAATTGATAAGCGGAAATAAATAGTAACGGTGGTATGAAGATATTGTAAATAATTATTTCCGTTACTTCTATATTAGAAAAATAAGTGACTAGCGATAACCCCATACCTATAAGCACCAGAATCGCCGGCACGGGAAAGCTATCTTGTTTTTTATCGATACTGAAAACAAGGTAGCCGATGAACAACAATGTAATGATGTGGCTAACAGTCATATTCTAGCCTCCCATCTCCCCAAGTATTCCCCAATAAAAAAATAAGAAAACAAAAAGCCTATCATCTTGTTATCATAAGATTTTAGGCTTTCTTGATAGATATAAAACTGTCGTAGAATACAACTATCCGTGGTACTACTTGCTCAATTCCATTCACACATATGGCGTATCTTTGTATGCTCCAAAGACTTTAAGAATATTTTCTAATACTTGCTTTTGTTGCCCCTTCTTTAAATGTTCAGATAAAATATAGCGATACTGGGCTGTTCTAAAAACTTGATTATTCATCACACCTTTCGATGTAGGAATATATAACTCAAAGCCATTTCGGAATAGCAATTTAGAGCCACCAAAATCACCACTTAAAATTTTCCTTATGTGAGAGTGAGAAAACCAAGAACATGATGAGCTAGATGGAGATTCATTAGGAAAGAAAAAAAGGTTGTGGATTGAACTGACGGCAATAGGTGCTTTACTACTAAAATCACATAATATTTTTGCGCCATCCATTCTTGATATCATTTTTTCACCATAATTTTCACATGCTTCATTTACAAGGTGATGGGGAGAGTCTGCAATGAGGAGAGTTGAGGGTTCTTTTTCATCGTAAACAAGTGTGTGCCACTCACCGTCTACTTCTGTCGGTATTAATGCCATAGTGGTATCTGATAGCTGATACGTTATTCTTTTTTCAAAATCCAATTCAAACACCCTTTCATCAAAAATTTAGTAAAAATTACTATTAATTAAAATTATACATTATACTCGATGAAAAGCAACAAAATTTTGAAAAAATCAACATGATAGACAGTATAAATGTAAGCGCTTTTTTGATATAATAAATATAAAGAAAAAAAGAAGGTGGCGAAAACTGTGTGGAGTCTATTTAGAAAGAAAAAAGAGAAAACATATCCGGTTAAAGATGTATCGCTACATGAGTTGAAACAAGCCATTAGACAGTATATGAATGCATTACCAGATCATGTTCCGCTTAGTATGTTGATCAATGATGATTTAACTATTAATTATTATGAACTCGCCCCTTACTTAAATGCCATTCCGGTGCAGACATATTATATGTCTAAAGAAACCTATGATATCTTTGATGAAGATCAAAGACATCTTGCTGAAAATTTAGATTATACCCAACGAGCTGTCGATCAGTATATCGACCTAACAGGTGAGATACCAGTTATTCACGGTGATCCTTATTTAAAAGTAAGCTATCACAAATTAATGAAACGCGGATTAATCACTTATCGACCTCCACATGAGTTTTATATCGATCCAAAAGATCATTTAATTAACTTTAAAAAACCAAAGTAGGTAGCATGCTAAAAACACGGCTACCTACTTATTTTTTAATAGATTAATTCAATTAAATCTTCTTTAGAAATCTTTCCAAGATAATGAGGAACATCGATTTCTTCAAGCGCTTTTTCAATCGCTTCTTTTTGATAACGCGTATCGATTAGTGCTTCTTCAATTACTGTCACATCTCCAACACCGAAAAAGTCACCATAAATTTTACAACTCTTAATTTGCCCTTTAGAAACATCCATTCGAACATCCACAAGTCCCGCAGGGAACTTATGAGATTTACGAATGTCAAACTTAGGTGACTTTCCGAAGTTCCAATCCCAATTCTGGTAACGAGCTTTAGAAATTTCATGGATTTTTTCCCAATCTTCATCTGTTAACTTATATCTCGGTACATCGTTGATATCTTCAACATCAAACAGATGCTGTAGCAATTGCGTTTTAAATTCTTCCATTGTCATATTATTATCAAGGAACTCCGTAATATTCGCCACACGACTACGAATGGACTTAATCCCTTTAGATTTAATTTTCTCTTCACTCACATTGAGTGCTGCAACAACATTCTCAATCTCTGAGTTAAACATAAGTGTGCCGTGACTAAACATGCGACCTTTCGTCGTGAACTGAGCATTACCTGAAATTTTACGCCCATCTGCGACTAAATCATTTCGTCCACTTAGTTCAGCTGGTACACCTAAATCATGCAGCGCTTCTACAACAGGTTCTGTGAACTTCTGGAAATTGTGAAAACTTTCACCGTCATCTTTCGTAATAAAACTAAAATTCAAATTACCTTCATCATGATAGACAGCACCACCACCAGATAAACGGCGCACAACTTTGATATTATTCTCATCAACGTACTTCGTATTGATTTCTTCAATCGAGTTTTGGTTTCGACCGATAATAATAGATGGTTTATTGATATAGAAGAGCAAGTATGTATCCTTCTCCCCAAAGTTATTTAATACATACTCTTCAATCGCCAAGTTAATATAAGGATCTGTGATACCTTCATTATCTATAAATTTCACATTATTTCCCCCTCAATATTGTTTTCATTTTACTTCATTATCTATACTATAAGAAATGATTGTAAATATCAACCAAGATGAACGGTTAATCCTGACTCAGCCAGTTGAGTATTTCCCCGGAAATACTTTTCTGCTTCAGATACTAATTCATTTCTATCACCAAAGTGTGGATGGTGTGATAAGACCAGCTGCTTAACTCCCGCTTTTTCAGCAATTATTGCACATTCCTTACTGTTCATGTGACCGGCCTTTGTACCGTCTTGCCCTTCGTAAAAATTGCAGTCCGTTATTAATAAGTCTGCATCATCACTGAACGAAATGAAGCCCTCTTTATAGCTAGAGTCAGCTGTAAAGACAAAGGTGCTCTCTCCATCAGATATACGCATCGCAAAGCAAATAACCGGATGATCTGTTTCGAAGAAACTAATCGTAAAAGGTCCTAGCTCAAGTGGAGCGATAGGATCATAGGTATGCCCTTTCGTAAAATTATGAGTCAGGCGCGAAAACTGATCTGGATCAAACGCGTGACCATAAATCGGTAATGTTTTTTCTTGTTGTCTGATACCATTTTGTACAAGCATATGATACTGTAACACCCCAATATCTGCGATATGATCATTATGATAATGTGTCAGGATAACGGCATCTAGATCATATGGATCAGCATATTTCGGCAACTGACTGAGTGCACCACTACCGCAATCAAGTAATAATTTAAAACCATCCTTTTCAATAAGATAACTTGACGTTGCTTCATTTTCCTCTGGATAAGCTCCCCAAAAACCTACGACTGTTACTTTCATTACTGATTCCTCCCTTTCATAATTTTTCACTGTTAATGATGTTCCCTCTCAATTAATTACTCAAACAACAATAACATCGCTGGATTTGATAACTCACCTGTTTGATTTGTTAGAGGATTGATTGGTTCAACATAGTAACGCGTCATTTGTAAAATCGACGGTCGTTTAATGGTATAAGATCCTTCACCCGTAGTTTTACCAATCAATTTTTTACCGTCTTCAGTGACCTCATAAATATGATAAATAATACGGTCATCTGTAGATGTTGACCACGTTAATTCTGCTCTCAGTAAATTAAATCCACCTAGACTAAAGGACGCATTCAAATCAGTGATTTCTGGCAACGTGATAGGCTCAGGTAAATCCTCTACCTCATTCGGACGATCAAACCCTTTTTTAATATAATCTGTTTGATTAATATCTGTTAGTAGTGCTTTCGTTAATTGAACGGCTTGAGAACTACCTTTTGTTAAATAGTGTGCATCATCACTCTGATCAAAACCTATCCAAGTAGATACTGTAAAGTCAGGTGTTAATCCAACAAACCATGCATCTTTGGTCGCGCCTTCTACAGAGTCATGCTGCGTTGACCCAGTTTTTCCGGCTAAATCGCCTGAATAGTCATAGCCACTTGCCGTACCATCTGTCACAACTCTTTCAAGCATATTTAACGTATACCACGTTGACTGTTCTTCAAATACTTGTGTTTCTGCTCGATCTGCTGAAGTAATCTGAACACCGTTACGATCAGAGATAGAGATCACTGCCGAGCTATCACGATAAACACCTTCATTTAGATACGTATTATATGCTGTTGCCATCTGAATCGGTGTATAACCACTTGATAAACCACCTAAGGCAATCGCTAGTCCGTCATCTTTAGTTGATAGGTTAAGTCGATCTAAATAATCTTTACCTGTCTCAATGCCTATATCGTTAAATAAGGAAACGGCGGTTGTATTTTTCGATTCGGCTAAAGCCTCCACTAACGGGATATCACCTTCATATTGATTATTGGCATTTCTCACCGTATAACCATCAAAGTCTTTTTGTTCATCAGCAAGTAAGGAATAGGGGTGGTAGCCTTTTTCTAAAGCTGGTGTGTATACGGCGAGCGGTTTTATTGCTGAACCGGGTTGATGTGTGACAAGAGCTTGATGATGCGCCTGACCTATCGTATAATCACGTCCACCAATAACGACTTTTAAACCAGTCGTTTCTTTATCTACAATGACAACACTTGCCTCTACCTTATCGTTTGAAGCTTGGTAATACGCAGTGTTAGTCACATGTTCATAAGCTTGCTTTTGCATATCTAGATCCATATGAACAGTCACTCTATAACCACCACGCTGTAACTCGTCTCGAGTGATATTATACCTTGATTCAATTTCTTGAATAACCACCTCAAGGTAATCATCAATATAAGGGGGCACCGCTTCAGGTTGCGGTGTTACACCCAAGCCTTGCCCTTGAAATTGTAATAATTCTTCCGTTTCTAAATATCCTACTCGGTGCATTTGGTTTAACACAACATTACGTCTTGCTGCGGCGTTTTCTTCACTAATATATGGTGAGTAAATGTTAGGGCCTTTAATCATGCCTGCAAGCAGCGCACCCTCTGTAACGGTTAAGTCACTCACAGATTTACTAAAGAAATATTGACTAGCTGTTTCAATCCCATACACACCATGGGCGAAATACAGTTGATTTAAATACAATTCTAAAATATCGTTCTTCGTATAATTGCGCTCTAAATACATCGACGCCATCACTTCTTTTGTTTTACGCATCCATGATTGATCATTCGTTAAAAATAAATTCTTACTCAACTGTTGCGTGATCGTACTAGCCCCTTCGACTTTATCTAGGGCAATAATATCTTTATAAACCGCCCGTAAGACAGACCGAAAATCAACGCCCGCATGTGAATAAAAGCGTTCATCTTCTGTCGCGATAAAAGCCGTTAACACATGGTCTGGCACGTCTGATAGTGGTGTTAACAAACGATTTTCCGTATACAATCTCCCCGCATACTCTCCGTTTGTTGTCTCGACCATCGTCGTCGCCGGTAAAACCATCTTTTTCTCATCGACAATTAACCCCCCACCATAAATGATGAAGAAAAAGCCGATGCTACTTAATAAGATCACTGACACGATACTAAGTGTAAGATGTTTAAGCCAGCGGTGTTTTGATAAAGACTGCCAACCTTTTTTAAAACCGTTCTTTATATAATTTTTCACTTGAATCATGAATCGTTTAACTTCTTGACTGTTTCTCATGGTGTCGCTCCTTATCGCTTTCTTTGACGCTACAATCGATTATATTATACCAATGTCAAAGACGAAAGCAGAACGGCCTACGCATTAAGCTTGAATAATCCGAATAGAGCCTGATGTTAAACGGATATCAATTTTCAGTTTACGTGTCGCTTCATTATAACCATCTGTTTCATAGACCATTTCTTTGTTTATGCCTTCTGTTTTTTGTTGGAACAATAAAATTTCTCCTGCCTTCACTTCCGCATAGAGATTTACAGCTAACGTATCCGGTAATATAATCACAATCTCACCAGCTAAACCATTCAAGGTAAAAGGCGTTTCACCTTCTTCAAGAATCGCATCAGTAAAGTCAAACGACTGTTGTCCAAATAAATTGGAACGATGGGTTGGCTTCACGTGCCACTCTCCAGTTTGGTGATCCTCTCCAATAGAATATTTCACTTGATGTGTTCTTTGTTGTTTTGCTTTTCTTTTCCACATTTTTTCTTTCACTTTAGCTGTCACACCAAGTAAAGATAAGCCTATAAAGATGAGAATCAGTGGCCATAAATCAAACACATCATCAAATTCAAAATCTATGATATTTTGTTGACCAAGTAAAACGAGCGCACCGTAAACCGCGAGAAAAACGCCGGTAAATAGACCACTAAACCCTTGCAAACCTTTGATAAATAAATAGAGCCCGACCAACAATAAAAATCCTGCTAGAAGATACGGAAACACATCATCAAGATTGAACGTATAGACATCAAGATTCTCTAATAACAATACGCCACCAAATAAAATAATAATAAGTGCAATGACTGTTTTTAACACGTTTGACATTTCCTTCACCCATTTCTATATAAAATACCTGCTTCTTTCATTATAAATGAAACCGATACGAATGAAAAACAATACCCGAAGTTGATCATACATCATAATAATGAGTTATGTTATAATAGCGAAAACATATTATGAGGGTGAATTTAATGACAATGAATAATTATGTGTCGGACACAGACTATAACGAAATGATTAACATCAGACGTTACTTACATCAACATCCAGAATTATCATTTCATGAAGCAAAAACAGCAGATTATATTTGTCACTACTATGACCAGTTAGGCATCGACTATGAAAGGCATATCGGGGGTCACGGGATTGTTGCGACAATTAAAGGAACAAAGCCGGGTAAAACGATTGCCTTAAGGGCCGACTTTGATGCTTTACCGATTCAAGATCAAAAAGACACCCCCTACAAATCAACTGTCCCCGGTGTGATGCATGCCTGCGGTCATGATGGTCATACTGCGACACTGCTTGTCACGGCAAAAATCTTGCATCAACAAAAACAGGATTTATCGGGTAACGTTGTGTTGATTCATCAACCCGCTGAAGAAGTTGCACCAGGAGGGGCGGCACCAATGATTAAAGACGGGGCGCTTGAAGGGGTGGACTATGTCTTTGGGACACACCTTTGGGCGAGCTTACCTGTTGGGACCATTCATACAACAACGGGGGACTTTATGGCAGGTGCTGATCGCTTTACAATTGAGGTCAATGGTGTCGGTGGGCACGGAGCGATGCCGCATGATACAAAAGATGCAGTCGTAATTGCGAGTGCCCTCGTCAGTGAATGCCAAACGATTGTCAGTCGCCGGATTGATCCGTTAGATACAGCGGTTTTAAGTATTGGTAAATTTGAAGCTGGGAACGCGTTTAATATCATTGCTGGTAAAGCGACGCTAGAAGGCACTGTTCGAACATTTTCTACGGAAGTTCAAACACAAATCATTCAAGAAATGACAGCGATTATTGAATCATTTGAATCACGTTATGGTATTACGATTGATTTTGATTATATGAAAGGTTACCCGCCGGTTGTTAATCATGAAGCTGAAGCTAAGCGGGTCATTGATATTGCTAAAGAAATACCAGGAGTATCAAATGCTTCTTTCACCCGTCCTTCGATGACAGGTGAAGACTTTAGTTATTACTTATTAGAAAAACCAGGCGCTTTTTTCTTCACGGGCGCAAGAACAGACGGTCCATTTTATCCCCATCACCATCCAAAGTTTAATTTTAATGAACAAGCGATGAGAATTGCTAGTAACACTTTCCTTGCTATTATC
>JBNJFJ010000055.1:10786-12625 GCA_051746745.1 Bacillota bacterium | reverse complement strand
AACGGTCACGTCAATAAGTGACGACACTTTAAAGCCGCGCCGAGTATCAGACGTTACCGTGAACATTCACTTTGTTGATGCGCTTGACGCGGCTCTTGCTAAGAAGCTAAAGTTAAAAGCGAAGCGAGGGTGTGTGATTGGTCATACACTCGAACACCCCGTTAACGTTGTCTTAGTTGATGAGGAAGAGGGGGAATCTTGATGAGACTATTAACGTATCGTTTGAAGGACACAAAAGATGCTTATCAAGTCGGTTTACTCAAAGACGAGTACATTTATCCTGTAGACACATTAAAAACCTATGTGACAGATGAAGCGGTAAAGTCATCCATCACCAGTGATCCTGAATTATTTTACCGCCAGTTACCATCACTATCAGCGTTAAAAGAGGCGCTTGGAAAAGTACCAGAAACAGCAGGGGTCAAAGCGGCGTCGATCGAATTTGGACCTGTGGTGACGCGTCCAAGTAAAATTATTTGTGTCGGTGTGAATTATTTAGATCACGTGAAAGAGATGGGGCATGATGTGCCAACGTTACCCGTGCTCTTTTCAAAATTCCCGAATGCGTTAATTGGTCATGACACTGATATTATGGGGATGGCTAAATCAGATCAACTTGATTATGAAGTAGAACTTGCTTGTGTGATTGGCAAGACATGTACAGAAGTAACGGAGTCAGAGGCACTTGATTACATATTAGGCTATACAATTGCTAATGACATCTCAGCTCGTGACTTACAAAAACGTACGCCTCAGTGGCTGCAAGGGAAAACATTAGATAAGTCAACACCTGTTGGTCCAGTCATTGTCACCACCGATGAATTAAACGATGCCTCCAAGCTCGCAATTAAGTCAACAGTTAACGGCGAAGTGCGCCAAGCGTCATCGACCAATCAATTGATTTTTAATATCCCAACACTCATTGCCTTTATCTCTAACTTAATCACGCTGGAACCAGGTGATCTTATTTTAACCGGGACACCGCACGGTGTTGGTTTTGCGGAAAAACCGCCACGATTATTACAATCAGGTGATGAGGTTGTCTGTGAAATTGAAGGTATTGGCACGCTCAAGAATACAGTAAATTAAATAGAAACGGTCGTCACTTGTAGCGTAATAGTGATGACCGTTTTCTTTTAATTTAGCTTCTAACCTTAAAAAAGGTTACTGTGTAGAAGAGATAAAAATGACTGTACTAAAAGAGTAAGACTAAAAGAAGTGGACGATTGTAAAAAGCGTGCAGGCATATTCTATAGAGAATATTGTGTATATAAGCATCGATCCTAATCCTAAAATTGAAAGTTGAACAACACTTAAAATATCAACTTCTAGGGGTAAGCCATGTGCACACGCGAAAGCTAAGGCTGATATTATGACAAGCGGGATCTTTGTTTCTAATGCCCATGCGTTGTTCATAAAGATAAACCGATAGTAAAATTCTTCGTATATAGGGGCGACAATTACTATGGAAATAATAAGCAGGTAATCAATAGAATAAGTTACTTCAGCTCCGCTTGATTTTGCTAGTAACGGCAACAAGCTTATTAACCAGTTTGTTAAAAGTATGAAGACAGCTGGTAGTAGCGCATATTTAATTAAATCCATGATTTTTAAGCGTTTAAAAGAGTAAAGTAATTCCTGATAAAAGCATAAAAGAAAGAGTGAGATAAATAATAGTTTTAATGGTAGCTGATAGTAGTTATTTAAACGGGCCAATAAACCATCATGATAGAAAGTACGAGATCTTAAAGATAACATTAACCAGATAGTAAAAACGATAAACCTTTTAACAATAACCCCGTCTCAATAAAAGCAAATGTAGATAGGAACACGGGTGTA
>JBNJFJ010000055.1:0-10686 GCA_051746745.1 Bacillota bacterium | reverse complement strand
AGATCTTAAAGATAACATTAACCAGATAGTAAAAACGATAAACCTTTTAACAATAACCCCGTCTCAATAAAAGCAAATGTAGATAGGAACACGGGTGTAGCCGTGATGGAATAGAATAAAAGACTTACACTATCTATCTAGTTGATGGAAGAAGGGTGTAATTTTAAAATTAGGATGATGGCTTGTTCCTATCGACTAATATCACTTGTGTGGTGATTTTTTCTTGGATAATGAGAAAGTTAAAGGAATAAAAAGAGATTGTTTTCTTGGTAATGCGTGAAAACAATCTTATTATCTTTTATAGTGGTCATTCTTCAATAAGAGCTTCTAAGTCATTCACTTGTTTATTAGATAGTTTAGCTATAGTGGTTAGACCATTTTCTGAATCAAACGCACCTAAAACAATCGCCTCTCGGTCATTAACCCACACTTTATAAAAATGTGTAAATATCCCTTCTTTATGATCAAGTCTAAAAACGAGATCAGCTGGTTTTTCTGGATACCATTCTTCCGTTACAAAAACTAAATGGTCAAATATCTCCTCGAATTTTAATATCTTCTTTTCATCTTTAATTTCTTTAGTAAACTCACCTTGATATTCATTTACTTGATGGCCCACGAATAAAATCTTATTCGGTGCTACGAGTTCACTAAATGTATTAATCGCGATGGGGAGTAAAAGAGTTAACGCTATAATGAAAAACACTATAACCTTCTTTTTCATAAGATCATCTCCTGAATATTTATAAAAACAAGTGACAAGTATTTTTCTTAGCTAAAATGTCGTATCATCCACCAGATGATAAATAATCAAAATAATACATTAAGATTAAACACGTTTTATATTTAAGCTTGATGGGATTCTTTAGATAAGTTTAATTGTTTCAGGGACATTAAGTGATGTCAGAACGTCAAGCTCACGCTCTCGTTCGTAAGTATAAGACGATGTTTTAAGTAAGGTCTCATCCACGTAAGCAGGATGGGCCATGACTTCAATTGTCTCTACTTGTTGTTTTAACAGTTGTTCAAATAAGTTCGGTTGTGCTAACTCCCCGTAAAAATCTAACCACAAGCTTTCAGTCAATGCCATCTCCGTTGGATTATCTAACTGTTTCGTATAGCGGAAAGGTAATTGATACTTATCAAATAAGCGTTTCACGACAGGTTGTAGACAGGCCCAGCCATGTACGTGGTGGTGGCTATCAATATGATCAAGCGTTAATCCTGTCTTTAAAAATGCTTGTATTTGTGTATCCCACTCTTGTTCAACTTGTTCAATTTCTGAAGGGGTTAAGTCTGTTTCGTACTTGGTGAATTTGAATGTGTTTAATTCATCTACAAGTAAATCAACGTTTTTGTTGAGTGGTTTTCCGTAAGAAAGAGCTAAATGAATCCCAACTTTTAAACGAGGGTGTGCTTTTGCTAGCTGAATGGCATGCTCAACGGCCATCCCATTCATCATAAGTGTTGCCCGAGTAACCACGCCTTTGGTGTGAGCTGTTAAGATGCCGTTGTTGATGCCTTCTGTTAAACCAAAATCATCTGCATTAATAATAACCTTCATGAGAATCCTCCTCGATTATTAGTTTAAATGTATATACATTTAAAACTTAGTAGAAACGTTCAACTTTAAAGCTTGTCTTATCGCCTCTAAAGTAAGAACGAGAAAATTCAATCACTCTACCAGCTTTATCTTCGGCAATTGTTTCAATAAAAAAGCAAGGTTGCCCGACTTCACAATCTAAATAGTAGCTGATGTCTTTATCGGCCAGTGTAATTTCTAAGATTTCTGTTGTTTTATGAATGTCAATATTATAATCGTTCGTTAAGGTTTGGTAGAGCGAGTGTTCCACTTGTTCTTTCTTGATCCCGGGAGCAATTTGCCAAGGAATATAGGCAATCTCATATTGGGTTATTTCATTATTAACCATTCGAATCCGTTTAATCTTTTGAATGGGATCGGCTTCATTTAACCCGAAGCGCTCTTGTTTAGAGCCTTTTGCGGCAATCACTTCAATCGTTTTAGCGATGATCTTTCCTTCTTTACCTTGCGCTTTTAATTGTTGATCAAAGTGGTCGTTTGTATGTGAAAGTGTTTGATGTGCTTTTGGTTCAGCGACAAAGCTTCCTTTACCACGTTGTCTAATCAAGTAACCTTCTTGTACAAGTTGAGACAGTGCGATGCGTACCGTTGTGCGACTCACGTTAAATTCTTTACATATATCATGTTCGGTTGGGAATTGATCGCCTACTTTATAAGCGTTAGACTTAATCCGCTCAATCAATTCTTCTTTAATAAAGGCGTGGAGTGCCTTTTTTTCTGCCATAATTAATCTCCCTCCCTGTTTAAGACGTCTTTATACAAGTATAACAAATATTTTTAAAAGTAGTAACAAATAAGTATTAAAAAATATTTTTCTGCTAAATGTATTTACAATAAGTTAATTGTATGATACATTTATTTTGTAAGCTATTACAAAGTAAATAAAAGGAGTTTTTAATATGAAGCTGGTCATTGTAGGGGGAGGATCTAGTTATACACCGGAAATTGTTGAAGGTCTCATCAAACGTCATGCATCATTTCCTGTCTCAAAGATTGTCTTAGTGGATATAGATGAAGGATATGATAAGTTGACGATTGTCGGTGAGTTAGCCAAAAGAATGATTGAGGCAGCCGGCGTATCGATTCAATTATCTTGGACGACAGATCGAAAAGAGGCGCTTAGGGGAGCGGCTTTTGTGTCAACGCAACTAAGAGTGGGCGGATTAAAAGCACGTGAGAAAGATGAACGTATTCCATTGTCTCACGGGATGATTGGTCAAGAGACAAATGGTGCGGGTGGTATTTTTAAAGCGTTTAGAACCATTCCCGTGTTACTTGATATTGCTAAAGATATTCATGACATTTGCCCGGAAGCTTGGATGATTAACTTTACCAATCCAGCTGGTATTGTCACCGAAGCTTTACTAAAGCATAGCCCGCATAAGAAAGTGATTGGGGTCTGTAACATTCCATTTAACATGCAACAATCTATTGCGGAAGTGTTAGCGGTAAACCCGTCATCTGTCCGGATTGAATTTGTTGGACTGAATCACTTTGTCTACGGTAAAAAGGTGTTCGTGGATGGAGAAGACCAGACCCAAGCTGTTCTTGATCGTCTGATTGAACAAGTGGTTAATTATTCACCTGCTAATATTGTCAGCCTTGGTTGGACAGAAACATTTTTAAAATCGCTGCAGTTATTACCGAATCCATATCATCAGTATTATTACAAACAAGAAGCGATGCTAGCAAAAGATCTTCAATCATATAATGAAAATGGCACGCGATCGGAAGTTGTTCAAGAAGTTGAACGAAAATTATTCGAGCTCTATAAGCAGCCGACCTTACATGAGAAACCGAAAGAATTAGAAGACCGAGGCGGGGCTTATTATAGTGACGTGGCCTGTAGCTTAATGTCAGCTTTATATAATGATAGTCATGAGATTATGACAGTCAATACCCTTAACCAAGGGGCGATTCGAGATTTACCGCTTGATAGTGTCGTAGAAGTAAACTGTGTCATTACAAAATCAGGTCCAAGGCCACTGGCAACAGGTGCTTTACCTGAACAAATCAAAGGCGATATTTTAAAAATGAAAGCATTTGAAGAACAAGTCATTCGAGCGAGTATGTCAGGTGATTATAATGCGGCGTTCCTTGCATTTTTGCTTAATCCACTTGTGGGGGATGAGGACCGGGCGAAGCTTGTGTTAGATGAGTTATTAGTCGCCCATCAAGCATATTTGCCACAATTTAATTAACGGGTATTAGAGTGAAAACAAAACGTTAGTCTAGACCGAACTAACGTGAATTTTCACTCTAAAAGATACTGGCTCGACAGGAGCATGAGGGTATATGCGCCGTAGGCTATACGTATTTACTTCTCATTAAACTTAAGCGCTTACATACCCTGGAGGTACATGGGTACAAATGATGTGTAGCATAGTGAAAGGGGTGATGAGCAAGTCTGTGGCTAGATATGAATGGTAACGAACTGTTCATGAACAACATCAGTAAAAATTTTAAGGGGGTTTTTGAATGAACGCTTTAACATTATGGTTGGAGAAATATTTTCTTCCAATCGCAGGTAAGATAGGTGGACAAAAACACTTAGTCGCATTAAGAGATGCCTTTATTGGAACGATTCCGGCAACAATGGCTGGTTCTGTCGCGGTTATGATTAACGCAATTATTAGAGATTTACCGCCGCAATTTTTTGATGGATATGATGGAAACTCGATCCCGATTATTAGGGAAATCATTGGGATCAATGGTTTTGTCTGGAATGGGACCTTGGCCATTGCCGGGTTGATCTTCGTCTTTTCATGGGGATATAACTTAGCTAAAGCCTATGGTGTCAATGAACTTTCTGGTGGGATTGTATCTACAGCTGCGACAGTCGCTGGGTTAACATTCTCATTCTCTGGTACATTAAGCGGCTTGAATTTAGACGAAGGGACAATTGCTTCGATTAACGAAGCTGGTTGGGCTGCGACAGCTACTGACATTACCGCTGGTGGTTGGGGCTGGATTCCTTTAGGAAACTTAAACGGTAACCTTTTCTTTACGGCAATGATTATCGGTTTTGTATCAACACTTATTTTTGCTAAATTGATGCTTGCAAATATTACAATTAAATTACCTGATACGGTACCACCAGCTGTTTCTAAAGCTTTTGCATCGATTATTCCTGCAACAATTGCCCTTTATGTCGCATCAATTTTCTACTTCATATTTGCGAAACTAGTTCCAGGTATGACGTTCTTAGATTGGACACAAGAAACAATTGCTAGACCGCTCCTTGGTTTATCACAAGGTTTTGGAGCCGTTATCTTAGTTACACTATTTGTTCAATTATTCTGGTTCTTCGGTATTCATGGACCAAACGTATTAGCACCAATTTTAGAGGGTGTATTCGGTGTTGCACAAATTGAAAACATTAACTTGTTCCAACAAGGTGGTACGGAACTTGTACTTGAAGAGGGCTATAAGTGGGTAAGAGGATCGTTTGATGCTTACTCATGGTTTGGTGGTTCCGGGGGGACAATTGTTTTAATCATTGCGATTATTATGTTCTCCAAACGTAAAGATTATCGTACAGTTGCCAACCTCTCGGTTGGACCTGGTATTTTTAACATTAATGAACCGATTATGTTTGGTTTACCAATCGTGTTAAACCCAGTCATGTTCTTCCCGTTCTTATTAGCGCCAGTTGTTTCCGTTTCAATTGGTTACTTTGCTACAATCGTGGGATTAGTAGATCCGGTGTCGCAACAAGTAGCATGGGTTACACCGCCATTCTTACTGTCGTTCTTAGCGACAGGTGCTGACTGGCGTGCGCCAATCGTCACGCTTGTTGCAATGCTGTCATCATTTGCTATTTGGGTACCATTTGTCATGGCAGCTAATAAAGTTGAACCGGAATCGGCAGAATCTGCTCAAGAGTAATATAACATTAAATAGCTGGACAAAGGCCACTTTAATGAGTGTCCTTTGTCTCTCAAATTACTCGAAGATAACCATTTGACAGGTTATTCATTAATAATGATAAAAATACATTCACAGTATAAATGGAAAGGGGAAATTTAAAATGATAGAAATTAGTTCGCCAACACAACAAGAACGGATTATTGAGTTACTAACAGCCATTGATACAGGCGATGTAACATTTACTTTTAAAGAAAAGAAGGGTATCTCACTATATTTTGAAACAAATGCAAGTGACTTAGAAGAAGCGGCGAAGATAGCTAAAAGCGCAATTAAAGCTGAACCTTGGGGTACGGTACTTTACTTTCGAAGCGTGCCTTGTAATTAGTAATACCGAATCGTTTATCAGTTACTATGTGATGGAAAAACGTCGGAAAGCTAGAAGAACAAGGACCAGAAGCTAAGATATGACATAAGTGAAAAGGATGTTGAACATGGGAAGATGGGGGTTGTTTTTTCTTAGTATCGGTTGTTTAATGATTATTTTTGCAGCAGATGCAAAAAGTGGCACCTATGACTTTTTGAGTTTAGTCACAGCAGGCTTTTTAATCGTATTAAGTATTGTAATGATCAGAAAAGAAAAACAACATAAATTATCAAAAGATCAGGTGGAGTAAATGGAGCTTTCAAAAAAACTAAATGTCCCGGTCGAATATTTTTATGGCATGGTTGTTCGCTCGGTATTAGCGGATATAAAGCAACAAACAGATCAAGATTTAACAGAAGAAGCATTAGTGGACTTTCAGTATACGAAAACATTTTCTAAATCGGCATCAGCCATAATTAAAGTTACAGCACTCATTAAAAATGAATACTATGAATACCAGACGAACAGTAATAAAAATAAATTTACTGTTACTTATAAAATGCATCCTATTGATGAAACAACATGTGAATTACATTATTCTGAAACAGTAGAAACAAATGGTGGCTTCATACAGAAGTTAAACGATGCTTTTGTTGGAGTGGTCTGGTCATTTTTAAAAAAGAAAAAGTTTACCGAGATGCTGAAGCAAATTGAGGCAACCTATAAATCGCAACAACATACACACACGTCTTAACTACTAAGTTTAACGATTTGATTAATTAGAATAACAATCAACAAAAAGGAGAATGCATATGCGAAGGATTGGCGTCTCACTCTACTTGTCTAAAAGTACATTTGAAGAAGACCGAGCTTATCTTGATTTAGCCAGAAAGTATGGTTTTACGAGAATTTTTACAAGCTTACTAGAAATTGAAGGCGATACGACGGAAGTCATTAATAAATATAAACGGACGATTGATTATGGGAATACTATTGGTATGGAAACAATATTAGATATTAGTCCAAGCTTATTCAAACAATTAGAGATTGGTTATGACGATTTGAGCTTTTTTAACGAATTGGGTGCGGCGGGTCTTAGATTAGATTTAGGTTTTACTGGTTTAGAAGAGGCAATGATGACAAAGAATCCTTACGGATTAAAGATTGAAGTGAACATGAGTAGCGGAACAAACTATATTGATAACATTATGAGTTATCATCCTAATACCGATTACTTATGTGCTTCGCATAATTTTTATCCGCAAACATACACCGGTATTTCACAAGCGCATTTTGATGAGACAACCGCTCGCTTTAATGAGCATCGCCTTACAACGGCTGCCTTTGTTACATCACAAGTCGGACAGTTAGGCCCCTGGCCGGTTCAGTCGGGATTATGTACCCTTGAAAGTCACCGCAAGTTGGACATTCAAACACAAGTGACCCATTACCGCTTAATGGATACGATTGATGATTTAATTATCGGTAATGCTTATGCGAGTGAAGCAGAGTTAAAAAGTATGTCAGAAGCGTTCTATTCAAAGCATCCATTGCTGCCGGTGGAACCGATCCAGCATTTATCGGCGATAGAGAAGACAATATTATTTGATGAAACGCATATATTTAGAGGAGACCGATCTGAATATTTAATTCGCTCAACGGCAACACGTGTGAAATATAAGGGAGAGGATTTCCCAGTACGTGAGGTTCAGTCGATTGAAAAAGGCGATGTCATCATCGGTAGCAACGCTTTTGGTCAATACAAAGGTGAAACCCAAATTGCTTTAACAGCGATCGACAATCAAGGTGAACGCAATGTCGTTGGCAAGATCAAACAAGAGGCGATCTTTTTACTTGATTACTTGAAGCCTTGGTCAAGCTTTTGTTTGGTCGAATCACGATAGCAGTTCTGTCGTACTAAATCATGAAATCAGCGTTTATTAAATGAAAGAAAAGCTGTGAATACATTAGGAGGTCGTTGAAAATGAAAACAATTTTATTAGTCTGTTCAGCAGGCATGAGTACAAGTTTGCTCGTATCGAAAATGCAGAAGGTTGCCGAAACTCAAAAGCTCGAATCGGATATTTCGGCTGTATCGGCATCAGAAGTCGATCAAATTATGGCGAAAAAAGATATTGATGTCTTATTATTAGGGCCTCAGGTGAGATATATGAAGCCACAGTTTGATAAGAAAATGGCTGGTAAAAATATTCCGGTCGAATCGATTGATATGAAAGATTACGGCATGATGAACGGAGAAAATGTTTTAGCCCAAGCATTAAAATTAATTGACGGTAAACAGTAGAGAATCGTAAAAAATAAATAAAATCTACAGAAAAATACTCGTAGCTAAAGGATGGGGACTTGAATGATAGAAGGAAGTTTAGAGATGATTGCTTTTCAAATCATCAGTAATGTCGGTACAGCTAAAAGTTTAGTCATGGAGGCACTCCATGAGGCAAAATCTAATCATTTCGAACAAGCCGAACAAAAACTAACAGAAGCAGATCACTATTTTGTTGAAGGACATAAAGTCCATGCCTCGCTTATTCAAAAAGAAGCAGCGGGTGAGCCGGTTGAATTTTCTATGTTATTTATGCACGCGGAAGATCAGTTAATGAGCACAGAAACAATTGCCACACTCGTAAGAGAGATGATAGAGATGTATAAAAAGATTGAAGGAAAAAATTAAACAGCAATTTTCATTATATGGGGATTGATATGACCTCTTCTTATCGTTTGGTTATGATGACTGGACAAAAAGAAGGGGTTTTTCTGTGTGATTTTATACGTAAAATACGAATAAATATTCAATTTTATAACTTTTACGCAGTAATATCATGAAAAAGGTTGTATAAACATACATAATACAGTATAATAATTAATCACAAAGAGGAACGGATTTTAAGAGGGGGAAACGAAGATGAACGTAGGTATTGTTGGAGGGACAGGTTACGGTGCGATTGAATTAATGCGCTTTTTAACCAACCACCAAGCGGTAGAGAAAATTTATCTTTATTCGCAATCAAAACAAGGCACACCGATCAGTGAGGTGTACCCGCATTTGGCATCGATCATTGACAACCCTATGGAAGAGCTAACGGTTGGACACGTGGCAAAACATATCGATGTGCTCTTTTTTGCGACACCACCAGCGGTCAGTCATCAGTGGGTGCCCGATTTATTAGAAACAGATGTTAAAATCATCGATTTATCGGGTGATTTTCGCTTAGATGACCCAGCCGTCTATGAAGCCTGGTATAAGAAAACAACTGCCAGTGAAGCGTATTTAAAACAAGCCGTCTTTGGCTTAGCGGATGTGTATCCAGAGGAAATTAAACAGGCGCAGTTAATCGCTAACCCGGGCTGTTACCCAACCGCAACATTACTCGGGTTACTGCCTATCATAGACCAAGACTTTATTGATTCACAGTCAATTATTGTTGACGGGAAGACGGGTGTTTCTGGGGCTGGGCGTTCACTATCACAAGGGATGCATTACGCTGAGATGAATGAAAATACAAGGGCGTACGCGATTGGAACACATAAACATACGCCAGAAATCGAACGTTTCTTATCTGAAAAGACTGAAAAATCAATCTTTATTAATTTTACGCCACACGTCGTACCGATGACACGCGGCATCTTAGTGACCATGTATGTGAATTTGACTGAAAGTGTGAGTGAAGCGGTGATTAGGGAACGATTCATATCGTTCTATCAAGACCGCACTTTTGTCAGAGTGAAACCGAGTCATAGTCTACCGGAAACAAAACAGGTGTATGGCTCTAATTATTGTGATTTACACATCACCGTTGATGAACGAACCAAGCGTCTGATCATTGTATCGGTGATTGATAACTTAGTAAAAGGTGCATCAGGACAAGCGATTCAAAATATGAATCTTATATATGGTTTAGATGAAACAGAAGGACTAAATCTTAGTCCACTGTATCCATAATTCGAGTGAGAGGGGATGAGCAAATTGATGACGACATTAAAAAAAGACATCACAATACTAGAAAGCGGGGATATCGCAACCCCGAAGGGGTTTGAAGCAGGTGGCTTACATGCTGGAATTAGAAAAAAGAAATTAGATTTAGCTTGGCTCTATTCAGATGTACCCGCTGTAGCAGCGGGCGTTTATACATTAAATAGTTTTCAAGCAGCACCACTAAAGGTGACGCAAGAAAGTATAAACGTAGACGGTAAAATTCAAGCGCTTATTGTTAATTCTGGTGTGGCTAATGCTTGTACCGGTGAACAAGGCGATAAAGATGCATTAAAAATGCGAGACTTAATGAGTGAACAGTTTGGTGTATTGAAACATCATGTCGCTGTCGCCTCAACGGGTGTGATCGGAGAATTGTTGCCAATGGATAAAATTAAAGTCGGCATTACCGAGATGGACCGACAGACGCAAACGAGTGATATGTTTGAAACGGCCATTCTTACGACGGATACAAAAGAAAAGCGGGCCGCTGTCCAGATTGAAATCGAAGGTGAAACGGTGACGATTGCCGGTGCGGCTAAAGGTTCTGGGATGATTAATCCGAATATGGCGACGATGCTGAGCTTTATAACGACGGATGCCAATATTGAAAAAGAAGCCCTTGATCAATCGTTAAAAGCTATCACAAATCAGTCGTTTAATATGATCACCGTTGACGGTGATACATCAACCAATGATATGGTGCTTGTACTAGCAAACGGTAAGCAACACCATACACCGCTCACCACCGAACATGCGGATTACCCACTGTTTGAAGAAGCACTCACCTATGTGTGCCAAACGCTCGCAAAAGAAATCGCAAGAGACGGTGAGGGCGCAACGAAACTGATCGAAGTC
>JBNJFJ010000054.1:3138-12769 GCA_051746745.1 Bacillota bacterium | reverse complement strand
CCAGGTCCAGTATGTGAGCCGATTGCGGAACCAATCATACGGATCTCAACCTCTTTGACGTTGAATCGTTCTTTAATTTGTTCTGCCAACATCTCAGCATTGTCTAAACAATCACTGTGACTGATTCCAATGATTTGATTTGTGAGATCGACACTGCGTTCTTCCATCATATCAAGTAGACGTTTGTAAGCTTTTTTTGTCCCGCGTATTTTTTCTAATGGAATCAGCTTACCGTCAGCCACATGAAGAATCGGCTTAATTTTAAGTAAGGTGCCCATAAAGGCAGCGGTTTTAGAAACGCGTCCACCACGATAAAGGTATTCCAAATCATCAACCGTGAAAATGTGTTCCATATGTTCAGCGTAGTACTGACTTTGGGCGACGATTTGATCAATCGTTTGACCTGCGTTTGCGAGGCGTGCCGCTTCTTTTACGACTAAGCCGTAACCAAATGAAGCACAAAGTGTATCAATGAGACGAATATCAGCTTCTGGGTAGTCATCAAGAACGGCATCCCTTGCGATTGTTGCTGATTGATACGTACCCGATAAGGCAGAAGAAAAGGCTAAGTAAAGGCATGTTTCTTTGTTTTTTGCACATTGTCTGAAGACGGCTTCAAACTGATCAGGTGTGACCTGTGATGTTTTTGGACTTTTTCCTGCGCGCATTTGATCATAAACGAACAGTGGTTCAATATTGTCACCATCTAAATATGTTTCTTCATTAAGTAACACTGAAAGACTCACACGCGTGATATTAAGTGATGAAAAGTCAGCTTGACTCAAGTCACTCGCTGAATCCGCGATGATTTTAACTGTCATATATATTCCCTCCTTAAGGACGAGTGAAAAAGATTTGCATCCTATTACTATCTAGTTTATAGTGTAGGGTGGTGTTCGTCAAAGGTTTTTGATAAATAAGTCAAAAGTGTAAAGATGAGTGAAGTAGGGTAGCACTTAATAGAAGGATCAGAGGATTTGAAACCATATATTTAGGAGGGAACTTGCGTGTTTTTATTTGAAATGAAACGAATTATAATCGTGATTATAGGTGCGCTGATTAACGCGCTTGCACTTAATTTTTTCTTCATTAGTGCCGATGTCTATGCGAGTGGTTTTACTGGGGTAGCCCAGCTATTATCAACAGTATTCAGCCAATTTTTTGATATTGATTTTATCTCAACAGGTATTTGGCTCTTACTATTAAATATTCCAGTCTTTTTGATGGGGTGGTTTAAAGTAGGCAAACACTTTACCTTATATAGTATTCTTTCTGTTGGTATGTCAACGTTCTTTCTAGAACTCATTCCTGTGTATAGTTTTTCTGATGACATTATGTTAAATGCGGTTTTCGGCGGGGTACTTGGAGGATTTGCGGTTGGTATTACGCTAAAATGGGGGGCATCGACAGGTGGCTCTGATATTTTAGCGATGATTCTCTCACGCATGAAAGATCGTCCCATTGGTATGTATCTGATGGTTGTCAACGGGATCATCATCTTCTTCGCCGGGTTACTGAATGAACCAGAAAATGCGCTCTATACTTTACTCGCGCTTTATGTTGCGACGAGAGTGATTGATGGTATTCATACCCGACATGAAAAAGTCACCGCGATGATTGTTACAAAGAAAACAGATGAGTTATCCAGTGCCATTCATGAACAAGTGGTTAGAGGGATTACAATCTTACCCGCAAGAGGGGCTTATACAAAAGAAGACAAGTCGATGTTAGTCGTTGTCATTACGCGATATGAATTATATGATTTAGAACGGATCATTTATGAAACAGACCCAGAAGCATTCACGAATATTGTCCAAACAGCCGGTGTGTTTGGTTTCTTTAGAAGAGAACAGTAGAAAAAAATGACAAGTTAATAACTTGATAAAATGTAAAACCGACACCACGTGGCGGAAAGTTGTATAAGGTTGTCGGTTCGATCGTTCGCTCGCTATGTTACACTAAAAGGGAAGTAAACACTATGTCACTACATAGGAAAAACATTACCTCCCCTAATGGCTATATTTCGACAATTCGGTAATGTTAAGGTAAAAGCTCGTGGCGCTTATGTCCCTCGAGCTTTTTTTCTGTCTAAAAAGAATAAATGCGTCGGGATGATAGTGAAGCGACTGACAGATGTGTGCTACACTAAACTAGAAAATATTTTGTTTGAGAAATGGAGCAATCAGTCATGGGTAAACGTTTAAATTTAACCTATACACAAGTGATGACGGTCATGACCGTTATGACTGTGATTATTTTTTGTTATTTATTTTTTAATAACTTTGAACCGTTTATGGGGATCAGTATCGATGAAACAAATGACACGGATGCCTATGTCATTACCGACTTGCATCGTTTAGGATGGGCAAAAGCGGTTGGTCTGACCGAAGGAGATCTCATTGTTTCTGTCAACGAGGCCTCACCGACTGAGCACGACACGATTACAAGAAAACAGAAGGTAGAACAAGCGGCATCACTTACGATTGAACGAGATGGTCGTTTATTAAGCTACCGGGTTCGGTATGTCCCGGATATTTTTATACAATACTTCTTTTATTTACTGCTTCCTAGCTTGTACTTTTTAATTAGTATGGTTTTTGCGTTTATAAATATTAGACGTCAAGATACCGGCTTAAGCACACTGCTGATTACACTCACGATGTTTGTTATTAGTCTCGCCTACAATGCCTCGAGCTTACAACTTAAACTCTATCCATTAGCCGAGCTGATTCTCATTGTCAGCTTTTTAATTGCACCAAGTGTGTTCTTTCATTTCATTTATCAATTTTTTAAAGAACGACGCGCGGTATGGTTTAGTTGGTGGATGGTACAGTCATTGTATTTATTTAGTGCGATTACGATAGTGTTTTCTTTATTCGTCTATGACCAATTGAATATTAATGACCTTATTTTACCGGCCTTTAGTATTAGTGTGTTTTGGATTCTCGTTCAAATGATCAGTGGTTTAACCCAGTTAAAGAAAGAATCGGACAAAGACACACTTTATGGGCTGTTTTATGCAATTGGTTTAGGGGTACTACCGTATATTTTCTTTTACATCATTCCATACTTCGTGATTGGTGAGGGGATTATTCCATTTGAATACGTGAATTTATTTTTCTTCTTCATCCCAATGGGCTTGATGTATATGATTTTAACGAACCAATTGTATTTACTTAGGGTACAGATTAAAAAGTTACCGTATTATTTGATTATATCGACCTTTCTAGCCGCTGTCATTACGCTGTTGCACCTCATGCTGTTTGAAAGTTCGTTTCAATTTAGAAAAGAGTTTAGTCTGTTTTCTTATACATTGATGATTATTTTAGGATTGTTTTTCGCGAAGAAACAGCTGGAACATTACTTTAAGCCACAATTATTTGTGTCGGCGAACGATTTTCAAGCCAGTTATTACCGTTTTAGTACGCAGCTCCAGACCCATCATACGAGAGGTGATGTGATTCAAAGCTTTGTGAGAGAAATAAAAGAAGTGATTCCACTTGAGCATTTTAAAGTACTGAAACACCGGTCGATGTTGATGCCTAATATAGAGACGCATGACTTGCCTGATCGGTATATCCCACTGCTTAATTTTTATCTTAATCAACGTCTGGTCGTTGGAAGGCTTAACGGCCGGTTTGGTCTGTATGCGATCCCAATTAATAATTATAAAGGTGAATTGTTTATCTTTTTCTTTCAGCCTAAACAAGCCTTAAATCAAGACCAACTCAATTACGTGTCAACACTTGTGCAATTTGTTAATTTAGCGTTAGAAAACAGAACGAAAATTGAAGATTTACTAGAAGAACTCGAACAAGCAAAACACCATGAAAATATGGAATGGTTATCGCGGTTACTGTTTGAATGGTCGGAAATCGAACGTAAACAACTCGCACTTGACTTACATGATACGTTTTTACAAGACTTAATCGTCTTAAAACGTGACTTAGAAAGTTTACGTAAATCAAATGCAAAAAGTGTGGAAGCATATAAAGCAATCGAAGAGCGAATGCAAGATATTATCTTTGACATCAGGGAAACGACCCGTCATTTATACCCGACAATTTTAGATGAAGTCGGTTTGCTTGAAGCGGTCAAAGAACTAATTGAGAAGTTTGAACTCCAATGTAACAGTAAGTTGTATTTAGAGACGAATTTGGATGCAACCTTTTATCAATCGCGCTTTATTCAATTGCTCGTTTACCGGGCTGTTCAGGAACTATTAACGAATGCGAATAAGCATGCCAAAGCGAGTAAAGTAAGCTTAGCTATTATGAATGAACAGACCGGCATAACGATTGATTACACGGATGATGGGGTTGGGGTCGATTTAGATAAAAAGCAACCTGATGGCGCCCATCATTTAGGGTTATTTGCCTTAAATGAACGCGTGAAAAGTTTTCAAGGGACATTTACCTTTAAGTCCCGTGTCGGTGAAGGTGTCAAGGTACACATTCATATTCCATATAGTTAGGAGTGAGGTTATGGCTTATCAGATACTACTCGTCGATGATCACAAAATTGTCGGTGAAGGTACGAAACGATTATTAGAGGAAACAGATGATTTAACTGTTGACTATGTGTCTTCAGGAGAAGAAGCGCTTAAAAAAATAGTGGGATGTCGTTACGACTTATTTATTGTTGATTTACACATGCCGGAAATGAATGGTATCGAATTGACGAAAAGTATTAAGAATGAACAGTCAAATGCACGGATTCTTATTTATACTGGTTATGACACAACGGCTTATTTTAATAAATTAGTTCAACTCGGTGCTGTTGGGTTTATAAGTAAAAACTTCTCAAATGATCAACTGATTTATGCGGTCATGTGTGCTTTACATGATTTAGCTGTAATCCCACAAGAGTGGCTTGATACGTTGAAACGTGACGGACAAAAAGTGATGCTTGGCAGTGGTGAACGTGTGTCACTGACTGAAGTTGAACATGATGTCCTTCGTTACGTTGAGAAAGGATACTCAAACGATGAGATTGCGTCAGAAATTCACGTAAGTAAACGGACGGTCGAACGTTATTTAACGAAGATTTTCCAAAAACTTCATGTCACATCTCGTGCCGATGCAATCACAGAAGGTAAGCGGTTAGGTATTTTAGTTGAATTAGATTTTTAGTAGATCAAACAGCCCGTAACACGTGTCACGGGCTGTTTGCGTTAGACGTTATTAAAACTGTCCGGATAGCTATTTGTCTAAAGCATAACCAAAGTCAGTCATGAGCGCTGTCACGACCGGAATTAACGTCTCCCAGTCAGCGTCTGGTTCTTTAATAATCGTAATGAACGTTTGGAAACCAAAAACATGATCGACCCCCTCGATCGTTAATAACTGATTAAGAATCGGATAGTCACTCACGTCTCCTTGGTGAACGGGATAGCTATCATTCCCATCAAACATTTGGACGGGGGATGTGAATTTCATCGCGAGTGGGTTAGGTGTCTTTTCAACTAAGATAGACATAGCATCACTCCTTATCAAGTTCAAAGTAAGTTTCTAAAAAGCAGGCAACCCCGTCATCGTCATTCGTCTGAGTTGTCTCATTGATCACATCGTTAAGGCAATCGTTCCCGTTTGCCATCTTTACCCCGATACCGGCATAATCAAGCATCTCTAAATCATTATCCTCATCCCCAAAAGCAATGATATTGGCTTGGTCGACATGGTAATAATGCGCTATCCGCTTTAAGCCAACGGCTTTATTCATCCCTTCACGGACGATTTCAATCATATTCCAAGGGGCCCCCCAACGGCGATGTTCAATCACATCCGCATGATCGTCATCTAGGCGTTTGCGTAAGGCTTCTATGTGGTGATCTTTTGGATGAATCAAGATAGAGGTGGGGTCACTTGTTAAGCTGTTTTTTAAACTACCAATCTTGATAGGATCCTCTTCTTTTTGCGTGTGTAGAATCGTCATGATTTCCTCATCATAACGGTCAAGATAGACATCGTCTTTTACTTCCGCCATAATGTTATTCACTTCAAATTCATAACACGTTTGAATAATTTTTTTGGCGGTTCTGAGTCCTAACGGTGAATGTAGAGCTTCCCAATTTTTATCGGTTGGGTGGTGCAATAGCGCCCCGTTAAAGTTCACCATCGGGGTATCAAGTCCGAGCTCATGATAGTAATCAATACTCGCTCGGTGCGGCCGTCCGGTCGCAATCACGACGGTGTGACCGAGTGTGCGCACTTTTTCAATGGCGCGTTTATTTCTGTCACTGATCGTTTGGGTCGATGTAAGTAAAGTTCCATCTAAATCTAAGGCAATTAAATGTTTTTTCATATTTTTTCACTCTCCACTTCTAGACATAAGTGTAAAGAAAAAATGCGAACCTGTAAAGTAAATATCTCGTAAAAGGTTATAAGTGGAAATGAGAGGAAAGACGTGATACAGTAAGAAAGAAAATAATACATATCATCACACACATTAATGAAAGAGGGATGTTCATGCGCGTAGAAACGATCGAATTAAACGACCAACAGTTGACGGTATGTCAACCAAACAAGAATGAGACCCCGACTGAAACGATTGTCTATTATCACGGTGTCGGCGGAGAAGGGATTGATGAATTGCCGCTGGCGTATCAGTTAGTGAAACAGGGATACCGAGTGATTTTGCCGGATGCTTATTTACATAGTCACAAAGATCGTGTCCCACGAGCGAAACAAAACGTGCGCTTTTTTGAGATTATTGATGTGACAAGTCAAAGGCTTTCCCTGATTTATGACTGGTTAAAGAAAAAAACAAAAGAGGAGGCACCAACGTTACATGTCGGCGGGACGAGCATGGGTGGGATCATTACCGCGATGAGTCTGACACAATACCCATTCATTAAAAAAGCGGCGTTGTTGATGGGGACAGCAAAACTCACCGATTTCTATCACTACATTACGGCAGACATTAAAAAGGGCAATTTCCCGCTTTCTGAAACAGAAGAACAGCAGTTATTATCCCGCTTAGCCACCCGCGATTTAAGTCAAAATATTCATGCCCTTAACGACCGCGATCTCTTCATTTGGCACGGGGAAGCGGATGATTATGTTCCGTTTGATTTGACCGATCAATTTGTGCAGGAGTTAACCGACTCGAAAGACTACCAAGGGCACCTCACCTATGTTAAAGAGCCGAATCAAGGGCATAAAGTTAGCCGGTTAGCAAAAGATAAGTGCTCAAAATTCTTCGGGGGAAACGTAAGTCTTGAGGTAAATAAGTAAAAGTCATTTAAATTTGACCGGAAATTGTATATACTAGAGATAAGTTTTTTAAACAAAAAGTAAAAAAAGATGGAGGGATTACCCAATGGATGAAGCACTACAAGAAAATATGCTGGGGGCATTGGAAAACGTCATTGACCCTGAGCTAGGAATAGATATTGTAAATTTAGGTCTTGTGTATGGTGTCAACTTAAACGAAGAAGGTACGGCGGTTGTCACAATGACCCTAACGGCAATGGGATGTCCGCTGGCGGGACATATTGAAGCGGATGTGAAACGTGCGCTCATGGAGTTACCAGAAGTAAAAGAAACAGAAGTGAATATTGTCTGGTCACCACCATGGAGTAAAGACCGCATGTCTCGTTATGCGAAGATTGCTTTAGGTATTCCAGATTGATGAAAAAGAGAACCGACACGCGGTTCTCTTTTTTGTGGATGTAAATAAAAGTCTTTATGATTATCTGTGATTAATTAATGGTACAAAGGACAACCGGACATTGGTCACAATTGATTGCTTGTCTTAAATAGTCTAAATCATGAATGATAAGTTGTTGATTGTGTTCACTAATAACCGCTTGTTTTTTTAAATTGCTCAACAATCGATTAACGGATTCACGTGAAGTCGCACAAAAATTGGCGAGTTCTTGATTGGTGAATGATTTCGTTAAGTGAATCCCGTCAGGTTGCGTTTGACCATAACTATTACTTAAGCGAATTAAGGTCGAATAGAGGGCGCCTTTTTTACCGTGTAAGACGAGGTCGCGAAATTTTGTTTGATCTTTTCGATACATCAACTGTGTATAGTTCAGTAAATCTAGTAAAGCATTGGCATCTTGTTTTAAGGCTTGCTTTAATTTGTCTTGTCTAAACACCGCTAAAGATGTCTGTTCGGTGATTTTGGCATCAACTAAGTACTGTGTCGAGGCATCGGTGACGAGCACTTCGCCAATTAAATCCCCAGGACCTAGAAAGCGTAAAGACAATTCTCGGCCATCAGGCGTCGTTTTCGTGACCAGTACTTGACCTGATTGAATAAGGTAAAGGTCTGTCACCGCATCCCCTTGTCGAAATAAAAATTGGTCTTTAGACAACTCTAGCGTATGGTCAGGCTTGTTGAAATAGGCCGTTGTTTCCTCATTGAGATAGTTTATTTGTGGACATGTTGGCAATGACCATCACCTCGCTTGAATGGTAAATGTATGTAGCAGCATCAGTCGTCAAGTTATAAAATAAGAAACGCGAACGCGCCGACAATAAAACAGTAAATCGAGAAATAAATTAAGTTTCCGCGTTCCATAATGTTCATAAACCAGCGTAATGAGAAGTATGTCGCGACAAGGGCAGCGATAAAAGCAACAGCATATGGTACAACCATTTCACCAGATCCCTCACTAAAAATATCTGAGACTTTCAGAATAAATGTCCCAAGTGAAACAGGAATGTATAATAAGAAAGAAAAGCGTAACGCCGTCTCTTGTTTCATCCCAAGTAACATAGCCGCAACAATCGTTGCCCCACTGCGGCTAATCCCGGGGATTAAGGCAACTGACTGACTTAATCCAACAATGATGGCATCTTTTAGGCTAAGATCACGATCTGACTTTTGTCCTTTGAGATTACGGATAATAAATAACGCAATCCCAGTGACAATGAGCGTGAGACCAACCATCTTCGCACCCGCAAAAGTTTCGGCAATCGCATCTTCAAATAAGAGACCAATCACACCAGCTGGAATCGTGGCGATGATTAAGTAAATAATAAATAAAAAATCTTGCTTCACAGCCGGTGTCTTTGTCTCTTTACTAAATAAGAACGTGAAGCCATTCGTTACAAGTCGAATAATATCATGGCGGTAAATGACTAAGACCGCAAGTAGCGACGCAAAGTTTACAAGTACTTCAAAGGTTAAGCTTTCCAGCTTTAAGTTGAATAAGTCTTGAATAATGACCAAGTGGCCACTCGATGAAATCGGAATCGGTTCAGTTAACCCTTGGACTAAACCAAAAAACAAGTAAAACAAAACTAATGAAACTATCGTCATAATTATTCCTCCATAATTGTCACATGTTTTGCTGCCTTACATATTCTAATGTATATGAGAGGAGTGACATGTGATGCATCAATATTCTAAGTTTGAGGTCGATCCGTATGTCAATCGTTATGTATGGATTGAAACGAGTGAGGGAAATAGGTTGCAAGCTTATGTACAATCTGTTGATGATCAATTTGTTGAACTGGTAATTATGGAAGACAATCTGAATGCAGACGGATGGGAGAGAAATCGCCCACCGTATAATCGTCCACCTAATCAACCGTACCATCATCCACCATATAACCGCCCGCCGTACCATCGTCCGCCATATAACCGTCCACCATACAATCCGCCACACTATCGA
>JBNJFJ010000054.1:0-3038 GCA_051746745.1 Bacillota bacterium | reverse complement strand
TATAACCGTCCGCCGTTTTATCAACAGACGCCGTTTGCGCCATTTCTGTTACCACTGGCCGCACTTACGGCCATCGGATTATTATTTTAATCAAAAAGGCCAAAGCTTACTAGCTTTGGCCTTTGACTAAAATAATCATCTCTAGCGCTAGTCTTCAATATACTTCTCACCAATAAAGAAGCCGATGAGCGTAAATACAGCCGTCAAAATAAGGACTGGCCACCATTCAAATGAAGAGCCTGCCATGCTTGATAAAACGTAACCAAGTAGAACAGAAATAAAAAATGACCAAACCATTAAAATAATTACCCGCATGTTGTCACCTCATTTATATAAAGATTATAACTAATATATTCTAGCAAACTTTCAGTTAAAATGAAATGATTCGATCTAACAATTTCATTGGTTTCAAAAGAAAATAAGAGAAACTGTTTAAAAAAACTTGATTTTACCTCGATTATTATATATATTAGTACCAAGTCTTAATATTTGATTATAAACATTAGATTTCATTTTAAGTAAAAGTGAGGAGTATATAGATATGACAGCTGGTATTTTAGGGTTGGGCCATTATTTGCCTGAACGGGTCATGACGAATAAAGATTTAGAACAAATTGTAGAAACATCAGATGAGTGGATTCAATCACGGACGGGGATTGAAACAAGACATATTGCAGCGGAACATGAAGACACATCAGATCTCGCTTATGAAGCAAGTGTTCGTGCCTTAAGTGATGCCGGTGTGAGCGGAGAAGATCTCGATTTAATTTTAGTCGCGACGATTACGGGAGATATGGCATTTCCATCTGTCGCCTGTCAACTACAGAAACGTCTCGGTGCTAAAAAAGCGGCCGCAATGGATGTAGGGGCAGCGTGTGCTGGCTTTATGTACGGTATGATTACAGCCGCTCAGTTCATCGAAAATGGTGGCTATGAAAACGTACTTGTCGTCGGTGCTGAGAAGTTATCAAAAATTACGGATTGGACCGATCGTAATACGTGTGTGTTATTCGGTGATGGTGCGGGCGCTTGTGTGATGGGTCCAGTGGAAGACGGATACGGTATCAAGTCATTTGAATTAGGTGCTGATGGTACAGGTGATACTGCTCTTTATCAAGAAAATGACTACATTCAGATGAACGGCCGTGAAGTCTTTAAATTTGCGGTCCGCCAAATGCCTGAATCAAGTGAGAATGTTGTCTTAAAAGCAGGGCTAACGAAAGATGATGTCGACTTTTTAGTCCCACACCAAGCAAATGTCCGCATTATGGAAGCGGCACGAACGCGTCTTGATATTCCAAAAGAGAAGATGGCGTATTCTATTAATAAATACGGCAATACATCAGCCGCCTCGATTCCAATTGCATTATCAGAAGAAGTTCAAAACAAAAAAATCACATCAGGTGACAATGTCGTTTTAGTCGGCTTCGGTGGGGGTTTAACGTGGGGCGCGGTATTATTGACGTATGGTCGCGGGGAGTCGTAACATCCGCTTTGGATAGAAGTAAGCTAAACGGCAGTAAAATTGTACGGTCAAACGGTTCCTTCTTATAACACAGCATAATAGGATAAGAAAGCATCACAAATAACGAGATGAAGATAATAATTCGAAAGTAAAGGATGGATTAATCGATGACGAAAAATCGTGTAGTTGTAACGGGTATGGGAGCCATGACACCGATTGGCTCAACAATTGAATCATTATGGTCGAATTTACTTGCTGGGGTGAGTGGTGTCGGTCCACTTACGAAAGTAAATCCAGATGACTTTCCGTCGAAAGTAGGAGCGGAATTAAAAGACTTTGATGCGACAAACTATATGGATAAAAAAGATGCCAAACGGATGGATTTATTTACTCAGTATGCCTTGGCGGCGGCAAAAGTCGCGGTTGAAGATGCGAAGCTCACAATCGATGAGACAAATGCTGAACGCGTCGGCGTTTGGGTTGGTTCTGGTATTGGTGGCTTAACGACGTATGAAGAGCAGTTCCATAAATTTGTGGATAAAGGTTATCGACGTGTTAGTCCGTTTCTCGTCCCGATGTTAATTCCGGATATGGCTGCGGGACAAATTTCTATTCATTTAGGAGCGAAAGGCATCAACTCATGTACAGTCACTGCCTGTGCAACCGGAACAAATTCAATCGGGGATGCATTTAAAGTGATTGAGCGTGGTGACAGTGACGTGATGGTCACAGGTGGTGCTGAGGCGCCGATTACGAACTTAGCTGTTGCTGGTTTTGCGAGTGCGAAAGCTTTATCATCAAATCCAGATCCTAAGACAGCGAGTCGTCCCTTTGATCAAAACCGTGACGGTTTTGTGATTGGTGAGGGGGCAGGTATTCTTGTGTTAGAATCACTTGAACATGCGAAAAAGCGCGGAGCTCATATTTATGCTGAGATTGTCGGCTACGGTGCAGCAGCAGATGCCTATCATATTACCGCACCTGCCCCGCATGGGGAAGGTGCCAAGCGCGCGATGCTTCAAGCGATTAACGATGCTGGTGTTACACCGTCAGATATTGACTACATTAATGCACACGGGACAAGCACACCACTGAATGACAAGTTTGAAACCGAAGCCATTAAAGGTGCTTTTGGTGAACACAGCCGGCAGGTGCTCATTTCATCAACCAAATCAATGACGGGTCACCTCCTTGGTGCAGCTGGCGCTGTCGAAGCGATTGCTTCGATTAAAGCGATCACCGATAGCGTTATTCCGCCAACCATTAACTTAGAAACACCAGATCCGGATTGTGACTTAGATTATGTGGCCAATACGAAACGAGAAAAAACGATTCAGTATGCCTTAAGTAATTCACTTGGCTTTGGTGGACATAATGCCTGTCTTGTCTTTAAGAAATATAATGATTAATGCCCTTATTTTATAACGAATCTAGCGCTACCTTCTCTTTTGTCTGATTATGACAAAGGAGAAGGTGGCGCTTTTTTGCATAGCTAATCTCTTTTAGTCATAGACTACAGAAGGTGAGTGACTATTCGTTAAAGGGGTTTTAAAAAAAGTGGTGGTCTTTTTAA
>JBNJFJ010000053.1:0-12803 GCA_051746745.1 Bacillota bacterium | reverse complement strand
AATTAATTATACGCGCACTGATTGACAAAGCAGGCTCTTACTGAGCCTGTTTCTTTCTGTTTAAAGCTTTATACACTTTACAGTTCTTTCAATTTAAAATTACTCTGTTGTAAAATGAAATGAATAATCCCGTTAGATATTAAAAAGACATGTAGATGCGCTTTACTTATAAGTGATTTAACCAATAAGTTAGGAGCAATCTACACGACTCAATATCATTCTACAAAAGCAAAACATACATTCAAACACTTACCGTACATTAACAGAAAATGGAATCGAAAATCACTTACATACTATGGGTTGCCAATTGACTCTTTCTCGTGAACTAAAATGCGGAATGGCTTAGCGAGTTAAGCTTGTAAACGGTAAAAGAGAATATTACGAGAGCTATTTTCCTGACATCGGCGCACGTGTATATAAAGAAAATTGCGAACACACTCGTGCTAAAGATATTGAGAAATAAAATCAGAATTTCTTCATAACACTACAAAAATCTCTTAAGCCATTAAAAGGTGAGCTGCGTATTCATAGTGTTGATACCTTTACACATCAGCACCTGAAAAATCATGTGAACAGAAGCATTCTTTTACTTACGACTAACTATCCATGAGTTGCAAAAGTTTAAATGAATACATCAGTTGAAATATTGTTTCTCCATCCTCAAGGTCAAGTTTAAGCACCTGACGTATTTTTTTCATGCGATTTTGTAACGTATTTCGGTGAATATAGAGTGCATCAGCCGTTCGAGAAATGCTTCCATTACGCTGCAAAAAAACAAACAAAGTATGATAATAGTCAGTATGTTCTTGCTGGTCAATCTGCTGCAATTCAATTAATTCCGCCTGACACAGACGCCGTATCGTTTTTTCTTGTAAATCAAAATTAATCAAATTATAAAACTTCATATCTCGAAACCACATTAACCGATCGATATGCGTCAACCTTTCAGTTATCTCAAAGCTCTTCACTAATTGTTCATAGATCCCTTTAAGCTCTAACGGCACTTTAAACACTTCGCTGATCATTGCCGTAAGATTATGATTCTCAAGCGTATTAATGAGGCGCTCACTAGTTAACGATTCTCCAACTTCCTCACTATAATTCGTGATTAAAACGAGTAAGTATTCGTGGTAAATGACCTGTCTTTCTCGAGGGAATATCTGATACAATGCATTTTCAATTGAATCTCTTGGTTCACGTGACAGGCCTTTACTTTTAATCAGTAGTAATCGATTTGTTTTTCCAAAAAGATACTTACCAGCTTTTCTTCGCTCAGCTAACTCTTCGTCTGTTTTAATCTGTCCTTCAATCAAATCAATGACTAGCTTTTCTTCAACATCTAGATGCAAAGTAATTTTCCCGCGCAAATAATTTGAAACCACCTTACTCACATCACTTAACAATACTTCTTTATAATGAGGAATGGTTGTATTCGTTTCTAGAACAATCATAAACCCATATAATTTACCTTCAAAAATAATTTTACTTACAAGTTTACGGGTCTTACTTTTATGACAAATCACTGTAAATGGCTGCTCCGACTCTGGGGCTTCCAAAACAGATTGATAGCTGATTACTTCTTTTACAAATTCATATGAACAGTACCCCCTTTGGCAAATCTTTAACCAAATAGGATCAACTATTCTTTTGTTCTTTGAGTGATCAATAACTTTAAAGTTACTATCAATCATGAGTACAGGATTTTTAAAAATGTGTTCTGCGTAGTTTAAAATCTCATTTAATGTTTGTGAGTGACCAATGGTGTCATATAACGATTGGTGCAAACGCAAATAAGCGTAGGTTTCATCAAAAATTAACTGAAGTCGTTGCTGCAGGTTATCTGTACCGGAACTACTATCACAGATAATCAAGGTGCACTTATGATTGTCAAGCTGGCTGATTAATTTCTCATCTACTGGCTTGTTTGTTATAAAAAGAAATGTCACCTCAAAGCAATCTGGCAAATGTTTAGCTAAATCGTTGGCATCGATAAGGTACAACGTGTTTTTGTTAACCTTTAACCAGCTATAAGATGAAGTTTTCTCAAAACCAGTCACTGTTTTGTCACACTCCTGTGTCAACAGCTTAGCATTAAAAGATGTTAATTCTTCTACTAATTCATTCACTGTTATCATTATCATCACTCCACGTCTTCTTTGTGGGTTAATTAGAATTCCTCTACCCTTATAACTACAACGCTATTAAAAATCCTCTTAACCGTAAACGGACACATTTAGAAAAGTGTCCAAAGTAAATTTCAATCTAGGCAAACGGTCCGTCCGTTTTCACTTCAAAACAGCTAGTTTAAAAGTTTTTTCAGCTTAGCTTGTCTCGCAGTGTTTATTGTGAACAGTTTCACCTAGTATGTTTAGTCCTCATGAATATTGTATGAGCGACTAGACTATGATAATTTTAGCTTAGGACATGTTCATTATTTCACATTATTAATAGGAGGACAAAGATTATGAAATATCCATTACTTTTTTCTGAAAGCCAGATTGGATCCGTTAAACTCAAAAACCGAATTGTCATGCCGGCAATTGGCACTTCACTCGCCAGTGCTACTGGCGAAGCATCTGCTGAGTTAATTCGATATTATGAAGAACGTGCTAAGGGTGGATGTGGGCTAATCATCACTGAAATCACTAAGATTGATGAAGCTTATGGGGCCGGACTACCAACACAATTGACCGCTACTGATCCTGCACAAGTACCGCAGCTAGAACGTTTAACAAAAACTGTTCACAAATATGGGACAAAATTATTTGTTCAACTTCATCATCCAGGTCGAGAAACACATAGTCATCTACTGAAAGGTAAACAAATCGTTGCTCCCAGTGCAATTATGTGTAAAAGTACACAGGAAGAGCCACGGGCACTAAGTACCGAAGAAACAGAGGGACTTGTTAAAGCTTTTGTTAAAGGCGCAAAACTCGCACAAATTTCTGGGGTTGATGGCGTCGAATTACACGGAGCACACGGCTACTTAATTAATCAATTTTTAAGTCCTTACACTAATAAGCGGACTGACAAATACGGTGGACATTTCGAGAACAGAATGCGTTTCATCACTGAAATCATTCTTGGAATTAAACATATTTGTGGCGCTGATTTTCCGATTAGCGTTCGTTTAAGTGCTGATGAGTTTGTTGAGGGAGGACTTAAACTCGATGATACAGTAAAAATAGCGCGCTACCTTGAGAGTATTGGGATTGATGCTCTAAATATTAGTAGTGGCATCTATGAGTCTGGCGCAACTATCGTTGAACCAACATCATTTAAGCAAGGGTGGAAAAAACATTTAGCCAAGACAATCAAAGCAGCAGTTAAAATCCCCGTTATTGCTGTCAATGTTGTTCGTAAACCTGATTTTGCTGAAGAATTATTAACCGAACACGTTTCCGATTTTATCGGCCTAGGTAGGGCTCATCTTGCTGATCCCGATTGGGCTAACAAAGCTCTTCTTGGTCAAGATGAAACAATTAGACCTTGTATTTCATGTTTACATTGTATTGCTGAAGTCAGCGCTGGTCGTACAGTCAAATGTGCGGTCAATCCCAAAGTTGGACGAGAAGCAGAATTTAGTCATTTAGAAAAAGATGGCGACACAAAAGTCGTTGTCATTATCGGTGGTGGCCCTGGTGGGATGGAAGCCGCTCGAACACTCGCTCTTCGTAACTACCAGCCTATTTTATTTGAAAAAGAAAGTGAACTTGGCGGCGCGTTAAGACTCGCTGGTAAACCACCAGGCAAAGAAAAAATGACATGGTTTGTTGACTACCAAATCCGGGAGCTTAAACGATTAAATATTGACATTAGACTCAACACTTCACCAACACTCGCTGATATTCGTGACCTTAATCCCCATGCCATATTCTGGGCTGCTGGTGCGGAACATATTGTTCCACCAATTAAAGGTGTTGACCACGCACACATCAGTGTTGCCAGCGATATTCTCGATGAAAAAGTTACCTTACAGGATAAAGATGTTGTCGTTATAGGCTCCGGTATGACTGGCTGTGAAACAGCTGAAATGTTAGCGGCCAGTGGAAATCGCGTCACGATTGTGGAAATGCAAAAAACAGTTGGTAATGGCATTTATCCGTCAATTCGCTTTGATATGCTTCAAAAACTTAATAAATACCAAGTCAAGATCATGACCGAACATAGTGTCAACATGATTCACGACGATAATGTTACGGTGACAAACTTAAAATCTGGGACCACAAATGAATTAATCGCTGATCACATTGTTTTATCTGTTGGTGTCAAACCTCGCGTTGGATTTGTTGATCAATTGAAAGAAATCTGCCCACATGTCGCTGTCATCGGGGATGCAAATAAAGGCGGACGTATTGCTGATGCTGTTCGCGAAGGTTATGAAAAAGCCTTTGTCTTAAGCTAATACCGTGAAGTATCTTACAATCATTCTCATAAGGAGGAATAATTAATGAATGAGTTTTTAGGTAAAGTTGCTGTCATTACTGGTGCCGGAAATGGCTTCGGAATAGAATTCGCCAAAGAATGTGCGAACCGACAAATGAAAGTGGTTCTTGCTGACATTTGTGAAGATGATTTACAACAAACAGAAGATTTATTAAAAGAAATGGGTTGTGATGTATTAGCTATGCCGACAGACGTTTCAATTTACGAGCAGGTCTCCCAGCTTGCAACAAAAACAATTGAGCACTTTGGCCAAGTTGACTTACTTTTTAACAATGCTGGTGTCGTTGTGCCAGGACCAGTCTGGGAAATTCCGATGAACGACTGGGACTGGATTATGAGTGTTAACGTTAACGGAATTGCTTATGGTTTACGTGCTTTTATTCCGATTATGTTGGAACAAGGAACCGCTTGTCACATCGTCAATACAGCGTCGATTGCCGGTCTATTAACAACACCTAGCATGGCTGCTTATCACACAAGCAAACATGCGACTGTTGCCTTAAGTGAATCGGTAAATTATGCTATGCAAGCAAAACAAGCCCAAATTAAATTGTCCGTATTTTGTCCAGGCTTTGTGCAAACCAATCTTCATCATTCAGATGATTATCGGCCAGAACGCTTTAAAATTAATCCTAATGAACCCTACTACCAAAGTAAAACATTTTATGAAGGGTTAAAGCGGGCCGAACATGTAATTAACACAGGAATCCCGATTGATTCTATCGGCCAAAGTGTATTCACAGCTATTGAAGAAGAACGCTTTTATATTCTGACTCATCCAAAATACAACCCGATGATTGGAAAGCGGGTCAAAGATATGTTAGAAGGTGTGATCCCGTCCGTTAGTATCTTTTCTTCTTAACAGAACAACCAAGAGTAATCTAAATATCAGCTAAAATTTAACCCCTTTTTCAGCCGCTGACTTGCTGCTCAAAGAGGGGGTTTTATTCTTCTTTCGAACAGTAGCACTTAAGTTTTAAAAATGTTAAAAAGAATGCCCGGTGCCGTCAATCACGTTGCTGTGATCTCATCTCGCCGGGCATTCGTCATTATAATGAAATGTTAACTATTCTTACTTACCATTAACCTTTATACTTTCAGATAACATCGTAAAGATAACACCTAGGGCATAAGCACCTGCATCCGGATGACCAATACTTCGTTCACCAACTGTTCCTGCACGTCCCATATGAGCAACAATACCTTCGGTTGTTTTTGCTCCTTCAACGGCTGCTAAAGCACCTGCTTTAAACGCTATATCAAAGCTCGCGTTCGCAGCCGCACTATTTGCCCACGCTTGCTGGCATGGAATTAAAGCATCAATCAATGTTTTATCACCAATATCTGCCCCCTTACCAAATGACCGTTCACCTGTTGCTTGAATACCTTCAACCGCTGCCTTTAACATGTTGGCAAACTCACCGACTGTTAGCTCAGTTTTTCTTTCGACTGCTTTACCCGCTGCTCGAAAAGCTGAACCCCAAATCGGACCAGATGCCCCTCCGCAATATTCCATAATGACTAAGGCACTCTCTTCTAAGAACGCACCAATATCAGCTGACTGTTTTAAAACATCTGGCCATTCTCTTTTCAATTGCTTAAAGCCATTCGCAATGCTCATTCCAAAATCACCATCACCGGCATGAGCATCTAGCTCACAAAATGGTGCTTCGTTTTCAATAATAATTTCACTCATCTTATCAACCAAATAAATCATGTTAGATAACGTCAGCTTCGATTCATCAATGGTCGCATAATCTGCGTCTGTTTCAACTGTGAACGACACGGATGTGTTGGTCTTTTCTTTATCAAGCGCTAAGTACCCCACGTGCTCAACAGGCCCTGACACTTTAAAGGCAGGTGCATCACTTTCACGCGAGATCAGAGTTTTTAGTTCGTCATCCAATTTTAAAATTGACAACGAGACACCAGCCATATCAATACTTGTCATAAAGTTACCGACAAAGCTTCGGTTTACCTGTAATTTTCGACTTGATAACTCTTTAGCGACTTCATTGTTAAACGCATACAATTCTTGCAGTGGTGTTCCGCCAAAACCATTAATTAATACAACCAGTTCAGCTTCACTATCCTCAGTCAGCTGTAAATCATTTAAAACATCCGCGGTCATTCGCTTAGCTAACGCACCAGCAGATATGACTTTTTCTCTACGGATCCCTGGTTCACCATGGATCCCGACGCCATATTCCATTTCGTCTTCGGCTAATTGAAACGTCGGTGATCCCTTAGCAGGGACAGTACACGAGGTAAGCGCAATACCAATACTACGCACGTTATCGGCTGCTTTTTGAGCGACCCTCTTCACTTCTACTAACGAACGGCCTTCTTCAGCTGCTGCACCGGCTACTTTATGTACTAGAACGGTACCTGCTACGCCACGACGACCAACCGTATACAGACTATCCTCAACTGCAATATCGTCTTCAACCCTGACATAGTCAACCGTTCGCCCATCTTCTTCAGCTAAATGTGCCGCATTTTTAAAGTTCATCACGTCACCGGAATAATTTTTAATGATTAACAAGGTCCCTTTCTTACCAGCTGTTTCTCTAATCGCTTGATAGACTTGAATTTGCGATGGGGAGGCAAAAACTTCACCACAAACTGCTGCATCTAACATACCTTTTCCAACAAAGCCAGCATGAGCTGGTTCATGCCCACTGCCTCCTCCACTAATTAAAGTAACCTTTTCATCATTTAAGTGCTTCTTTTTGATCACTTTATGTTTTCGTAGCAACGCTAGCTCTGGATGCGCCATTACAAATCCATTCAACATCTCCATCATCAACGTATCAGGCTGATTAATAATCTTCTTCATTTCCTAACCTCCTAAGATTGTTTGTATTTCGCATTTTATTACTGCAGTTTACTTCTTACCTTATCTTAATCATAAAGCCAAATTGGGCCTTAAACCATAGACAAATAACCGTATCTGTCAAAATTAGCACTTTGGATAGCAATAAGAGATATAGCGAAAATCGCTATATCCCTTATCTTGTTAAATGTTACAGCTAGCTTAATAGATGAACTGTAAGCTCATTTTATAGCGTTGCGTAGAGTGCTGTATTCGCAAGCAACACAAGCGTCATTAAGATAGCATTGATAAATGACGCTAAATAAATGTTTCCGGTAAGGCGGTAGAAATAACGGTTAAAGATAGCTGCAATAATTAGGACTGGTACTAAGCCAATCACAACAATTGATGATAAAGATTCAGCCGGGAATGCTGCTGTTTTCGTTATAAACAGCGTTCCGTATTGGTAGATCAAGTAGAAAATTAAGCCACCGACAAACATGAAGATTGAAACAAGGTAACCTTTGATTCCTTCAAAGCGTTCGTCTGCTGTATTTACATTGATTGATAAGCCTACAACGAAGTAGAAAATAAAGAATAATGGTGCATACTTCAGTAAGGCGACGACATGATGCACGTCAAATGTTTTCACTGCTAATGTCCATAATCTAAAGTCCGTTTTAAAGATGGCATCAACAATAAAGAGCATGAAGTAACCGACCGCAATCGCAGCAACTGCAACAACAAAGCTGGCAGCGACTGGTTTCAGTTTCGTTTTTAAGCCGTAATTATCAAGGGTCACACCTTTTGCTTTTTGAGAAGCAAAGTAGTTTATGACGAGCACTAAAGCAGTAATGATTGCCACATGTAATGCCCAGTAAAGAATGGTATTTCCGGTTGGGGCACCAAAGAATGCATTTACTTCAACCAAGTTATCACGGTAAGTTAGCATGAAGAACTGAATCACACCAATAATCAAGACGCCGATGGACAACTTTTTCATGTCAGCATGTTTATCTTTGACATAGGTAACGATAAGCGCAATTAAGCTTGTCGCAATCACAATATAGTTAATTTGTGTGATTAATCTTAAGCCCACTTCAACCCCACTATAGAAGGTAGTGAACAACAGTGCCGGGAAGAAAGCACCAAAGATAATCAGTACGAGATTTGATGTTTTTTCACTATCTTTTGTCGGTACAGGTAATGCTTTTGGTTTTTCAACAACGGTCGCTGATAAGAATGGCACTTTTAGTAAGAGCTGAACCACCGGGACAAATAGTAAGAAGAAACCAATTAACGCAACAAATGAGAACCACTCTTTATACATCCACGATTGACCGCTCTCACTTGTTTCTACGATTTCATACTCAGAAAATGCTTCATCATAGAAGTCAATCACATGATCTGTGGTTGTCATTGAAAAATGATTCCAAGGGTGTGTCTCTTCAGGTTGGTAAATAATACGTTGACCGTCTCCAACTGCATAGAATTCACCAACGGTTGGATCTTCAGGGTTACCTAAGAAAGCTTGTGCTTCTTCAGTTGTGATATAGTTTTTTTCAACCACTGTTTTTCCTTGTGCAGCTGCTTCTGGGCTAAAGAAGAATTCATCATACGTTCCGGCAATCTTACCTGCTGTTCTTGGGCCATAAGCGGCTACGATATCATCTAGCTCATACCCTAGTGCATAAATCCATTGGTAGTCTGATCCCATTGATAAGTAGCTATCAATCTTTCTAATGCCTGATTGTTCATAAAACATTTCATCTAACAAAACGGCATGTGTGGAAGAGAATCCCCCCATTGAGTGACCGGAAACAGCAATGACACCATTGCCTGCATCATCTTTTAATACGTAATCTTGTTCATACATATAATTGACCGCATCATAAATTGATGTTGGCCAGAATGAGAAGAATGGAACCGATTTGTCCATGGTCCCGACAGAATGACCATGATCGTATTGGTCAAGCGCTAAGACAACATAACCTCGTTTTGACATTTCAATTGCCTGTGGAGCTTGCATCTCTGCTGAATTTAAATAACCATGCGTTGCTACAATCGTTGGACGTGGGTCATCTTCTGCCCCATCTGGTAAATATAAGAGTCCTGATAGTTCACCACTATCTGTTTCAAAGCTTATCCGTGAGACATCTACATCGCCACCAGAGTTATTGCTGATTGAAGCAATCAAACTCCCAATGAAAATTAATGCTAATGATGTAATCAATAAGACCAATGTTCGTTTTTTCAATTGACTTACCTCCATTTTTATAATAGGTAATCGCTACTTAAGTTGTTTTTTAAATACATAAAAAGCAAAAGATAGCTACCGTTTTGAAACGTTACTTAAATAGCTCGTCCCTACGTATAATTTGTGTTACATTTACCGTGCCTCATACCCCTTTGTTTTAAAACTTCATCACTGCTAATCTCTCTTTATCGCGTACGTTTCAAATACGCTTTCGCATACACATCAACAGCCCGAATTGCTTCAACAACATCGTCTGGCGTCACTTCAAATGGCATGTTTTCCATTGTCTCGCCCACTTTTGTTGCAGACTTACCAACTGCTAATAAAGCTTCATATGATTTATCCGCTAAATGCATTTGTTCTAAAGTAACCGGTAAATCAAGAGCAACATACATTGCAAGGTAACGTTCGATTTCTTCAATGGTTTTATTTTCTAATACCAGTTGTGTTAGTGTGCCGTAAGCTACTTTCTCACCGTGTGATAAATGGTGAATATCACCATCAACGGCAGTAAATCCATTATGGATCGCATGCGCTGCTGCTAGACCTGAATCTTCAAAACCAAGGCCTGAGAGTAAGGTATTCGCTTCAACAATCGCTTCGAGCGCTGGTGTGACAACATTTGCTTTATTTGCTTCATAAGCAAGCAAACCATAATCAAACAGCACTTCTTCACATTTTTCGGCAATTGCAAAGCCAGCAATCGTTGCTTTTCCACCACTCATCGTGTTACCGTTCTTTTGTTTAACTGCCCGTGCTTCAACGAGCGTTGCTAATGCATCTGAAATACCTGATGCTAACATCCGCGCTGGTGCACCTGCAATAATTTTCGTATCCATTAAAACTAAATCAGGGTTCTTTTTATAGAACAAGTACTGTTCAAACGCACCTTCTTCTGTATAAACAACCGATAAACCTGAGGTTGGTGCGTCAGTTGATGCAAGCGTTGGGAAGACGACAACTGGTACATTCAAATTGTTGGCGACAGCTTTTGCTGTATCCAGCGCTTTCCCCGCACCCATGCCTAAAATAAAATTGACCGCCTCTTCTTCAGCAATATTACTTACTCGATGAATTTCTTTCATTGAGCATTCCCCGTTAAAGGTTACTTTCGTCACCTTAAACTCTCCTGATAGCTTCTCAATGAGCTTATTTGCTGCTAAATCTTGAACAAACGGATCTGCTAAAACTAACACACGTGTTCCAAATGGTTCTAAATAAGGACCAGCATGAAACATCAAATCTTTTCCTTGAACATAACGACTTGGACTGACAAAAATTTTGTCCATTTAAACGCCTCCTTATTTTTCTTTCCACCTCAACGCGATGAAAAGGAATTAACTTCATCATAAAATGAAAGCGCTTAAAGTTAAACGGACAGATTTATTCAACTGTCAAAACGCAATTATTTATCACTCGTTTTTTATCTATACCTCAGCTACAATAAAATTGAGGTGATAAAATGAATCAATCAATTATAACGAAAAAGATTATTGCACATGCCTTTAAAAAACTGATGCAAAAAGAAGCGTTCGTTAAAATCTCTGTAAGTGACATCATGAAAACAGCTGATATGCGAAGACAAACCTTCTACTATCACTTTCAAGATAAATTTGAATTACTCGAATGGATCTACCAAACGGAAACAAAAGAAAATATCTCAGACTTTCTCGATTATGAACGGTGGGACACCATTCTAAATCAAGTCTTTGTCTATTTTTATAGACACCAAAAATATTATAAAAACGCATTAGCAATTGCGGAACAAAATGGGTTTAGAGAATACCTCTACATTAATTTGAAAGCGCTTTTTTCACGAGCTTTAACAGATTTATACCAGGCGAGCAGCGATTTAACTGAAAAGAAAAAAGAAACCATTGCTAGTTTTTTCAGTCATGGTTTAGTCGGCATTATTGCTGATTGGATTGAAGCTGGTTGCGTTGAGAACCCTGAAGAATTGGCAGACTATGTTTATAAATACTTAATCAATAAAATGTGCGACAAGAAGGAGTGACATCAAATGAAACACATCCAAAATAACCCTAAAAAAAACGTACGGGCCATGTTGAGTGCCTTTCACGCCGAACATAGCGACCGCATTCAATTAGATCTCACACATAAAATAATCTTTCAAAAGGTGACAAACCAAGTCGCTTTAATTAGTGGGGGTGGCTCAGGTCACGAACCAGCTGATTTCGGCTATGTTGGGGCAGGGATGCTTACGGCAAGTGTCAGCGGGGATTTATTTACTCCTCCTTACCCAGAATCAATTTTTGAAGCAATTAAACAAACAGATTGTGGTGCGGGTGTCTTATTAATCGTGAAAAACTTCGCCAGTGATGTTGAAATGTTTACTAAAGCAAAAGAAATTGCTGAAGCAAGTGGACATAACGTTGAACTGGTTACAATCTCAGATGATCATTCGATTGAAGACAAGTTAACTTACAAAAAACGGAAGCGTGGGGTAGCAGGAACGGTACTCGCTCAAAAAATACTTGGTGCAGCTGCCAAAAACGGAGCTTCGTTAGCTGAACTGATTCACCTTGCTGAGAACATTAACGATAACCTTTATACTTTAGGTGTTGCCTTAGAACCTGCATATGTCCCTGGGACTGACGAACCGTCATTTACCTTGACTGAAAGTGAGGTTTACTTTGGTGTGGGTATTCATGGAGAGAAAGGTTACCGAAAAGAAGCCTTTAAGTCATCTGAACAACTGGCAATTGAACTCGTTAACAAGCTAAAACGAATGAATCATTGGCAGCCCAATAATTCCTATGCTGTGCTGGTTAATGGGCTCGGTTCAACACCCTTGATGGAACAGTATATTTTCACTAATGATGTGCGGCGCTTATTTCAACTGGAACAACTAACCATCCCGTTTCTTAAAGTAGGGAATCATTTAACATCTTACAATATGCATGGTGTGTCACTGACGTTACTGAAGCTTGTTGATTCGAACTGGGCAAATGCACTTAAGTCAACCACCGACGCATCGCATTGGTAATGTTTTTCGTTACTTCGTTTTATCCTTAAGTATCATTTATTTAGCCATAACACTTCTTTTATAAAGAGAGTGATTAATAGGCTTTCAACAAGGCAGGCTCTAATAGAGCCTGTTTCTTTCTGTTTAAAACTTTATACACTTTACAGTTCTTTCAATTTAAAATTGTCACACTCAAATCAAAGTGCTATACTTTTAATATTGTTTGTGAATGACTTAACAAAAATAACCGATAAGAAAGGCGTTTACTATGACATTTAGAACGTTGATGTACCACGAAG
>JBNJFJ010000052.1:0-12968 GCA_051746745.1 Bacillota bacterium | reverse complement strand
ATGTAAAGCACGAAGCATGTTCGGTTGAAAGATGGGGTATACGCATGATAGAGGCTCTAAAAAACTTGGACAAGTGTCGATGAGAGTGATGCCTCCATGCGGTTAAAAAACGATCAGCGTGTAGTTGAACATGTCATCTTTAATCACAACACTATACCACGCGAGGAGAATGCAAAATGAATATTTGTTTTATTATTAACCACTGGGATAAAATGGTGCCAGAAACTGAATCAACGCTACGAATTATTCATGAAGCGTGTAAAAGAAACCACAATGTTGGCATCCTTTATACGACCAATCTGACGATAAGAAATAACGAAACGTATGGTTTTATTAAAATGATCAACAAGATGAACAATATCTCAGACAATATGGTCACCTTCTACAAAAAAGTCCAATTCAAAGAACAAATGTTACCGCTTAAAGGATTTGATGTTGTCTTTTTAAGAAAAAATCCTCCGGTAGATAACTTACTATTGAACTTCTTAGATTCAATCAATGATGATGTGTTTATTGTTAATAATATTCATGGCATCAGAAAAGCTAACAATAAATTGTATACAACGACATTCCACGATCCTGATAATGAGTATATTCCAAAAACATATGTGTCAAAGAACATTGACTACCTTAAACGGATTGTCGCTGAAAGCGAGCATGAAAAAATGATTTTAAAACCAGTGGATGGTTACGGTGGCAGTGGTGTGATCATTATTGAAAAAACAGCGACACAGAACCTTAATTCACTATTAGATTTTTATATAAATACGGACAAAGGGAAAAAATATGTCATGTTGCAGGAATATATTGAAGGGGCTGAAAATGGTGATGTCCGTGTCATGATTTTAAATGGTAACGTCATTGGGGCTTATCGCCGCGTACCGAACAAAGGGGATATTCGTTCGAATATCCATGCAGGTGGTTCAGCAGAGAAATATACATTAACTGCCGATGAAATGTCTGTTTGTAAAACAATCGCGAAAAAGTTAAAGGATGATGGCATCTACTTTGCCGGTATTGATTTAATCAATAAAAAATTACTGGAAGTGAATGTGCAAAGCCCTGGCGGGATTGTGAACATTAATAAATTCAATAAAGTCAAACTCCAACGTGATGTGATTGATTTTGTTGAAGATGTTGTGCGCGATAAAGAAAATCAATTAAAAGAGAAAAGTCATAAGATCCGTAACCGTGAGTCTTACAAAAATGAGGTCAACAATGTATAAGTTATCAGTTGAGGAAATCATTGAAAAAATTAATCGTGAAGAAGTTTTTTCGGCCACAAACACAGCCGGTGGTTTTACATTGCATATTGAGAAATATGTGCCGTTTATTTGCGCCGCTGTTCATGATGGTAGCTCAATGAGTGATTTCTTAACAGGGCACTGTGCGCTCGATGAACGTTCACGGTGGAATGAAGAAGATCCATTTACGGGTAAATTTATTGAATCGTTGCCGATTAGAGTCATTGGGAATGATTCGCGCTACTACTACGATCTTAATCGATCAGAAGAAGAAGCCATTTATGATGTCGCTTGGGGGAAAGTAGTGTGGCGTGAACCGCTTACGCCTGACATAAAACTACTAAGTTTAAGTCGGCACCGTGAATTTTATGCTGTTTTAAGTGCGTTAATCAAGAAGATTGAAACAAAGTTTGGTGCAGCCATCCTGTATGATATACACTCGTATAACTATCAAAGAGAAGTGGTGGAACACGCTCATCCGGTCTTTAACTTAGGTACAGAGAATGTGAATAAAAACCGTTACGACAAGTATGTGACGAGACTATTGAAAGAATTAAAGAAAATCAGTTTTGATAATATTGAGAATACGGTCGCAGAAAATGATGTCTTTTTTGGAAGAGGGTACGTGTCGAAGTTTGTCACGAAAAACTTTGAAAATACGGTGGTCATGCCAATTGAAGTTAAGAAAATCTATTGTGATGAAAATACTGGGGACATCTATCCAGAGGTGATTGATCGTATCACAGAGGGCATGAAAAAGGCAATTATAGCGACATCGTTATACTTTAATAACCGCGAGTGTCATCAAAAAATCAGCAATAAAACAAAGCTTTTATCAAGTGTGGATGACCCTGTCCTTTTGTCGATTGATAAAAAGCTATATAAGATGTTAAGAAGCTTTGAGACGTTAGTGTATGTCAATCCGAGAAATTTAGAGCAAAGCAGAAAGCAATTTTTTGATTCGAATTATCGGAAAGAACCTGTCTTTACTTATCGGCCGCTTAATATCGATACTTATGAATTGAAAAAGCGATTGTATGAGTTACCCGTCGCTGATATTTATGATATTTCAATTCAACGCCTGTATAAAGAGATTATTCAGGAGTATGCAATTACGATTGATATGTTAGCGGCTCGGGGCACAGATGACTTTTTATACAATTCTTTACGCCTTTACGGGAAACCGGATAAAGTCGATGTCGCCAATGCGCATTACATTATCCAATCGTACGGCTTAGACAACGAGGCACCTAAAACGCTCACGAAAGACAAGGTGCGTCAAAAGTTTGCTGCAGCACTTAAGGGATGGAACATGGGTGGAAAGTTAACGTTTGGTAAGAATATGGCAGCAAGAATGATGGTGAACTCGGCTAAAAAAACATTAGTGATTAATGAAAAAGCGAAGTTTAATGACAATGATATCAAGCTACTGTCGCAACATGAAATTGGTGTTCATATGTTGACGACAATGAATGCCAATAAACAACCACTTAAGTTTTTGTTACTAGGAACACCAAACAATGTGGAAACGCAAGAAGGTTTAGCGGTTTTATCAGAGTTTTTAACAGGCACCATGCACATTAATCGCTTGAAAGATTTGGCTTATCGCGTTATTGCCGTCAACATGATGGTAAAGGGAAAAGGGTTTAGAGAAATCTTTGAACACTTTGTTGATCACTATCACTTCACACGTGACAAAGCTTTTGATTTAACAGCCAGAGTTATGCGTGGTGGGGGTTTTACAAAAGATTATTTGTATCTTAGAGGTTTTATAAAAATCTATAATCAACATAAACGAGGCGATTCTTTTGAACACTTACTCATTGGTAAAACATCGGTTGAATATAGTGATTTACTTAAAGAGTTAATTGGTCGAGGGTACGTTAAACGTCCACAACACGTCAATGACATCTTTAAAACAGGTGAGGTTGATGATGACATTATGACGTACATTCTTCAGAGTACGAAAAGTATCACACCTTCTGAATGATAAGCAACATAGGCAAGAATAATTAAAATATCTGGTTATTAATTATGAGCTGGATAAAGAACAAAAAGACCTGGTGTTACGCTATAGGGCGTTACATCAGGTCTATTCTCGTTCTTTAATTATTCAAACATACTTGTTGAGTGTTTAGGTTGCAATCGTTCTTTTGGTTCCATGTGATTGATGGCGTTATTAATCGCTGTCGGTCCCTCGCCGAATCCAGTCGCAATCAGCTTGACTTTACCAGGATACGTACAAATGTCACCCGCCGCATAAATACCTTCTACCGCCGTCTCCATGCGTGAGTTGACGACAATATTATTCTTCTCAATCTCTAATCCCCAGTCTTTAATCGGCCCGAGTGATGAGATAAAGCCGTAGTTGACAATGACATCATCAACGTCAATCGTCAATGTGTTATCACCTTTGACTTCCTTAAGAACGACAGAGTCAATTTGTTCTGTCCCGTGGAGTGCTTCAGGGACATATGGCGTGACGACATTGACAGATGACTGCTGTAGTTTTTCAACACTATGTTCATGTGCTCTAAATTGATCGCGTCGGTGGACAAGTGTGACCTGTTTGGCGATTGGCTCTAACATGAGCGCCCAGTCCAGTGCTGAGTCACCTCCGCCAAATAATACAACCCGCTTATCTTTAAATTTCATCATTTGATCAACGTAATAGTGTAGATTACGCCCTTCGTATGCTTCTGCTTCTTTTAATGCGAGTTTGCGTGGTTGAAAGGCGCCATTACCTGCGGTAATGATAATGGTCTTACTAAAATGTGTCTCTTTATTTGTTTCAATCATAAATGACCCGTCGCCTTGCTTAGTTACGTTTTGTACGTTTTCTTCAAGACAATAAGTTGGATTGAACATGCTGACTTGTTCTTCTAAATTACTGATCAAGTCTTGTGCGCGAACTTTAGGAAAACCGGCAATATCGTAAATGTATTTCTCTGGGTAAAGCGCGCTTAACTGTCCCCCTGTATGTGGTAAGCTTTCAATAATCTTAACTTTCTTTTGGCGAAGTCCGCCATAAAAGGCAGTGAAAAGTCCAACCGGACCTGCACCGATAATGGTAATATCGTATAGTTGATTTTCTTCCATTTGTTTTTCCCCCATTTGATCGTTAAATACATTCAATATTCTAACATACTTTAGTGAGAGATGAATCGATAATGCTTTAATGATTATCGTTGTAAATATGAATAAAACAAGCTAAGATTAAAATATGACGAATTTGTGACGGAATAACAGGATTGAGAGGATGAACACTTATGACCCATATTGTCGTATTAGGGGCCGGGTACGCTGGACTAACGACGGTACTTAGACTGCAGAAAAAATTAAAACATCAAGATGTCTCGATAACGTTGATTAATAAACATCGCTATCACTATCAAACGACCTGGTTACATCGCTGTGCGGTGGGCCTGTATTCTGAGGAGCTGGCGCGAATTGATTTAGATAGTATCCTTGATAGAAATCGAGTGACACTAAAAAAAGAAACGGTTGAGAAAATAAAGCCGGATATAAAACAAGTCAAGACAGATCAAGCGACATACACATATGATTACCTTGTGGTTGCTTTAGGGGCTGAAATCAATACAAGTGAAGTGCCAGGCCTTGATTCGTTCGCGCATAGCATTGTTACCCTTTCACGCGCGAATCGCTTGTATAACCGCTTATTAACCGTTATTGAGGACTATAAAAAGTCAAATCGTAGCGATTTATTAAATATCGTTATCGGAGGTGGAGGATTTACTGGCATTGAGTTAGTAGGGGAGCTCAAAGAACAATTGCCAAAACTACTTCAACAATATCAGGTCTCCCCAGCGAAAGCTCAGATCACACTGATTGAAAAAGCCTCAACCGTGTTACCTGAATTTAATTTAGAACTCGGTGAATATGCCATAAGCCAACTTGAGGTAGAGTACATTGACATTAAACTACAAACGGCGATTAAAACAATCACTCGCCACTCAGTTAAGGTAGAACATGGTGGTATTATTGAGGAACTGCCTCATGATATATTTATTTGGACAGCAGGCGTGTCAACGCACTCTATTCTTCAAACAGAGCTATTTCACGACGAAACAGGTATGGTTACACTCACCGATGATTTAACCGTTGACGGTTACGCTGATGTGTATGTCATTGGTGATGCGGCTGAAACAACGGGACAGTCAAATGAGAAAATACTACCTAATGCTGATATCGCTATTCAAAAAGGTAAATACTGCGCCAATCACTTACTTGAAAAGCTGAATCATAAACAAGAATCAGACGATTTTCATTTTAAAGCTTATGGCAGTCGGGTTGCCACCATTGGTCAGCGAGATGGAATTGGTTTGCTGTGGAATAAAAAGAAAGTGGTTGGAATAGTTGCGGCAATGATTAAGCGGGTAACCGATCACGTTGTTGTACTACAAATGGGAGGGCTCGCGTTTTGGTCGCATGTCTTTATTAAGGCACGAACAAAAAAATAAAAATGGTCTTTTATCCAATCAAAAAGCTGTCGCTCTAAAAAGTAAGCGTGACAGCTTTTGTTTTGTTGCTATTTATAAGTTTAATGTTTAGAAAAGTGGATACATAAGGAAAGCTAAAATGATGCCCGTTAACCCACCAAAAAACACTTCAATTGGCTGGTGGCCGAGTAACTCTTTTAATTCTTTTCTCCGCTCATACTCTTTCTTTTTCGTCCATACTTTGGCTTCATCTACAAAGTATTGAAAGTCCTTGACTAACATATTTAACACGATTGCTTGTTCACCTGCTTGGCGACGAATACCTGTCGCATCGAACATGATGATGATACTAAAAATAACAGACGCGGCAAATAATCCTGAGGTAACACCGTGTTCGATGCCAATGCCTGTTGTCACAGCTGTTACGGCTGCAGAGTGACTACTTGGCATGCCGCCTGTACTAAAGGCAAGCCCAGGTTTAAATTCACGTGTCGCAATGAAATGAATCGGTACTTTGACGCCTTGAGCGAAAAATATCGCAAACAAAGCTGTCATTAATGGGAAGTTCTGAAAGATGGTCACGCTTGATCGATCCCTTCTGTCTCTGTCGATTGATATTTTCTAGTATAACACAGCTTAAAGACATCCGTCATCGAAATGATTTCCTGATAGAAAAACACTTACCCCAATGAAATCATCGAGATAAGTGTTGATGTTTTATCCATGTAAAACAAACTATTGGATTACAGCGTCTAATGCAACGACGATCATGTCGTTAAAGGTTGTTTGACGTTCTTCTGCGGTTGTTTCTTCTCCGGTTAAAATATGGTCAGATACAGTAAGAACAGAAAGTGCTTGACGGTTATATTTAGCCGCAAGTGTGTAAAGGGCGGTTGTTTCCATTTCTACACCTAGTACTTGATAATCCGCTAATTTATTGAATAAATCTAAAGCGTTATCGCGGTAAAAGCTATCGCTAGTGAACACGTTACCGACACGTAGTTTCAAGCCTTTTTCTACTCCGGTATCATAAGCTTTTTTAAGCAAGTCAAAGTCAGCGATAGGCGCGTAATCAATCCCTCCAAAAGTCATGCGATTCATCTGGGAGTCAGACGTCGAACCTTGTGCGAGAATAACATCCCTTACTTTTACATCTTTCTGCAGAGCGCCACATGTACCAACACGTACAAGCTTCTGAACACCATATTCTTGCATGAGTTCGTTAATGTAAATTGAGATAGATGGAACCCCCATACCCGTTCCTTGGACAGATACTTTCTCACCCTTATAAGTTCCGGTGTAACCTAACATCCCACGAACCTCGTTATAACATACAGGGTTCTCTAAGAAATTTTCTGCGATATATTTCGCACGCAAAGGATCTCCTGGTAATAATATTTTATCTGCAATCTCACCTTGTTTTGCTCCGATATGAGTACTCATAATTTAACAGCCTCCTTGGTTCATTTGATAAGATAACGTTATCATAAAAAAAATAAAAAAACAACTGAAAATCCGAACGTTAACTAGTAATAAATGTAAGTTAACGAAATAAACTTAGACAATTCGTACTAAAAGAATGAAAACGTTATAATAAAGCTTGTAAACTTATTTATTTCATGGTAAATTTCGTATATAATAGTATATATTCATCATCATCCGTGATGAATGAATTTATGGAGATGGGAGGAATCATAGTGAAAGAACAAACGTTTACAATTACTGATGACACAGGTATTCATGCACGTCCAGCGACACTTTTAGTTAACAAAGCAGGACAATATGAATCACACGTCGAAATGCATTACAATGGTAAAGCGGTTAACTTAAAATCAATCATGGGTGTTATGTCTTTAGGTGTACCAAAAGGCGCTGAAATCAAAGTCACTGTTGAAGGGTCTGACGAAGACCAAGCAATGGAAGGCATTGCTTCAGCTATCCGTGAACAATTAGGCGAATAATTTTCGCATACTTAAAAAAGAAGCAGACGCTCGCTTAGCGATTCTGCTTCTTTTTCATTTGTCCTGAAAATACTGCTCAAGGCTTGACGTAAAAGTTCAAATATTAAGCTTTGTTATCCAGTGCCTTGGTTAATTTATTGAGCGCATCTTTTACATAAGTCGTTGGGCTAGCGATATTCATCCGCATAAAGCCGCTTCCATTTTCACCGAAAGCAATTCCGCTATTTAGACCTAGGGCTGCGTCTTGTTCCATCCAAGTTTTCAGTTCATCATGACTCATCCCTAGACGGTTAAAGTCTAGCCAAAGTAAATAAGTGCCCTCTGCTTTTGTAATGGTCACATGATCATATGGTTCAAGCGTTGTTTCAACGAGTGCTTTGTTAGTTGTGAGTAAGTCTGTTAACTGATTAAGCCAATCTTCACCTTTAGTATAAGCCGCTTCAAGAGCGACAATCCCGAGGGGGTTTAACATTGTAATGCCGAATCGAACAAAGGCATTTTTAATTTGCGTGCGAATCTTCTTATCGGGAATCACCGCATAAGAAATTTGTAAACCAGCTAAGTTAAATGTTTTTGTCGGTGACATCAAGGTGATTATTTGATTGTTTGTTGCTGAATCGAGCGATGCGACCGGCGTATGCGTATGACCAGGATAAATGAGGTCCGCATGAATTTCATCCGATACAATCAAGACATTATATTTTTCTGCAAGTTCAAGCACGCGCTTTAACTCTTCTTTTGTCCATACACGCCCAATCGGGTTGTGAGGACTGCAAAGAATCATCATCTTTACACCTGTTTTAAACTGCGCTTCTAAATCATCGAAGTCCATCGTGTAATGGCCCGCTGTATTAATTAAAGGACTGGTGACGAGTGTCCGGTTGTGCCGTTTAATCATGTGGTGGAATGGATGATACACCGGTGTTTGGATTAAGATTTTATCTAACTCATCCGTTTGCGTCAGAATTGCCATATGTATCGTTTCGAGTACACCTGGGCTATAGACGATCTCATCTGATTGAACGTCAAAGTTATGCTGGCTTTTGACCCAATTAATCACCACTTGATTGAGTGCTTCATCTGTGAACGTATAACCGAAAATACCATGGTCGACCCGTTCGTGTAGGGCTTTTTTAATCGGTGATGCAATTTCTAAATCCATATCGGCCACCCATAGTGGCTGAACATCCTCTGAACCGTATAATTCTTCTACTTTATCCCATTTAACTGACCGTGTGCCTTTACGGTCAGGAAAGGTATTAAAATTTTCCATGTTTATAGCCTCCTAATCAAGATTTATCAGTACTAATTTGTTTAGCATTATAACATAACTCGTGTTGTCAGTTCTAACCATCTGCCACTTGTCTGGTTTTAGAAAAGTCCGTGAACAAAGTTGAGGGTAAATGCTTGTAAAAATAGGGGGTCATGTGGTAGAATCAATAATTGTGTATAAACGCTATCGGTAAATCCAATGACAGTATGTCGTTTTAGATTTGTCAAAATTAAATGAGGAGTTGTAATTATGTCAGAAAAATTCACTGAAGGTCAAGTATTACAAGGGAAAGTTACGGGTGTTCAACCATACGGCGCATTCGTTGCATTAGATGATCAAGTACAAGGTTTGGTTCACATTTCAGAAATCACTCACGGGTTCGTTAAAGATATTAACGACCATATCAAAGTGGGCGACGAAGTTAACGTGAAAATCCTTTCAATTGATGAAGCAAAGAACAAATATTCTTTATCAATCCGTGCAACTGAAGAAGCACCAAAACAAAAAGCACCACGTAACAACAATAACAAAGCGAAGCAATCTTATGCACCTCAACAAGAGGAACAAGGATTCAACACACTTAAAGACAAGCTAGAAGAATGGTTAAAGCAATCAGGCCAAAATAAATAAGTGTTGACGAAAGAGTAGGACAATGGTGCCTGCTCTTTTTCTTTTATTTTAAAATGATGACAGGCCTGTTCGATGATAGTTATCATTAACTTGTAATTATCTCTGATTTTTCTGATAATATTGACGTTTTTTTCATTCCACGTTTGATTGTACTTGATTTCATAAGGTTTTTTAGGTAAATTAGAAGAGAAGTTTAAATTTAAAAGTGGAGGGACAATAATGACACACGTACGTTTTGAGTATGACAAAGCTTTAGCCTTCTTTGGCGAGCATGAATTAGACTATTTAAAAGCCCCTGTTAAATTAGCGCATGATATGGTACATAATCAAACAGGCGCAGGTAGTGACTTTTTAGGATGGGTAGACTTACCTGAGAACTATGATAAAGAAGAATTTGCGCGTATTAAAAAATCAGCGGACAAAATCAAATCAGATTCTGATGTTTTACTTGTCATCGGGATTGGTGGTTCTTACTTAGGAGCACGAGCTGCGATTGAAATGTTAAATCATTCTTTCTATAACTTACTTGGTAAAGAAGATCGCAAGGCACCACAAGTGATCTTTGTAGGTAACAGCATCAGCTCAACTTATATGCATGATCTCTTTGATCTTTTGAAAGACAAAGACGTGTCAATTAACGTAATCTCAAAAAGTGGAACAACAACCGAACCAGCGCTTGCTTTCCGTGTCTTCCGTAAGTTTTTAGAAGATAAATACGGTGTAGAAGAAGCAAAATCACGTATCTATGCTACAACAGACCGTGAAAAAGGTGCACTTAAAACACTTGCGACAGAACAAGGTTATGAAAGCTTCATTATTCCTGACGATGTCGGTGGTCGTTATTCAGTGCTAACTGCAGTTGGTTTATTACCTATTGCGGCAAGCGGTGTGAACATTGATGACATGATGGAAGGGGCTCATCAAGCACAAGTTGACTTTAGTGAACCGGACTTAGATAAGAACCCTGCTTATCAATATGCGGCTGTACGTAACGTACTCTACAATAAAGGTAAGACAATTGAAATGTTGATCAACTACGAACCAGCGTTACAATACTTCAATGAGTGGTGGAAACAATTATTCGGTGAGAGTGAAGGAAAAGACTTTAAAGGGATTTACCCATCATCAGCTAACTTCTCAACGGATCTTCACTCATTAGGTCAATACGTACAAGAAGGACGTCGTGATATTTTTGAAACAGTGCTTCACGTTGAATCGCCACGTCATGACTTAACAATTGAAGAAGATAGTCAAGACCTAGATGGCTTGAACTACCTTGCAGGTGAGACAGTAGACTTTGTGAATGAAAAAGCTTATCAAGGGACCCTCTTAGCCCATACAGATGGTCAAGTGCCTAACCTTGTTGTTCACTTACCAGAATTAAATGCCTATACATTTGGTTATGTGGCGTACTTCTTTGAAAAAGCCTGTGCCATCAGTGGTTACTTACTTGGTGTGAATCCATTTGATCAACCAGGTGTTGAAGCATACAAGAAGAACATGTTTGCTTTACTTGGTAAACCAGGATTTGAAGAAGAGAAAAAAGCGTTAGAAAAACGTTTGTAATCTTTTTCTAACGACTAAAAATCAAGGTGTCTTAGGATACCTTGATTTTTTTCGTAAAAGAAGCGATACTATTAAAGATGTTTAACCCTTTTAAGCGAAAGATATTTGACTAATTAAAGTTACAGGAGGCGTTACAATTGACGTTAGAAAATCAAGATTTTTTAATGACTTTACTTAAAACACCATCTCCATCTAGTATGGAAATGGCGATTCAAAAAACATGGATTGACTACATGAAGCCGTATGCGGATGAGATGATCACCGATCATGCTGGTAATGCGATTGCGGTCTTAAATAAAGACGCAGACTTTAAAATTTTACTCGCAGGGCATTGTGATGAAATTGCGCTCGTCATTAATCGGATTGATGACAAAGGCTTTTTATACTTCGATAAAATGGGCGGTGTCAACCCGAAAGCGGCAATTGGCATGCGGGTAAATGTTTTAGGTTTTAATCGAACAGTGACCGGTGTAATCGGCGTTAATGCCCAACATCATGGCGGAATCAAAGGTGACTTTGATATTGAAGACTTATACATCGATTGCGGGGCCAAATCAAAAGAAGAAATCAGTGAGAGCGTTCAAATTGGTGATTTAGCTGTCTATGACCGTTCGCCTGATGTATTAATGGATCGCTATATTACTGGACGTGGTCTTGATAACCGTACCGGGCAGTTCATTGTCGGGGAAGTGTTGCGTAAATTAAAAGGAAAAGATTTAAATGTCGGCGTGTATGCAGCGAGTACGGTCAATGAAGAAACAAACATGGGCGGGGCTTACTTTGCGGCAAGTGGCATTAACCCAACGCTTGCGATTGCTTGTGATGTGACATTTGCGACGGATTATCCACATGTCAATAAAAATAAATACGGGGATATTACCCTTGACGGAGGTCCGGTCCTTGCCAAAGGTGCTCCGATTAACCGGAAAATTAATCAGTGGTTAGAAGCAGCGGCTCAACGTTTAAATATGGATGTGCAATATGAATTAACACCACGCATGACTGGAACGGATGCTGATAAAATGCGTTTAACAAATCAAGGTGTGCCTGTTAGCTTAGTATCGTTACCGTTACGTTATATGCACTCACCTGTTGAGACAGCTAGTCTTAAAGATATTGAAGCAGAAATTGATTTAATCGTCGATTGGATTCTTCATATGACCGGTGAAGAGAATTTAAACCCATTAGAAGATGAATAGATAAGAACCCGTCTCAACCATGGTTGAGGCGGGGTTTTTTACGAATGTGTTTAACGTTAAAAATAGACTTTAGGTCACTAGTGTTGCATAAATATATTTAGAATATGCTGAACAACCTCCAATTATTTTTTGACAAAAAAGGAAGCACCTGAATAAAGGTAGTGATAATCCATAACTAACTTAAGAAAAAGAGATCTAAAAAATTCCGTTGGAATTTTATTTAATTGACGTCCTAATTGCGAAAAGCTGATTGAACCAAGGTCCGTTTCTTTTTGAAGATTCTCAGAATATAAGTGGTCACTTAACACACGTAAACTCTCTGTTTCGTTTAGTTGTGCATAAAATAGTAATTTTAAAAAGCGTTTTGTATATAGCTTTTTGATATAATGGTCTAATTGATAGTTTTCAATTTGTTCTTCTAAAAAATCCAAAGAAATTTGTGAAACCCATTGTTCAAATGATGTTTTTCCAGTAAACTTATCCATGGGTTTGTCCTTTATTTTGGATTTGGATTGGTTTACTATCACCTAACCATTTGGAAAATTTTTAAATTGAGATTAAGTCCTTTGATTGTTGCCGCGATCCAAGGGCTTTTTCTCTATCATAATGAATGCCTTCGGCTAATATTTTATAAA
>JBNJFJ010000051.1:0-13215 GCA_051746745.1 Bacillota bacterium | reverse complement strand
TGAGACTTAGGCGTCACTTGTTTTGGTGTTTTCTTTTCAGCTTGTTTACTATCATCGGATTTAGACTTTAATACACCTGAACCGATTATAAGTAAGAAACTGATTAATGGAACAATAATATCTTCCATTTGATCACATCCACTTCATTTTTGTCACAGACAATCTATTCCTCATCTGTATCTTCTTCTGACATTTTACCGATTGAATCTCTCATCTCGGTATCCGCACCGATATTACGGTAATTCATGTAATCCATGACACCCATATGACCACTGCGTAAGGCTTCGGCTAGTGCACGTGGCACATCTGCCTCTGCTTCCACCACTTTCGCGCGCATTTCTTGCACACGAGCGACCATTTCTTGTTCTTCGGCAACAGCCATCGCACGACGTTCTTCGGCTTTCGCCTGCGCAATGTTTTTATCTGCTTCCGCTTGATCGGTTTGAAGAATCGCCCCAATATTTTTACCGATGTCAACATCGGCAATATCAATCGAGAGAATTTCAAAGGCGGTCCCAGCATCTAAACCACGATTTAAGACGTTATGTGAGATTGAGTCTGGATTTTCAAGTACTTGTTTATGGGATTTCGAACTACCAATCGTACTAACAACCCCTTCACCGACACGGGCAATAACGGTTTCTTCACCCGCACCACCAACAAGGCGGTCGATATTGGCACGTACAGTAATACGTGCTTTTGCTTTTACTTCAATCCCATCCATCGCAATACCCGCGATAAACGGTGTTTCGATGACTTTAGGGTTAACACTCATTTGAACGGCTTGTAAGACGTCACGACCCGCTAAATCAATCGCAGCCGCACGTTCAAAGCTTAATTCAATATTAGCACGTTGCGCAGCAATAAGGGCATTCACAACCCGGTCAACATTACCACCAGCTAAATAGTGGGATTCTAATTGATTTGTGTTCACATCAACACCAGCTTTATGTGCTTTAATTAAAGGATTGATGACACGATTTGGTACAACGCGACGTAAACGCATACCGACTAATGTGAAAATACTTACTTTAACCCCTGCTGCTAACGCACTAATCCACAGTGCCACTGGCACAAACGTTAATAACACAACTAAGGCAATGATGATAATCCCAATCGCAATGATTGGGAAGAAATCTTGAATGGCATTAAATTCATTCATAATTATTTTTCCTCCTCTTCGATTCGTTGAACTACGATACGCGATCCATTAACTGAAATGATTTCAATCGGATCATTTTGGTTGATAAAGTTTCCAACCGATACAATATCTAAGCGTTCACCTTCAAATAAACCCGTTCCAGAAGGTCTCAGTGGTGTAAGCGCACGTCCTTTTAGCCCGACTAACTGTTCGCGGCTGACAGATGACACGTAACCTTTATCAACTGTCTCGCGGTCTGATAGAATAATATAGCGTAACAAACCTTTCTGTAAGCCAATGCGCTTATACAGATACACGGCAACTAAAATCGTCAGTGTAATCGCAATCAGTAGGCTCAGACTCAAAGCGAAAATATTGTCCGTCGCCATAAAGAGACTCACGATAATGCTCATTGTCCCTAAGCCACCGAGGATACCTCCCGGAACAAAGAATTCTACCACAATGAGCGCGGCACCAATAATCAGTAACACAAACACTTCATATCCAGCAAGTCCAGCAATTAAGTGACCGTAGAAAAATAACACTAAACTAATCAGGCCAATCGAACCAGCGACTCCAAACCCTGGTGAATACAACTCGACCACAAGACCGATACCCGCCAGAGATAATAGGATGGATACAACAACGGAATTCGTCAGAAATCTCGCTAAAGACTCAGCCGGTTGTTGTTCCACTTCAACGATATTCGCATTCTCTAATCCAAGTGCTACTAAAACATCATTGAGTGACGCAACGGTACCATTGGAATAACCAACTTCTAATGCTTTTGTTGGCCCAAGCGTCAAATATGTCCCTTCCGGGGCATTATATTCAGGTAAATCAATCGACGCATCCGCCATTGCCTCAGCATAAATACGCTCTCTTCCACCTGCTTCTGCTGCACTCCCCATCGCCTCGCGCCAGTAAGACTGAGCTTTTTGATCAGCCGCTGTCCCATCATTATTGATGATGCCACTTGCCCCAATCGTTGCCTGCGGGGCCATATAGATATAATCAGAAAACAAAGCAATATAAGAACCAGCTGATAGCGCGCGTGAACGTATGTAAGTCGTTGTATCAATCTCAACGGATTGCAGCAGTTCACCAATATCATTGGCTGCTTCGACAAGGCCACCAGGTGTATTCACTTCAAAAATAATATGGTCCGCTTCTTGTTCGTTTGCCTCATTAATTGCACGTGTTAAAAACGCTTCTAAACCTTTTTCAACTTCATTCTCAATCGGTATCACGTAGACGGTTTCGCCATCTGCTTGAACAGACTGTGGTCCGATGACGTGTGCGAACGGTATAAGAACAACTACCATCAGCAAAATAGCATAAATCTTTTTCACTTCACCACCTCCTTCTTTTAAATGTCAATATTGAAGAACCTTACCATACTATGGTATCAGTATATCATGTAAATATCAAAAAATAACGTAAAAACTATTGGTTCTTCTACAAAAAGTAAAAAAGACCCTATTCATTAGAATAAGGTCTTTTTCATTTGAGATTTCGTAATATTTATGATAAATGTTTTTGCACGAGTTTATTCACTTGTGTTCCATCCGCTTTGCCTTTAACTTTCGGCATAAGCGCACCCATCACTTTACCCATCTCTTGCTTAGATGTCGCTTGAACTTGTTCGATCGTTTCAACAACAATCGCTTCAAGCTCCTCATCTGATAGCTGTTCTGGCATATATTCTTGTAAAAACTCGATCTCACGATCAAGACTCTCAACAAGATCATCGCGTCCAGCTTCTTTAAATTCACGGAGGGAATCCTTACGCTGTTTTAGCTCACGAGCTAAAACAGTGAGTTCTGCTTCTTCTGATAATGACTCGTTACCAAGCTTAATTGCTTCATTTTGAAGTGAAGCTTTCACCATGCGAATCGTACTTAGCTTTTGCTTTTCCTTATTGCGCATCGCTTGTTTCATATCTTGGTTTAATGTTTCTAACAATGACATTACTTTCTACACCCTCTTTATAAGAAAACAATCTTCTTATCGGTAATTACTTACGTTTTCTAGCCGCCTCAGATTTCTTCTTACGTTTTACGCTAGGTTTTTCATAAAATTCACGCTTACGATATTCAGACATTGTACCTGATTTTGATACACTGCGTTTAAAGCGACGAAGAGCATCTTCAAGAGACTCGTTTTTACGAACGCGAGTTGTATTTGACATGCTAATTTCCCTCCCTCCGAAGCATCCAACATTTTGATAGGACATTTTAGCCATAGGACGAAAAATGTCTCTATGACATTATAATATATAGATATTTTTAGGTCAATGTTTTGTTTTCAAACAAACAAGAACTTTGACAAAAAAACAAGAATAATCACCATGAAAGCGTGATTATACTTCAGTTAATCGTGGTTCTGACATCACCCGAACAAATTCACCTTTATTGATGGGATAACCGGCTTTTGTTAGTTTTACCCGGACAATCTCACCAATCATGGACGCATCAGCTGCAAATTGAAGACGCATATAATTGTCTGAGTAACCCGTTAATAACGTTTCACCGTCAATTTCTTCAACTTCTTCAGGAATAACTTCAACAACGTCCCCTTCATAACGACTCGCATAGGCTTTTGCTTGTTGTTCTGAGAGGGTCATCAGTTTATGCACGCGGTCGTTTTTAACCTCATCACTCACTTGATCTGTCATTTTAGCAGCTGGCGTACCTGTTCGTTTTGAGAACGGAAAGACGTGTAGCTCTGAAAAACCTATCTCCTGGATAAAACGATACGTCTCCATAAATTCCTCGTCCGTTTCCCCTGGGAAACCAACAATCACATCAGAAGTCACCGCTAAACCTGGTAAGGCTTGCTTGAGTCGGTCAATTTGTGATTTATAAAAATCAGTGGAATATTTACGGCGCATCCGTTCGAGTACCGTATCAGATCCCGCTTGTAGCGGCACGTGTAAGTGGCGGACAATTTTTTCTGACTTGTCAATCACTTGCATTACTTTTTCTGTAATTTGACTTGCCTCAATCGATGAAATACGAATCCGCTTTAAGCCATCGACTTTTGTCTCTAGATCCGATAATAAATCGGCAAAGTCATAATCGGTAAAATCTTCTCCATATCCAGCGGTATGAATACCCGTTAAAACGACTTCCTTATAACCGGCATCGACAAGTTGTTGGGCTTGTTTAATTACATTCTCCGGCTCACGTGAGCGTAATAACCCACGTGACCATGGAATAATACAGAATGTACAGAAGTTATTGCAACCTTCTTGAATCTTTAGATTCGCCCGAGTACGATCTGAAAAATCGGGGACATCCATTTCTTCAAAGACGCGGTTTTTCATAATGTTTGAGACACCATTCACTGGTTCGCGTGTCTCAATATGTTGTTCTATATAGTCAATCATCTTGGCGCGGTCCTGAGTACCGACAACAACGTCAACACCTGGAATCTCCATGACTTCACCTGGTGATACTTGAGCGTAACAACCCGTCACACAGACAACGGCTTCTGGATTTTTCCGAATCGCACGACGAATAATTTGACGTGATTTCTTATCCCCTGTGTTCGTGACAGTACACGTATTAATCACATAAATATCCGCAATGGCTTCAAAATCAACGCGTTCATACCCTTGATCTTTAAATGACTGCCATATTCCTTCTGTTTCATATTGATTTACTTTACAACCTAACGTATGAAAGGCAACTGTCGTCATCTTCTCACTCCGTTTCTTCAAAATAATAAGATAGTGCTGATAATAAGTATAAAGGGGCTGTTTCTGTCCGCAATATTCTAGGACCTAAACGAATCGCTTGAAAATGAGCATCATAGAAAGCGCGTACTTCTTTCTCATCAAGACCGCCTTCAGGTCCAATCACAATCAGAACCCGCTCGCCTGGTTGAATCTTCTTAAAATGATGAGAGAGTTTGCTTGACTGGAGTTCGCGCGCGGTTTCTTCATAGGCCATAAATAAATGGTCATACCCTTGACTTAATTCTACAACATTAGCCAGTGTCTGAACAGAGTGGATCTCGGGTAAGATTTGTCGATGCGATTGTTCACTTGCTTCCTTTACAATCTTTCTCAGTCGATCCAGTTTCTTTCCTTCTTTTTTCTTATCCCATTTTACAATGGAACGTATAGCATTAAACGGCACAAAAGATCGTGCGCCAAGCTCAGTAGCTTTTTGCACGATCCAGTCCAATTTATCGCCTTTAGGTAGTCCTTGCACGATGGTGACATCAATCGGTAATTCCGTAGCGGCATCTAAGTAATCGATGATACGTAAAGTGACTTGTTCATCGGTTGCTGTAATTTGACAGATCGCTTGTTTGCCATCCGGATGACTACAGATGACCTGATCGTCTACTTTTTTTCGCATCACATTGACAAGATGATGGTAGTCGTCACCTGTAATGATGACTTGTTCATCTTGCCACTGATCTTTCTCAACAAAATAATATTGCATCACGTGTCACCCTTTACTCAGTTTCTGGCTTTTTAGCCACAATTGAAATCCAATCTTCCATCTGGTTTACTTCGATAATGTCAAACCCTGCGTCGATTAATGCTTGTTTAACATGGTCTTTTTTTTGCATAATAATCCCAGACGTAATGAAATACCCGCCCGGCTTAAGAGCTTTAAAAGCATCATGTTCAAATAAGAGAATAATCTCAGCCAATATGTTTGCCACCACAACATCGACTAATTTTTCGACACCATGGAGTAAGTTGTTTTGCTTGATTGTCACGTCCTCATGAACGTGATTGAGCTTCGTATTAATACGAGCCGAATGAACAGCGACTTCATCTAAATCATACGCGTCGATATGACTGGCACCTAGTTTAGCAGCTGCGATACTTAAGACACCTGAACCGGTACCAACATCGATGACCGTGTCACCGCTTGATAGATAGTTTTCAATCGCTTGAATACTTAACACGGTGGTTGGGTGTGTCCCCGTCCCAAACGCCATACCAGGGTCTAGTTCAATGATTAACTCGTCAGCACTAACTGGTGTGTAGTCTTCCCATGTAGGGGTAATCGTAATATGATTTGAAATCTTAACCGGTTTATAATACTTTTTCCAAGCCGTTGCCCATTGCTCTTCATTGACCTCACTCACAGACACTTTATTTAATCCTAAGTCAATGTCATAGGCCATCAATTGATTGATCGCCTCTTTAATTTGGTCAACCGTTTCACCTAGAAAGCTATTCACAGGCAAGTAGGCTTTGAGAATGACACCTTCTTCAGGATAATCCTCAGGGTCTAAATCATAGATTTCACCAAAAACATTCTCCCGCGTTTTTAAAAAGTCAGCTTTATCCTCAATAACAACGCCACTTGCGCCTGCTTCATGTAAAATATTTGATACCGGTTCAATCGCTTCATTGGTCGTATGAATACAGAGTTCGGACCAGTTCATGACAATCACTCTCTTTTCTTAATTTACTCACCCTTAAAGGCGCGTTTTACTCGATCGAAAAAGGACCCTTCATTTTCATCCATTGGTTCATTTCCGCTTAGTTCATTAAATTCTCGTAACAATTCTTTTTGGCGTTCCGTTAGGTTTGTTGGGGTAATGACACGAATTTTAACATGTTGATCACCATGACCATAGCCACGTACATTCGGTGCGCCTTTCCCTTTTAGTCTAAACGTCTTGCCTGTTTGGGTACCTGAAGGTACTTTAAGTTTTACTTTTCCGTGCACCGTTGGCACTTCGATTTCATCACCTAACGCTGCTTGCGTATAAGTAATCGGCATTTCACAGAAAATGTGATCGCCCTCGCGTTGATAAAATTCATGACGTTTTACTTGAACGACAACATAAAGGTCACCGCTTGGTCCACCATTGACACCCGCTTCACCTTTTCCTGGTACACGGATTTGTTGACCATCATCGATTCCTGCTGGAATCTTAATATGAATTTTCTTCTGTTTTTTCACGCGACCTTGACCATGACACGTTGGACATTTTTCTTTAATTTCTTTCCCTGTCCCGTTACAGTAGTGACACACCCGTTTATTCACAACACGCCCAAATGGTGTGTTTTGTTCAACGTTGAGCTGACCACTTCCGTTACAGTGTTGGCATGTTTCTGGTTGGGTTCCAGGTTTAGCGCCACTGCCGTGACATGTCTCACATTCTTCTTCTTTTGGAATCGAAATGTCTGTTTCCTTACCGAAGATCGCCTCTTCAAATCCTAAGACCATCGTATATTGTAAGTCATTACCTTGACGCGGGGCATTTGGATCACGACGTCTGCCACCACCGAAGAACATATCAAAAATGTCGCCAAAATCTTCGCCGCCGAAGCCGCCACCACCAAATCCTTGTTGCTGAGGGCCTGCATGACCGAATTGGTCATATTGGGCACGTTTTTGTTCATTACTTAACACTTCATAAGCTTCTTTTGCTTCTTTAAATTTATCTGGAGCATCCGTATCTTTATTTACGTCCGGGTGATATTTCCGAGCGAGTTTACGATATGCTTTTTTAATTTCTTCTTTTGAAGCCCCTTTTTCTACACCGAGCACTTCATAATAATCACGTTTACTCATAGATTTTCACTCCCGTCACTTCTTGTTTCACATAACTGTAATCATAACATGCACAAAATAAGAAGTACAATATTGTTTCGATCATTAACATGAAAAGAGTCAAAGCCAAGTAGACTTGACTTTGACTTTTTCAAAAGAAAGAGATTACTTCTCTTCGTCGTCAACCTCTTCATATTCTGCATCGACAACATCGTCATCGCTTCCAGCTTGTTCTTCGCCTTGTGCTTGTTGCGCTTGTTGTTGAGCTTGTTCATAAAGCTTTGTTGATAGCGTTTGTACTTCTTGTTCAAGCGCTTCTTTCTTCGCTTTAATATCTTCTAAATCTTCGCCTTCTAACGCTTGTTTTAGCGCGTCTTTAGCTGCTTCTGCTTTTTGTTTTTCGTCATCACTTATGTTTTCACCTAAGTCTTTTAATGTCTTGTCTGTTTGGAAAACTAGTTGATCCGCTGCATTACGTAGATCAATTTCTTCACGACGTTGTTTATCAGCTTCAGCATTTTCTTCTGCGTCTTTTACCATTTTTTCAACTTCTTCTTCTGAAAGACCTGAAGATGATTGGATGGTAATCGATTGTTCTTTGTTTGTTCCTAAGTCTTTGGCACGAACGTTAACAATACCATTCGCATCGATATCAAATGATACTTCGATTTGAGGTACACCACGTGGTGCTGGTGGGATATCTGTTAATTGGAAGCGACCGAGTGTTTTATTGTCCGCTGCCATTTCACGTTCACCTTGTAAGACATGGATATCCACCGCTGTTTGACTATCAGCTGCGGTTGAGAATACTTGTGAGTGACTTGTTGGAATTGTTGTGTTACGTTCGATTAATTTCGTTGTCACACCACCCATAGTTTCGATACCGAGTGAAAGTGGTGTCACGTCAAGTAAGACAACATCTTTTACATCCCCTTGTAAGACCCCACCTTGAATCGCGGCACCAAGCGCAACTACTTCATCAGGGTTAACACCTTTAGAAGGTTCTTGTCCTGTTTCTTTTTTAATAGCTTCTTGTACAGCTGGAATACGTGTTGAACCACCGACAAGTAGCACTTTATGAATGTCAGATGCACTTAAACCAGCATCGCGTAAAGCTTGGCGAGTAGGTCCCATTGTACGTTCAACCAATTCACTTGATAACTCTTCAAACTTCGCACGTGTTAAGTTCATTTCCATGTGTAATGGTCCTGCTTCACCTGCCGTGATAAATGGAAGAGAAATTTGTGTTTGACCGACACCTGAAAGATCTTTTTTCGCTTTTTCAGCTGCATCTTTTAGACGTTGGAGAGCCATTTTATCTTTAGATAAGTCAATGCCGTTTTCTTTCTTGAATTCTTGTACCATATAATCAATAATCACTTGGTCAAAGTCATCCCCACCTAGGCGATTATCCCCTGCCGTTGCGACTACTTCAAAGGTACCGTCACCGATATCTAGGATTGATACGTCAAACGTACCACCACCAAGGTCATAGACTAAAACAGTTTGGTCTTGGTCACCTTTATCAATACCGTATGCTAGTGCTGCCGCGGTTGGTTCATTAATAATACGCTCTACTTCAAGACCCGCAATTTTACCCGCGTCTTTTGTAGCTTGACGTTCAGCATCGTTGAAGTATGCTGGTACCGTGATAACGGCTTTTTCTACTGTTTCACCAAGATAATCTTCTGCATATGATTTAATATATTGAAGAATCGCAGCTGAAATTTCTTGTGGTGTAAATGATTTACCATCTACCTCTACTTTATAATCTGTTCCCATGTGACGTTTAATTGATTGAATCGTGTTAGGGTTTGTGATAGCTTGACGCTTTGCTACTTCCCCTACTTGACGCTCACCATTTTTAAATGACACAACAGAAGCAGTTGTACGTGCACCTTCTGGGTTAGGGATTACTTTTGCTTCCCCACCTTCCATTACTGCTACACATGAATTTGTTGTACCTAAGTCAATACCAATAATTTTACTCATAATTCATTGTCCTCCTCAAAATGTAATGTTTGTTTTAACCTTTTTATTTGATCCATTTAACTATAGACAGTTGGTGATTACTGATTTACTTTCACCATGGCCGGCCGGATGACACGGTCTTTTAAGCGATAGCCTTTTTGTAAGGTTTCTACGATCGCTTGTGATTCATATTGATCATCTTCCACTTGCATAACCGCTTGATGGAAGTTTGGATCAAACGTTTCACCTTCTGTTTCAATTTCTTCAACGTCAGCTTGACTGAGCGCCTGCATGAGTTGACGATAAACCATTTCCATACCTTCGTAGAATGAGTCGATTGAATTTTCATCTGGCTTTGATTGAAGCGCGCGGTCAAACGTATCAACAACTGGCACGAGGTCCGTTGCTAAGTCTTGAGCTTTATATTTTAAATCGGCCGCTTTCTCACGTTGCGTGCGTTTTCTAAAGTTATCGTACTCCGCATTTAAACGCAGCATTTTTTCTTTTAACGCCTCGTAGTCTTTTTCTAGCGCTTGAAATGCTTCTTGACTTACGTCAGCGTCTGTTTGCGCTTCTGCTTGATCGTTAGCCTTATCGGTTGTTGTTTGATCGTCAACGATTTCTACCTCGTCTTCTGAAACATCCACTGTTTCTTCATCAACTTCTGTTGATTTATTTTCTTCCATTCAGGAAACCTCCCTTAACTACTGTGCTTATAGTGTACGCTTTTAAAAAGAGCGGTACTTTTACTTGTGTTACCAATTCTTAAAGGTCTTTGTCATGTCATTAGATAAGCGATCGAGTAAAGAAATTACCCGTGAATATTCCATTCGCTTAGGGCCAAGTAGCGCAATTGTTCCTATTTGTTGACCTTTAAGTGTGTACGTAGCGGTAATTAAACTACAATCTTGCATTTCGGTCACTTTGTTTTCTTGACCGATCGAAATGTGAATCCCTTGGTCTTGTGACCGCAAGATATTTGCCATTGTTTCTTCTTGTTCAATGACGGAGTAAAGTGAGTGGATCTTTGCGACATCACTAAACTCGGGCTGCAGTAACATATTTGTAATGCCACCGACGTAAAGATTATTCGGTTGCTGATCAAGTAACGCGCCTTTTAAATACTTAAACGCCGTCGCCACATCTTTGACATAGTGGTCAATAATCGATGTGAGTTCCATCTGGAGTCGATTAGGCAATTGAATAATCGGCACACCGACGAGCCGCTCATTTAAAATATTGACGAGCTTTTCTAAATCAAGCGGATTGATCTCTTTTGGAATCGTAAACGAACGGTGCTCAACATGACCCGTGTTTGTCACAAGAATCGCTACCGCGGTTGTTTTTGATAAATGAATAATTTGAATCTGTTTTAATGTTGTCGCATACACCTCAGGCCCTAAAATAATCGATGTATAATTCGTCAAATCACTTAAAACATTAACTGAGTTTTGAATGACTTGTTCAAATTCAACCATACCTTGGTTAAAGACACCTGAAATTGTTTGTTCATCACGTGGTGATAAATCAATTGGCATAAGCAAATGATCCACATAATAACGATAACCTTTTTCAGATGGCACACGACCAGAAGATGAATGGGTCTTTTCTAAAAATCCTAAGTCTTCTAAATCCGCCATTTCATTACGAATCGTCGCGGGACTAAAGGTTACTTCATCTTTTTTTGAGATGGCACGTGAACCAATGGGTTGAGCTGTTTGAATAAACTCATCAATGATTACCTGCAAAATTAAGAGTTGTCTTGTCGATAACATAATGATTCACCCCTGTTAGCACTCAACTCTTTCGAGTGCTAATGCTAATAATAAATTATCAAATTCACTCCCAGTTGTCAATCCAGATGCCTGAAATTATTTGAGGTATTTATTAATATCTAACTCATCCGGCAATAAGAACGCCTGAAAGACACTGTTGCCAAACAATTGCCCGTGGTCAGTCATACGGATAGCTTCACCGTCATCTTCTATCCATGTTTTCTCGACTAATTCGTCTATCGCTTTTTGGTATAACGCATCATAATGAAAACCGAAGCGTTTGTAAAAGACATCTCGGCTCACGCCTGAGCGTTTTCTAAGGCCTAAAAACATTTGCTCTTCTATTTCTTCTCTTACCGTAATCTTATCACGATTTAATACCGCTTCTCCGCGTTCGGTTGCTGCTTTGACATAAGCAGGAAATGGACGATTATTAATGTAACGTTCGTGCGGTAAATAGCCGGACGCACCTGCACCAAATCCGTAATAGTATTGGTTATCCCAATAGGTTAAATTGTGTTGCGATTCAAAGCCCGGTTCACCGAAGTTGCTTACTTCATACTGGAACTTTCCGTTTTCCGTCATTTTCTTAAGCAACATTTCAAACATGTTAGCTTCTAATTCTTCTGGTGCTTTATGCAATTTACCTTTCATGTACCGCTGATAAAACACGGTTTTTGGTTCAATTTGTAATGAGTAGGAAGAATAGTGAGGTAAATCATAACTTAAAGCCCGGTCTAACGACTGTTCAAATCCTGCTAACGTTTGATTTGGCAAGCCGTACATTAAATCAATACTAATGTTCGTTAAGCCGTGTTTTTGTAATGCTGCGATGTTGTCATCAACATCACTAACACGGTGTAATCGTCCAAGTTCTTCTAATAAGGCATTATCAAATACTTGTACCCCCATGGAGATCCGGTTCACCCCGTAGGTTTTGAGTAATTTTATTTTGGCTTCGTTTAAATCTCCCGGATTCGCTTCAAAAGTATATTCTAAACAATCATCTACATTGAAAAAGCGTTGTAACATTTGTAATAACCGTTCCAACTGGCGTTCATTTAAAGCTGTTGGTGTCCCACCTCCGACATAGATCGTACGCATTGGTTGATGGTTTGTGTGAATATAGTAAGCTATTTCCTTTTCTAGTGCATCTAGATAGTCATCGGCCATTTGTTCTTCATAAAAGAACTTCGTAAAGTCACAGTAATGACAAATCTTTTCGCAAAAAGGAATATGGACATATGTCGACGTAATCATTGTTTCACTTCTTTCTATCAATAAACCCAGAAGGGTTTGATATTTGTATTTAAGTCATACGAATCGGTAAACCAGCCACATACCTTATTTATCTTAAGAAAGTTCTCAGTTGAAGTCAAACAAAACCTCACTAACAACTGCTAGTGAGGTTTTGTGATTATTCATCATCCATTTGTAACACAGCCATGAAGGCTTCTTGCGGTACTTCAACAGAGCCGACCATTTTCATTCGTTTCTTACCTTCTTTTTGCTTCTCTAATAATTTACGTTTACGTGAGATATCCCCACCGTAACATTTTGATAAGACGTTTTTACGCATCGCTTTAATCGTTGAGCGTGAAACGATTTTATTACCGACAGCCGCTTGCACGGGTACTTCAAATTGTTGACGCGGAATTAAACTCTTCAGCTTTTCAACAATTTGCTTTCCGCGCTCAAACGAGAAGTCACGGTGAACGATAAACGATAAGGCATCAATCGTATCGCCATTGAGTAAAATATCCATCTTAACAAGTTTAGATTCTTTATAACC
>JBNJFJ010000050.1:0-14160 GCA_051746745.1 Bacillota bacterium | reverse complement strand
CACTAATATTTCATCATTGTGGTTAGTAACTTCATAACCATAACGGGTTCTAAGTCCATCATAACTTTCGACCCACGTTGTGACATAACATGGTTCACCGTATTTCGCTGGTCGTTTATAATCGGCTTCAATATGGGTGACCGGCGATACAACGCCCTCTTTTTCCATGTCATGATAATTAAAACCAAGCGCTTCAACAAAGACTGTTCGACCAATTTCAAACCAGACCAAATAATTTGCATGGTAAACAACCCCCATTTGATCAGTTTCTTGATAGCGTACATTAATTTTCTCTGTTACTTTTTTCACTCATCTGCACTCCCCTTTACTTGTTCCCAGGCATTTTTAAAGTCCTGGACAGATAGGTCTGTGAAGGTTTCGGTGAGTTCGTCTGCTTCAGCTAAACGCAAAGCTTGGAACTGAATCGCTTCTTCGACAAGATTCACAACAAAACGCGCATTACCTGCGACTGCTTGTTTTGAAAACTGTTCAAGCAGATAACCTTTGACTCCATCATCGACTTGATAATGATAACGACCGATGTGGAAACAAGCGATATCGAGTAACTCTTCACCAGAATAATCTTGGAACTCAAAATATTTTTTGAACCTTGAGCTTAAGCCCGGGTTACTGTCGATAAATCGTTTCATGTCTTGTTTATAACCAGCTAAAATAACGACGAGATTTTCATTATGCTTCGTCATTTCATCTACAAGCGTATCAATCGCTTCTTTACCAAAGTCATTTTCTCCACGGTAAAGGCTATACGCTTCATCAATAAACAAGACGCCGCCGAGCGCTTCGCGAATCTTGTTTTTTGTCTTGATTGCCGTTTGTCCAACATAACCCGCGACAAGATCACTCCTAGAAGCTAAAATAAAGTGGCCCCGCTTTAATAATCCACGCTCTTTTAATAGTTTTGAATAAATCTTCGCGACAGTCGTTTTTCCTGTTCCAGGGTTCCCAGAGAAAACCGCATGGAGTTGAATCGGCACCGAAGGCAGTCCTTGGTCTTTTCTTGTCTGTTGGATTTTCACAAATGATGATAGTTTCTTTACTTCATCTTTGACATTAGATAACCCAATTAAGTTTTCTAATTGTTCCATTGGATCACTGTCGTCTTGATCATCATCCATGACAGCTAAATCTTTTGATTCAATATGCATATGATCAAGCCAATCATCTTGATCATCGACAGAAATAGACGCGCCTTTTTTAAAGATAGCTTTCATAACAAGATCGCGTACCGTTCGGGCGTTCCCAAATGAATCATCAACTTTCGCCCGTTCAATTAAACCATAAAATCCGTTAAGCGCCGTCTCCGTAAAGAAGTAATCATTCTGTAAGGCAACTTCTTCAGCGATTTCTAACAACTCACTGATTTTAAAGTCAGGTAGTTGGATAAAGTTCTGTTCAGGGAACCGGCTTCTAAGGCCTGGATTTGCCCATAAAAATTGACGCATTTCTTCAGGGTACCCGGCCAATATCACCGCAAACTTTCCAGCGTATTCGCCACTTGTCATGGCTGATACGAGCGTATCTATAACGGCTTGCCCGTAATCGCTGCCGCTTTGGTCCTGGCGGTGCAAACTGTATGCTTCATCGATAAATAATACCCCACCGACCGCTTCTCTTATATATGCCATCGTATTTTCCTCACTCTGTCCGACAAACGACCCGACTAAGTGTGAGCGATTTACTTCAATAACCTTTTTCGTTTCGAGTAAACCGAGTTCATGGTAAATTTCCGCTAGTAACCTGGCAATGGTCGTTTTACCCGTCCCCGGATTACCGGTAATAATCATATGCAGACCAGGTTCATCAATCATTTGAAACCCAATCGATTTTCGGTCTTGTTGATACTTTAAATAGTGGTAATACTGTCGCATATAACGTTTTACATGTTCTAAACCAACCATTGATTCAAGCTTCTCGAGTGGTGATTGTTTTACCTCTGAATTAAAGATCGATGGAAACGCCTCATTAAAATCTTCTATGAGTTGAACGATTTGTCGCACCGATTGATTAATCTTACTCGTTTGAACACCGGTTCTTCGGTTCTCAATGAGATCAATCCCGTCATCTAAATCACTTTCTAACTCAACAAGCGCTTCTTTTAATTCTTTAAAGATGTGATACAGCGGGTGACTTTTACTACTTGAATAAATCGACACATGCCGAGTGAGCTCAAGGAATCGATTAATTTCTTCTTTTAATTCCATCATCTTCTTCAGTTTCAACTGATCAAAATCTGTTTCCCGCATCGAAAAGCCATCAATATCTAACGTCTTAATATCTTGAAACACACGGTAAAATTGTTTAATTTGAGCGAGTGTATCAATCATCGGAAAGTCAGCATCGTATTCCTTTGCGAGCGCAAGTAACTTATCCGATAAGTGATCGACATCGTGATGGCGCATCAAACGATGATAGACAAGCATCGTATGTAAGGCACTGACCGCTGTATCAGATAATTTTTCTGGTTCAGCCCGATATTGATCAATCGCCCGTAAACAGTCGATTTCTCTATATGGTGGTGGTTGATTGATATCGGTCCAATTGAGTAAGGTTGCTTCATTTATTTTTGAAAATATTAAATGGTTTGTCATTCTCTCTCATCCCCTTATAATCTCTGTCATTAGTTTAACATAATTTTTAAGATTTGATGACTTTTCTGATTCGTTCGTTTCCCTTTTCCCAGCGTAATGGTCAATATGTTGTATCCTGTAAGAAAGCATAGTCTTATTGATTAATCGACATAAAAAAGCCACCCTAAGGGGCGGCTTTTTGTTATTAAGCTTCTGTTTGTTCTAATTTGTTTCTAAGCACCATTTGTAAAATACCACCGTGACGATAGTAGTCGATTTCAACTTCACCATCAAACCGGGCAATGGCATCAAATGTTGTCACCGTGCCATCTTCAGCAGTTGCAGTTACTTTAACTGTTTGATTTGGTGTAACCGATTCATCAATTGCCACCGAGATCGCTTCGCGACCGGTTAAGCCGAGCGTGTCTGCATCTTCGCCATCGACAAATTGAAGCGGCAATACACCCATCATCACAAGGTTACTACGGTGGATACGTTCGTAGCTTTTCGCAATGACCGTTTTAATACCTAACAGATTTGTGCCTTTAGCTGCCCAGTCACGAGATGATCCCATCCCGTAATCGTTACCAGCTAAAATCGCTAAACCTGTATCGTGTTCTTGATACTTCATAGCCGCATCATAAATCGGCATCACTTTTTCTTTTGGCCAGTAGGTAGTGAAACCACCTTCTGTACCAGGCGCTAACATGTTTTTGATGCGAATGTTTCCAAATGTTCCGCGCATCATCACTTCGTGATTACCACGACGAGAACCATAAGAGTTAAATTGACGCGGCGTCACGCCGTGTTTTTGAAGGTAACGACCAGCCGGCATATCTTTTGCGATCGCACCTGCAGGTGAGATATGGTCCGTTGTGACAGAATCACCGAACTTACCAATCACGCGTAAATCGTTTAACGGTTTGACTTCGTCTGGGTCACGCGATAAGTCTTCAAAGAATGGTGGATTTTGAATGTAGGTTGAGTCCTGATCCCATTCATATAAAGGCTCATCTGTTGTTTCTATCGCATTCCAACGTTCATTCGAATCAAAGATATTCGCATATTCTTTCTTGAAGATTTCTGGTGTCACAACGCGGAAGACTTCGTCACGAATTTCTTCAAGCGATGGCCATAAATCATCAAAGTAAACCGGTTGATTGTCTTGGTCATATCCTAATGGTTCTTTCATAAGATCGATATCGACTGTACCCGCTAACGCATAAGCAACGACCAGCGGAGGTGACGCTAAATAGTTCGCTTTAACGAGTGGGTGAATCCGCCCTTCAAAGTTACGGTTACCTGATAAAACAGAGGCTACCGTTAAGTCATGTTCAACAATCGCTTCTTCAACGGCATGTTCGAGTGGTCCCGAGTTACCGATACATGTTGTACAACCATAACCGACTAAGTTAAAGCCTAATTCCTCAAGGTAAGGCATAAGACCAGCGTCTTCTAAGTAACGCGTCACGACTTTAGAACCAGGCGCAAGTGATGTTTTCACATACGGTGGCACCGTTAAGCCTTTTTTCACAGCGTTACGGGCGAGTAAGCCTGAACCTAACATAACATAAGGGTTTGATGTATTTGTACAAGAAGTGATGGCCGCAATCGCAAGTGAACCGGTCGTCATTTCACTCTTTTCTCCATTTTCATGTTTTACTTTAGCGACCTTATCAAACTCACTTTTATCTAAACCGAATCCGTGGTTACCCGCTGGACCTGTCACAGCTTGGTGGAAAGATTCTTTCATGTCTGATAATAGAATTAAGTCTTGTGGACGTTTTGGTCCTGATAGACTTGGTTCTAAATCGGATAAGTTGATTTCAACAAGATCTGTGAATTCTGGGTCTGGTTGACTTGAATCGTACCATAAATCATTCGCTTTACAGTATGCTTCTACAAGCGCAATGTGCTCTTCTTCACGTCCAGTTAAGCGAAGGTAGTTCAATGATTCTTCGTCAACTGGGAAGAAACCACATGTTGCACCGTATTCAGGTGCCATGTTTGAAATGGTTGCCCGGTCAGCAAGAGGCATTTCCTTTAAGCCTGGGCCGAAATATTCAACAAATTTACCAACAACTTTTTTCTCACGCAAGACTTGTGTCACTTTAAGCGCAAGATCTGTCGCGGTAATCCCGTTAGGCATTGAACCAGTAAATTTCACACCGATAACGTCAGGTGCAGGGAAATAAGAAGGTTGTCCAAGCATACCTGCTTCAGCTTCAATTCCGCCAACACCCCATCCAAGGACACCTAAACCGTTAACCATGGTCGTGTGAGAGTCAGTCCCAACTAATGTATCAGGATAGGCATCAATTGTGCCATCACTATTTTCTTGTTGGTGGACGACTTTGGCGATGTATTCTAAGTTGACTTGGTGCACAATCCCTGTCGCAGGTGGGACAGCGCGGTAGTTATCAAACGCCTTTTGTGCCCAGTTTAAGAACTGGTAACGTTCCATATTACGTTCGAATTCAAATTCCATATTTGTAAGGAGGGCACTGTTTGTTCCGAATTCATCGACTTGTACCGAGTGGTCGATAACTAAGTCGACCGGTACTTCTGGATTGATTTGATCGGCTTTACCACCCATATCAACCATCGCTTTACGTAAAGACGCTAAGTCAACCACGGCCGGTACACCGGTAAAGTCTTGTAAAATAACGCGTGATGGCTTAAATGGGACATCTGTTTTTGCTTGTTTCCCCCAGTTAATTAAACCATCAATATGTTCATCATTAATCACACGGCCATCATATTGGCGTAATAATGACTCGAGTAAGACCCGAATAGAGAATGGTAAACGGCTAACGTTACCTTTACCTGCTTCTTCTAATGCTTTTAATTGATAATAGTTTACTGTTTTTCCGTTAAGTTCAAATGATTGTTTCGTATTAATCACTGAATTAATCCCTCCTATATCGTTCTATTTAGGGCAACACATGTCTTTTAGCACAAGACAAGGTTATGTACTTTACTATTGTAAAGTAAAATCGCAAATATGTAAAATATTTCGACAATATTTTTCACCTACAAACCCTAGAGCATATAAGGGATTAACTAATTTGTTCCATTGGATGTTGTAAAAGACAAGGCAATGTTAGGGTGAATGTAGTACCTTTATTCAAGGTCGACACAGCGGTTATTTCACCGTGATGATTCGTCATGATTTTTCGCGTGACAGCTAAGCCAAGGCCAGTGCCTGTTTTCTTCGTCGTAAAAAAAGGCTCCATAATGGTGGTTAATTGTTCTTCAGGTATCCCTCCTCCGTTATCAATCACTTGAATCACGGCAGTATTGGCTAACTTAGTTAACTCAATCGAAATAATTCCGGCCTCTTCAATTGCTTCCATCGCATTTTTTATCAAGTTGATTAATACTTGCTTTAACTGACAAGCATTCCCTAAGCAGTAGATAGTCTGATCAAAGTGATTGATCAGGCGAATGCGTCGTTTATTTAACTGATGTTTAAATAATAAGGACACATCTAGACATAGTTGGTTTAGTTGAAGAACAGTCATTGAACTCTCAGCTGGTTTGGATAACGTCAATAATTCTGTTGTTAGGGCGTCCATGCGTTGTAATTCATCTGATATGACTCTGAAATATTCTTTTTCATACGGGACACCCGCTTTAATTAACTCGATAAAACCTTTGAGTGAGGTAAGGGGATTTTTAAATTCATGCACGAGCCCAGCTGCCATTTCCCCAATCGTAATCAATCGTTCTTGGTCAGGCGTCATTTGAGCAATATGCATCGACGGTTGATGTTGAAAAATAAATAACATATGCTTTTGAAACCTTAAGGCATTAAAGCCTAAAGTAAATGGTGTATCGTTTTCTAAATATATTTTAATGGTTGTAAATCGTGCTGATAGATTGCTGGAGGCTTCTTTTACGCGAGTTGAAAATAATTCATGCGAATCTGGGTGAAGCCACTGATAAAGGTGTGGTCTATCTAAGAAGTTTTGAGGTAAATAATGTAGCGTAGACTTTGAATGGTACTGAATAAAACCTTCAATATCTGTCACAAGGTAAAAATCGCATTTACAACCTTCTAGTTGATCTAACACGTGTTGCGGTAAATGACTTAAACGATAATCGTATACATGCGCATCAAGACTCTTTTGCTTTCCTTTAATCAAAGATTGACACCAAGCTTTTACATTCAACACAGTCACCTTCTACTTATTATATTCATTCATATGATAGCACATTATTTGTTAATTTATACACAAACAGTAGAAATTATCCGTTATCATTCTAAAAAAACGATAGAAGTCATGCAACTTAATGATAAATGGTGACTTTTGTCTGTAGCTTTGTTGAATGCTTTGCCAGCTTCCAATTGAAAAACAAACAAACCCAAAACATAAAAAAGACACACTCAGCGCTAACTGAATATGCCTTTAGACTTCTGATTCATTATTTTCCTGGGTTTTGATTATTCATCGCGCGCATCATTTGATTGATTTTCTTTTGCGATGGCTTTTGACCCATTTGCATCATAAGTGTACGGAGCATCTGCTCATTAATTGGCGGATTTTTCTTTAAGTAATCCATCATGTATTTTTTCGCGATGAAAAAGCCTAGTGCAGCACCAGCTACAAGCGCGATAATGGCAATGACGATAACCCAACCGATCCCTAGTGTCATAATTCAACTTCCTCCTTCAAATCATTTCTTACTTAGTATATTAAATATTTCACTTAATTACAATAGCAACAATTAAACTCACCCTTAAAGACGTGAATGTTTACCCACACGAAACAAAAGAAGAACCCTTATGATTGTTCGAGGGTTCTTCTTTGTTATTGCTAATGTCGAAATAACTCAAGCTAAATTACTTGTTTAACACAGCTTCAAAACGCTTTACGACGTTTTCAACTGTAAATCCGTAATGTGCCATGATTTGGTTACCTTCACCAGAAGCACCAAATGTATCGATACCTAAGATATCACCTTCGTCACCTACATAACGGTCCCATCCAAGTGGAGAGCCCATTTCAACAGCCAAACGTTTCTTCACATCTTTAGGTAAGACAGAGTCTTTGTATGCTTGGTCTTGTTGCTCGAAACGATCCCAAGCTGGCATACTGACAACGCTAACGTCGATACCTTTTGCTTTTAGTTCTTCTTGTGCACTCACGGCTAGTTGAACTTCAGAACCAGCGGCAACTAAGATACCGTCAGCGACTGCTTTTTCGGCTGGGCTTACGATATAACCACCCTTTTTCACGCCTTCGTAGTTTGTACCTTTAAGCGTTGGTAAGTTTTGACGCGTTAAGACAAGAAGGGATGGTGTATCGGTTGATTCCATCGCTATGCGCCATGATGCAGCTACTTCGTTTCCATCCGCTGGACGAAGAACTGAAATACCTGGCATCGCACGGAAGGCGGCTAATTGTTCAACCGGTTCGTGTGTTGGACCATCTTCACCTACCGCAATTGAATCGTGTGTTAACACGTAAGTCACTGGTAATTTTTGAATCGCTGATAAACGAACAGCTGGGCGTAAGTAATCACTAAAGACGAAGAATGTTCCGCCGTATACTTTTAAGCCACCATGTAGTGCCATACCATTAAGGGCCGCTGCCATCGCAAATTCACGTACACCAAACCAAATGTTACGGCCGGCATAGTTCGTTTTATCAAAGTCTTCTTCATCATCCATACGTGTTTTGTTTGAACCTGCAAGGTCAGCACTACCACCGAATAGACTTGGTACAGCTTTTGATAAAGCATTCACGAGTTTACCACTTGAGGCACGTGTTGCTAGTGTATCTTCACCTGGTGTGAATGTTGGTAATTCATCTGCCCATCCTTCTGGTAATTCGTTGTTCATTGCTAATTCAAACTCAGCTGCAAGTTCAGGGTATGCCGCTTTATAATCTTCGAACAGTTTATTCCATTCAGCTTCTGCTTCTGACCCGCGTTTCGCTACTTTTGTTTCAAAGTCTTGGTAAACGTCTTCTGGTACTTCAAATGGTGCGTGATTCCAACTATAGTTTTCACGAACAAGTTTAATTTCGTCATCACCAAGTGGTGCACCGTGAGCATCGCTCTTACCTTGTTTATTTGGTGAACCGTAACCGATTACCGTTTTAACTTCGATCATTGTTGGTTGAGTTGTATTTGCTTGTGCTTCTTTAATGGCTGCTTTAATGGCTTCAACATCTGTACCGTCATCCACACGAATGACTTGCCAGTTATATGATTCGAAGCGTTTTTCAACAGATTCAGAGAATGATTTATCTAAATCACCATCTAGTGAAATATCATTTGAATCGTAAAGGACGATTAATTTACCTAAACCTAAGTGTCCGGCAAGTGAAGCAGCCTCATGTGAAATACCTTCCATAAGGTCACCGTCACCGACAAGCGCATAGCTATAGTGATCCACAATATTGAAATCATCACGGTTATACTTTGCGGCAAGATGTGCTTCTGCCATCGCCATACCGACCGTCATCGCAATCCCTTGTCCTAAAGGACCTGTTGTTGCTTCAACACCGTCTGTATCTGTCACTTCAGGGTGTCCAGGTGTATGTGAGCCTAATTGACGGAAGTTCTTAAGGTCGTCAATACCTAGGTTAAACCCTGATAAGTGTAGTAATGAGTAAAGTAACATTGAACCGTGTCCAGCAGATAATACAAACCGGTCACGATCGAACCATTTTGAATGCTTTGGATTTTGGTTCATAAACTCTGTCCATAATGTGTACGCCATTGGCGCTGCCCCCATTGGTAAACCTGGGTGTCCTGAGTTTGCCTTTTGGATCGCATCGATTGATAGTGTACGAATGGCATTGATTGATGTTTGTTGTACTTGATTTGTCATACTTCTTAAACCCCTTTCTGGATTCATACATAGGTTAATATGTACGTACAATTTATATCCTATAATGAAAACGCTATTTACACAAGACATAATTGTACATTTTAATGAATTATCTTAATTTTTTGACCGTAAGTCCTTGATTTTTTGGGGTGTAACATCATCTCCATTCGGATCAACGATGGTCATCCCTTTAAATTGGTTTTTAAAGGACTTTCTTACGTTTTTTAAGTACTCTTCTCTTAAGACTTGTTGTTCTTCTTTTTCCTCATTTGATAAGCCCTCTGCTTTAGCTTTTTTAGCTAAAGTATTAATGCGAGCTAACTTTTCTTGTGATAGCATATTTTAAATCTCCTTAATTTGATGATTTTCACTATGTCTATCATAACGAATCTTCACCGTTTTCTGCAAGCGAGAGGTATTCTTGATACCGACGATGGACGGTAGCCTTAGATATATTATACCCTAAACCACGCAAGGTAAGCGAAATATCTTTGAATGTTAACCCATTATTTCTTAACCTAACGACCTCTTCAACCGGGAATGTTTTTTTATCACGCCCTTTCGATTGGTCAATCTTCGTTAAGTTTTTCTCTGGATGGTAACCATTTTGTACGGCTTTTTTCATCCCACGTTTAATTTTTAGATTATGGATTTTCCGCTGGTATTCTTCAACAATTCCAACAATCTCTAACACCATGCGATCTGATTCTGACAGTTGAAATTCCCCGGTTTGAGATTGAGTAAAGATCTTTACACCGGATTTTTTTAACTGATGAAAGATTGCGATTTTCGTTTCTCCGCGCCCTAGCCGCGTTTCATCTTGAACGAGCACAGCATCGACGTTACCCGTTTGGCATTGATCAAATAATGACAATAAACCGTCGCGTTCGATTGTATACCCACTTACCTTCTCTTGGATCGTATCAACAACCACCATCTGTTTATGTTCAGCTAGCGCTAATAACTCTTGTTTTTGTCTGAGTAATGATGAGGCCTGCTCATCCTTGGTTGTGCTAACCCGACAGTAAATAATTACCCGCATTTTTACACCTTCTTTTATGGAAACATATTTTCTATTTTAGTGTAGCCAAATGGTTTGTTCGGTGTCAATGTTTTTCGAACAAACGTTTGATTTACGTTACTTTATTATGGTATACTTAACTAAAATTGATTGGAGGGACAATGAATGGATACCCTATCAAAACGTCAAGAAGCGATCCTTAATTATATTAAACATTATCAAGCAACGAAAAACTACCCACCTTCTGTAAGAGAAATTGGTGAGGCTGTTGGTTTATCTTCGACATCAACAACCCATGGTCATCTCGCTCGTATGGAGAAAAAAGGCTATATTCGACGTGACCCGACTAAACCAAGGACGATTGAAATCGTTGACGGAACAGAAATGAATCCGAAGATGCGGAGTGAAGTGGCTTATGCGCCCCATATCGGGAAAGTAACCGCCGGACTTCCAATCACCGCGATTGAAAATATTGATGAATTTATTCCAATCCCATCATACTTAACAAACACGGAAACGAATACCTTCGCCTTAACGATTGAAGGTGACAGTATGATAGAAGCAGGCATTCACAACCGAGATGTGGTTATTGTCAGACAGCAAAACACTGCCAACAATGGCGATATTATCGTTGCACTCACAGACGACGGAGAAGCAACAGTCAAACGGTTCTTTAAAGAAAAAGACCATATTCGCTTGCAACCTGAAAACTCAAATATGGAACCTCTTCTCTATAAAAACATTACTGTATTAGGTAAATTGGTTGGCTTATATCGCCACATTAAATAAAAAGCAGGATCATTGGTGTTTGCCAATGGCCCTGTTTTTTTACTTTTATTGATTTTTTTGTGAAGCGCGATTAAGTTAGTTTAAACGCATCGTAGCCTAACAACTGTAATTTTACTTTTGTATCTCCAGTTTCATTAACAATCACCCGATAAAACGCGTTACCTTTCACACTTACTGGTTCCATATGCACTAAAAAACCTGCCGCTATTAATTCGAGTTCTCTTTTTCGTGCGAGTACTTCACTTTTAAATGAACCACACACCCAACTGCTTCTATTCACGCTATTGTTTTTAATACGTAAGATCGCTGCAACATGAGCTTTTACAATACGATCAATCATTGATGGTTTTATTAAGCTGTCATAATCAAGTGGATGATCAATAAACAGTGATTCCGTTAACACTGCAGGCATCGATGTTTGTCTCAACACATAAAAGTCCCCTCGCTTTAACCCGCGGTCAGTGACTTGTAACGTTTCGATCATCGCTCGATGAAATAATTGATGAATCTTAGCAGTTTCTTTCCCGGTAGTAAGATACCTGAAACTTTCAAAACCGCTTCCTCCCCCTGCATTAATATGAATAGAAACATATAACTCAGCTTTAAAGCCTTCAGCAAGCTTTACTCTTTTAGTTAATGAACACGTCTCATCGACATGGCGCGATAATTTGATGACCATATCTTTTTGATGCGCTAGCTGGTCACGTATTCTGAGCGCAATCGCTAACGTGAGGTCTTTTTCTTTCAATTCTTTATAGCAAGCACCAGGGTCACGCCCCCCGTGCCCAGGATCTAAAAATAATCGCATGAATATTTCACCCTTTCTCTTTCTTTCGTTATAATGGTATACTGTCTCTGGAATACAAATGCAGGAGGAATCACAATGAAAAAAATTATCTTACTACTTTCGTCCATCGCGATGATGACGATTCTTATTGGATGTGCAGACACACCATCTGATGAATCAACAGAAGAAACAGCAGGAGATACGCTTACCTTTGAAGCAGAACAAACTAACTTTTATGACACGTATCCAGAAGTGACGGACAACCCCGTCGCAACAATTGAACTCACAACAGATGAGACAATACAATTAGAACTGTATCCTAATACGGCACCAAATACAGTGGCAAACTTTATCTCTCTCGCAGAAACTGGATTCTATGATGGGGTGATTTTTCACCGTATTATTAAAGATTTTATGATTCAAGGTGGCGATCCACTAGGGAATGGCCTAGGTGGACCTGACTACTCTATCCCAGGTGAATTCGAGTCGAATGGCTTTGATAATGACTTACTTCATGAACCGGGTGTCATTTCAATGGCACGATCACAATCACCAGACTCAGCCGGTTCACAGTTTTTTATTATGCATAAAACATCAACGCATTTAGACGGCGAATACGCTGGGTTCGGTAAAGTTATCGAAGGAATGGATGTTGTTAATAAACTTGCGACAACAGAGACAGATCAAAATGATGCTCCGGTTGAAGAACAACAAATTGAAACAATAACAGTCGATACAAAAGGTGTCGACTACCCGGATCCGTTAAAAAAATAAGCGCTACTACATAATCGCTTATCATAAAATAAAACGGCAAAAAGCCCTTCTTCATCATGGAAGAAGGGCTTTTTAATGATGATAATCGAGTGAACGACATATAACTACTTACTGTGTAGACGCTGTTTTTCTTTGGTTGACAGCAAAAATGATATAACCAATCAGTGTCACCACTAAAAAGAGGATCCAAGTCAGTAGTGACAGTTGGAAAATCAAATAAAGGGTTGAGACAACAGCTAAAATTGGTACAAGTGGAACAAGAGGGACATAAAAACTACCGTCTGTTGGTTTTCCCTCACGCTTACGAATGACAATCACACCAATCGCAAGCATCATCATCACGATGAGTGTCACTAAATTTGTAATTTCAGCTAACTGTTGAAGTGGGATGAAGCCAGTAAATATACTAGTGATAATACCAGCTGTCCATGTCGCATTGGTTGGAACACCGGTTTTTTTATTCACTTGATTCATATAACGCGGCAAAAGTCCACCTTTACTCATCGCATATAACAACCGGGCTAGACCATAAAGCATCGCAATCAGTACCGTTAATAAGGTAAGAATCGCACCGACAGAGACGATGCTTGCGAGCACATTCTGATCAACATACCGAAGTGCAAAAGCGACTGGGTCTTTAACATTAAGTTCAGTAAATGGCACGATGCCTGTGAGGACAAGTGTCACTAAAATATAAAGAAGAGCTGATATACCGATCGCAAAAAAGATCCCTAAAGGTAAACTTTTTTGTGGGTTCTTTACTTCTTCAGCGGCCATGGAAATGGAATCAAACCCTAAAAACGCGAAAAACAATAACGCCGCACCACTCGCAACACCTGAGAAGCCAAACGGCATTAACGGTTGCCAGTTACTTGGTTCAACGAAAAAGATACCAACAATGATGAATAACGCAATAATTCCAAACTTAATAAAAAACATAAAGTTATTAAGACGCAAGGCTTTCTTTGCCTCAAATGACACAAGCCACGTTACGAGCAGTGTCATCGACACAGCAATTAAATCGATATAAGTGCCTTGTCCTGGATTAAAAGAGGCTTGAAACATCACCGGTAAACCAACACCTAAGCCGTTTAAAAAACCATTCACATAGCCTGACCACCCAGATGCTACAGAGGCGCTGGCGAGTAAGTATTCCCAAATCGTATACCAACCCGCAACCCAAGCTAAACGCTTACCGGCAATTTGGAGCATATAGGCATATGGTCCACCGACGACTGGATAACGACTGGCGAGTTCCGCATAACAAAGTCCCATAAGAAAAATGACAAAGCCGGCGATAATAAATGAAAAAATTAAGCCAGGTCCGGCATATGTCGCTGCCGCCGCACCAGTCACG
>JBNJFJ010000049.1:8180-14200 GCA_051746745.1 Bacillota bacterium | reverse complement strand
ATCCCACGTGCCTTTTCAATGCGGTGTTGGTCCAGAAAACTATTTTTATGATCGACCCGTCCTTTTTGTTTTAAACTGCCACTATTATAAAGCCACTGTTCGACAAAGGTCGTTTTTCCGGTATCGACATGGGCAAAGACGCCAATCGTATGATTCACTTCGACCACCTCGCTTTCTTAGTACCTACATTTTACCATACTAAAAAGTCCCTGTTGCATTCAACAAGGACTTTTCACTGTTTTAGAATGATTTATGACGTCTGTCATGATTAGTCATTGACTAATTGACTAAATTCGTGATATTCATAACCAAATGTCTCAGCAACCGCGAGATTCGTAAGTTTACCGTCATAAAGGTTAAGACCGGTATAAAGCGTATGATCACGTTCAGCGGCTTTTTTTACACCGAGATTCGCTAACTGCACTGCGTGTGGTAACGTCACGTTTGTTAGGGCAATCGTTGATGTCCGTGGTACAGCGCCTGGCATATTCGCTACCGCATAATGCAGGACACCGTGGCGGACATAGACAGGATCGTCATGGGTTGTCACTTTGTCTGCCGTTTCAAAAATACCGCCTTGGTCGACAGCAATGTCGACGATGACACTACCCGGCTTCATTTGTTTCACCATATCCTCACTGACTAATTTTGGTGCCTTCCGCCCTGGAATTAAGACCGCACCCACAACAATATCAGCATCTTTAATCGCTTCACGAATGTTGACTTCATTGGAGATTTGCGTGACCACTTCATGGCCATAGTCTGCTTCAACTTGGGTTAACACTTCCGCGCGAATATCGAGTAACGTCACATGCGCGCCTAAACCTTTCGCAATCTGAAGCGCATTTTGTCCAGCAACACCGCCACCAATAATGGTGACTTTACCATTTTTCACACCTGGGACACCACCAATTAATGTCCCGCTACCACCCATCGTCTTGAGTAAATAGTGTGCAGCCACTTGAACCGATAACCGCCCGGCAATAACACTCATCGGATGCAGCATCGGTAAGCCACCACCAGCACCGACCATCGTTTCATAGGCAATCGCGGTGGTTTTTGCCTCTTTTAGTGCTTCCGTTAATTTTGGTTCGTTCGCTAAATGAAGATACGTGAATAAAATAAGATCTTTTCTAAAGTAATGATATTCACTGCTGAGCGGTTCTTTTACTTTAATGACCATATCCGCTTGCCACACATCACGCGCTTCAGGTACAATAACGGCCCCTTTTGACTGGTAATCTTCATCTAGAAAACCTGCACCTTCACCGGCTTTTGTTTCAATCATTACCTCATGACCTTGTTTCGTTAATAGCTCAACACCAACAGGTGTGATTGCCACCCGAAATTCATTGTTTTTAATTTCTTTTGGAATTCCAATACGCATAAGACATCCTCCTACATCGTAAATAATTAAGCGAGCAGCCATGCTCTGTCTTATTTATTCTATACCCTAAAGCGATTAATTTCATGCTTTTTATAGAACAATGACTGACTTGTCACAAAATGGACAAGAACACGCCTAGATTTCCCTTTTAATTCTGACTCAGTAAAGGAAAAGGATATTAAGCATATCTTTTAAAAAAGAGGTGATTGGTATGTCCTTACTCTTACTTATTTTCGGCTTTTTACCACTAGCTTCAATTGGGATTTTACTGTTTAGTGTGAGTTTTGTTGATATGATTATTTTCGAAGCCAGGTGGCATTTTGGTGTCGTTTTTATTCTAGTATTATTTTTCTTCTCTCTTAAACTCCACGGCCTTGCGATTCAGTTTTTCGAACGCCACTTTAAGTCGCCCTACCACTGGAAACAATCAGACACAGTAACAGTTTTATTGATGATGGTCTCAGCGGTCATCACATATAGTCTCGGTCATACGTTTGGGCTCGGGGCCTTTTTAGCTTCTGCGGTTGTTGGATTAATCGGAGCTGTTTTCTTTAAACGACAAAAAACAATCCTTTATACCGGGTCGTTTATAGGTATGACGCACACGCTCTTTTTACCCGATTTTTGGTGCATTCTATTGGCAGCGCTTGTGACCGGGGTGATTTACGTATTTAGCCGACATAGTTTTGTTGGTTACGGTGGGAAACTCGGGGCGCTTAGTTTGATTGGCACCTTAACATCTGGGTACATACTCGGACACCAACCGGTGAGCTTACCCATTCCTAATATGGCAGTAGGCTCATTAATCGTCGCGTTTTCTCTTTTTGGAACATTTGTGACACTCGCCATTCGTAAGTATGTCAAACACGATCCTATTTTTGCTTCAAGTTTAGCAACACTTTTCATCGTTGGTATCCGTCAGCTTATTCCACTAGCTATACCGTCTATACTGATCGCTGCCTTTATGATGGGGACATTCATCGCTATGGCGAACCGGCTAGTGTTACCTCGCGCTGTTCTTTTCTTCCTTGCTTCTTTTATCAGTGCATTCACAATGATTTTTAGCCAACCCTTTTTAGAGAATGCCGGTGGGAAGCTTGGAACATTAGCCTTTATCGGTGTCATCACAACGCGTGGGCTAGTGGATGCGTATCATTTCATCGTGCTCTATTTGTCCGCCAGGCGAAAACGATTCGTTATAGATAAATGAACAGTTAGCCCTTTATAGAGGCTGATCCTTTTCCATCATGCTCATAAAGACATTCGCTGCTTGCGAAGATGGGACACTTTTCTTTAAACATAACCCAATATGACGTGAGGGTAACGGCTCTTCTAGTGGTACCTCATAGACCTCTCCTTCGTTAATTGCGCGATCTGAAAACGGGCGCACAACAGCGGCCACGCCTACATTTATTTTCGCAAACTCCACGAGTAAGTCATAAGAGCCAATCTCAAATGTTGGTTTGTAGTCAAAGCCCTTTTGGGTTAAATCATTCTCGACAAATCGGCGGGAGTTTGATTTTTTCTCTAATGAAATAATCGGATAACTTAATAATGTTTCAAGCGAAATCGGCGTGTTAAAATCTGCTTGATACTTTTCACCGCACACAAATACATCACGTACTTCTAGACAAGGCTTCGTTTCAATGACTGGGTCGATGACTGGTAAGTTACAGACCGCAAAATCAACTTCACCGCTTTTCACAAGCGGAAGTAGTTCTAACGTTGTCCCGTTAACAATCTTAAAGTGGACGTTAGGATAGCGTTCATGAAATGCTTTTAGATAGGGCAATAAATAATATTTACTCACCGTATCACCGACACCGATACTGAGCTCGCCTGCTTCTAATTGTTGGTAGGCATCGAGTTGTTTTTCACCTTGGTCAATCAGATGTAAGGCATCTTTTACATACTGATACAACACTTTTCCTTCGGTTGTTAATTCCACTCCACGTGATTCACGATGAAACAGACGCTGATTTAAACTTTCCTCTAATTGTTTGAGCGCTTGACTGATGGCCGGTTGGCTCATAAACAGGCGTTCTTTTGCTTTTGATAGACTTTTCCTTTCAGCTACTTCCACGAAAACCCGGTACAAATCGAGCTTTGCTTTCATATTCATCCCCCATTTCTTTCATTTAAGCGTGTGTCTTTCTTCATCATTAAAAACAGATCAAGTATAAGCATCTTTTTTACTCTTGATATTCATTTTAATTATACCTCATATTCAATATATCAACTTTACTTATAGATAACAAGCGCGTATAGTGTAATAGTAAACACGAACATTATTTGTTGTTTACACGCTAAATAATCGACTTTTAAGGAGCGAATACAAATGGAACGTGTAATAGGAACGGTCACAAGGGGCTTAAGATGCCCAATTATTAATGAAGGTGACAAGATTGAATCAATCGTTGTCGATAGTGTTATGAAAGCTGTTAATCAAGGTGAATTTACACCTCAAGATAAAGATATTGTCGCGGTCACAGAATCAATTGTCGCAAGAGCGCAAGGAAACTATGCGACAACAGCACAGATTGCAACCGATATTAAAGATAAATTTAGCGATGAAACCGTTGGGGTCATTTTCCCTATCTTAAGTCGTAACCGCTTTGCGACACTCTTGCGCGGGATTAGTATGGGGGCAAAAAAAGTAGTGATTATGTTTAGCTACCCGTCTGATGAAGTCGGTAACCACTTAGTTGAACTTGATCACTTAGATGAAAAAGGCATCAACCCATGGACAGATGTCTTAGATGAAAAAACATTCCGTGATCATTTTGGTTACCAGAAGCATACCTTCACTGGTGTGGATTATATCGATTACTATAAAGAAGTAGCTGAGCAAGCGGGTGCTGAATGTGAAGTTATTTTTGCGAATAACGCCAAAGCGATTCTAGACTACACCAAACATGTCCTTGCCTGTGATATTCATACACGCGTTAGAACAAAACGGATTTTAAAAGCTGAAGGGGCAGAAACTGTCTATACGCTTGATGATATTTTAAATCATTCCATCGATGGCAGTGGTTTTAACGGCGAATACGGTTTACTTGGGTCAAATAAATCAACCGAAGACCGGGTAAAGCTATTCCCACACAATGCACAACCTGTCGTTGATAAGATTCAACAAACGTTATCAGAAAAAACCGGGAAACAAATTGAAGTGATGGTTTATGGGGATGGTGCATTTAAAGATCCTGCGGGTAAGATCTGGGAACTAGCTGATCCCGTGGTGTCACCAGCCTTTACTGCTGGTTTAGACGGCACACCGAATGAAGTTAAACTCAAATATCTAGCAGATAATAACTTCAGTGACTTAAAAGGTGACGCACTAAAGGATGCCATTTCAGACTACATTAAAAATAAACAAGCAGACTTAGTCGGTCAAATGGAAGCCCAAGGCACAACGCCGCGCCGTCTAACCGACCTCATCGGTTCACTCGCTGATTTAACATCAGGTAGTGGCGATAAAGGGACACCGATTGTTTATATCCAAGGTTACTTCGACAACTATACTGTCTAAATATTCACAGACTAAATGAAACAAACCATTTTATAAGCCTGCCAGGAATACTGGTAGGCTTTTTAATTACTAAATATTTTTTTATTTAGTCGAGTGAAGACAAAATAGACTCCCCTGCTATTCTTTTATAAAATCACTTCGCTTTATACCGCTATTTTTCATTTTCTCCTTTACCTCCGCTCTTGCCTATGTGTGTCCCAATCATTTATGCTGAAATTGCCTCATGAACTGATAACGCCACAACACCCGATTCACACCCCCTTATACTTGAAAGCAGGTGACGGATATCCACATTCAAAATCCTCATGACAAATTTTTTAAAGAAACGTTTCGCAACTTAACTGTCACAAAAGAATTTGTGACGCATTACTTACCGGAACATATCGTAGACATCATCAATATCGAGACACTTGAACCTCAAAAAGACAGTTTCATTGACGCAGATTTAAAAGAAGTTTTTTCTGACCTTTTGTTTAAAGTTAACATGAACCAACAGGTTGGGTACCTCTATTTACTGTTTGAACACAAAAGTTATCAAAGTCCTGTGGTCGCCGTACAATTACTCCAATATATGTGTAATATTTGGAAAACTGCAGTACACCAAAACAAGTCGACAAAACTACCCGCAATTATTCCACTTGTCATCTATCACGGGGCAAATCACTGGCATACAGGCGAATCGTTAAGCGATTTAATCGAAGGCTATCATCTATTTAGTGATGAAATGAAGCATCATACGCCTGATTTTAAGTATATTTTGTTTGATCTATCCACATTTTCAGATGCAGATCTTTTTGGACCGCTAGAATTAAGGTTTTCCTTTACTGCGTTACGTGACATTTTTTCGGATAATCCTGATACATTAAAACAAATGATCTATCAGGCGATTGACGTCATCTATACTCTAGACATGAAAGATACTGGCTTAACCTACTTCGAAACACTGATTCGTTACATTTTTAGTGCCAGTGGCGCATTCTCAAAACATGATATCCATGATATAGTGAATATATTAGAACAAACCTATCCGAAAGGAAGTGACGTCGTCATGACCATTGCCGACATTCTTAGAGAAGAAGGTTTAGAACAAGGATTAGAACAAGG
>JBNJFJ010000049.1:0-8080 GCA_051746745.1 Bacillota bacterium | reverse complement strand
TTAGAACAAGGATTAGAACAAGGTTTAAAACAAGGGATGGCAAAAGCATTACTTAAAATGTTAACTGTCAAACTACAAGGGATTCCAAATGAAACGATTCAACACATTTATCAACTGGATGAAGATAAAATCGAGGCGATGATTGAACATTTAGATGACATCAAAACCATGGATGACTTAAACAACTATTTATAAATAGAGAAAAACACCGCTGCATCTGAGAAGAAATGATGCAGCGGTGTTTTTAAATATCTTTATATCACTTTACGTAAGAAGGTAGTTGATCATCAAATAAATAAACTACCTACGTATACTAAAATGCCTAAGAAGAAGACATAACCTAAACAGAATTTTAATGTACTATTGAATATTTTTCCTTCTTGACCAATGAGGCCGGTCGCAGATGTTGCGACGGCGATACTTTGTGGTGAAATCATTTTACCACCAGTCGCACCTGATGTATTAGCTGCGGCTAGCCAATAGGGATCAACACCAATGGAGTTGGCCACTTCAACTTGAAGTGGACCGAATAAAATATTCGATGACGTGTCACTTCCCGTCACAAATGTCCCAAGTGTCCCTAACATTGGCGCAAAGAACGGATAGAATGAACCGGTGACTAATACAAATACAGTCGCAATACTTGTGATCATACCACTGTAGCCCATAATTTTAGCAAGCGCAACAATCGCCACCACCGTGAGTGCTGATTTTGATAATTGTTTCACTGTGCTGAAAAAGACACTGATAATATTTTTTAACGTCGCCCCTTGAATCAAGCTACCAATCACCGCTGCAATAATGATGAGGACACCGGGTGTCCCGACCCATTTAAACGTCGATGCGGCCGCCCCTGGTCCTTGATAAATGGTAACCGTTGTTTTAATATGTGAGATGAAATCATACACCGCAGGTACGAGTGGGCTCGTAATTAAAATAAAAGCTAAGATTAAAATGTAAGGTAACCAGGCTTTAAAGCCTTCTGAGGCTGAGACGACTTCTGGATTTTTGGCTTTTTTATCTTTATGGAACACGAGTGCCATCCCAATGGTTACCGCCATACTGAACAAACTACCGACTAAGGCCGGAAGCTCTGCCCCTAAGTACTTGGCCACAAAAATTTGTGGTACTGCAAACGCAATACCTGAAGCGAGTGTAATACCCACAACACCTTTTAACGCTTTTAAACTGCGTCCGGTCATAATCACTAAAATAAACGGAATAATAATGATAAACGCCGTCAATTGTAAGACGATTGTATAGCTGAGTGTCGTCACTTCAAGTCCCGTGACTTGTGCGAGCGTCGATACCGGAATACCGACCGCACCAAAGGCCGTTGGTACAGTATTCGCAACGAGTGAGATAATCGCCGCAAATAACGGATTAAAGCCGAGCGCAGCCAGAATACTCGCAGGTAACGCAACAGCTGTCCCGTAACCAGCGACCGCTTCTAAGAATCCCCCAAAGCCCCAAGCTAAAATTAGCACTTGGATACGCTTATCGGTAGAAATACTCGATAACATTTTATTGATCGTATCCATGCTTTTCGTATGTTGAGCTAAGTTGTACGTGAAGATAGCCGCAATAATAACAATCATGATCGGCCAAATACCTAAAGCGGCCCCTTCGATAATTGCTGTTACAATGCCAAATGGTGTCATATCAAAGAAGAAAAAGGCTAAACCACTGGCAATAAGTACACTCCACATCCCCGCTTTATAAGCCGGACTGTTGAACACACCTAACGCTAAAATCAAAAATACAATCGGAATAAGTGCGAACAAAAATAATACATAATCATTCATTGTTGTTGCCCCCTATAATACATTTACTGTTTCTCTCGTTATTATTCTCTACCTGTTTACTTTTTCTGTCAAGGGTGAAAAGATAGACACCTTTCAGGGGAGAAAGCTATCTTGCGCCACCTCCTCCACCTCCAAAAGAACCACCACCCCCGCCAAAGCTCGTCGAACCGCCTCCGCCACTAGCAGCTGAGACAGCACTACTATAGCCGGACTGCATACTATGAGAAAAAGCATAGGCGATATAAATATCTGATACACGCACCTGAGATTGACTGACAAACTGCGGATAAAACTCGGCTAGTTGTTTGGCCACTTCTTCTGCGATACCATAAAGACTTGCCCAAATAATTAAATCTTCCCATAGACTGACCTCTTTAATTTGTCTTTCATCCAGCAACGAAAAATCCGTTAAATAGTTTTTAAATTGAACTAAGCGGTCAAATAATTCTTCGCCTTCGGCACTTGCTTTTGTGATTGTCGCATGCATCCCGAGGTAAGGAACTTCTTCAAAATACAAATAACCTTGGTGGTGTAAATGATCTTTTGAATACCTTAATAAGTCCGTCTTTAGTGCTTCTAGTTCTTTATAATTCTTCTTCGACCAGGCTTTAATTTCATCCTCATCTAATACACCATCAGTGCCTGCTGCCTCGACAACAATATTGAAGAACCGCCGTTCGATTTTATCGACAGATTTATCTAACTTAAACGTATTTAATACAAATTGATCGTGATCTTTTTTAAAGACCATCCCTTTTGTTTCGGTCGTATGAGTAATGTACCCGTCTTTCACCCATTTTAATACGTAGGCACTAAAGTAGTTCTCAAAACTCCCTGTACCAACCGATTCAAGTAAATACTGGACATCACGCATCGAACCTTTCGTATAAGGAATCTCCCGGTAATAATGATCTTCATTTAACTTTTCTCTCGCTTTGCCTGTGACGAGTGGACCTGCTTTTTTGATTGCCCGTGACCGAACAATCACGACAATGATAATAAAACCAATCAGTAAGATCCCGAGTAAAATAAAGGCAGCGACCATCATTTTCTCACCAAACGTCATCGGCTGATCGCCATAACTACTATCTTCTAATGATTCGTTTAATTCTTGTTCCAGTGTCGTTGATTTTGTCTTTAGTCCAGAAAAGATTGGTTCAGAAAACTGCATCAATAAGGTAATATGACCGTTATTTTGAATCGGTTCATTACTCCAACCAACTAAATTCCCTTCTTCTAAATAAACCTCACCATTAAAGCCGAAGCCCCATATTTTTGTATTGTCTTGAGTAAAGGCGACTGGCCCTGTGACAGTAATCGAGACATCTTCTGGATTAATATTGCCTTGGCCACTAAAAAACCGCCAGTTCATGCTTTGGCCATCATCTAACTGACGGACAAGGTCTGATAACGTATAGGTAACAACATATTCATGTGGACCATATTCACCAATACCCCATGTTAGTTCATAGCCATCCGCTGTTTCAATAATTCCGTACTTGCCGGCCTTTTCTTCACGACTCCAATCAAGATCCCAGCCGTCTTGAAATGTGAGTGGTTCACCAAAGTCAGTGACCGAATAATCGGAAACGACCGCACCTTCTAAGTTTTCTAACACAATATACATCTCCGTGCCTTCATCGAGGTTCATTTGGCGTGTTTCGGTAATCGTGCCCGAACCATCTTCATGGAGCTCAACGTGTAAATCGAGTGTTGACATTGAATTTGCGGACAGATTTATCCCGAAAAAACTAAACAACATGAACGAAACAACGAGTGTAAACAATGATTTTCGCATCAACCTCACCCCCAGCTCGGCATGTCTTGTTTTGATTCTGTACTTTCAAAGTAATCACGCTTACTAAAGTTAAACATCCCGGCAATAATGTTGGATGGTACCATTTGAATCAGACGGTTATATTTAGTAACGGTGTCATTATAAATCATCCGTGACTGTCTCACTTGATTTTCATATTTATCAATTTGAGCAAGTGTGTCTTGATAGACTGTTGATGCTTTTAAATCCGGATAGTTTTCTGCGACCGCGATTAAGCGGCCTAACGCTTGATTAAATAATTGATCATCTTGATTCACTTCACTGACATCGGCACCCTTACCGATCTGTGAACGCTTTTCTGTAATACCTTCTAACACTTCTGCTTCATGCGCTTCATACCGCTTTGTGCCATCAATCATTGATTTTAATGCATCCCAACGCGATTCAATTTGCGTTGAAATTTGACCCATCGCATTTTCGACGAGCTCACGTGTTGATACTAAGTTGTTGTAGGTAGAAATCCCCCACATGACTAAAATAAGTCCTAATACTAAAACGACCGCTAAAATAATCCAACCGACCATGTTTTGCACCCTCTTTTCAGTTAATAAAGTACTGTTACTACGTCCATTATATCAGACTGAATCACGATTGTTAGTCCCCTCACAAGATATTTTAACAGGTAAGCGTTTTAAATTTTCCAGAAAGATATGTAGGCGTTTTTAAATTTATTTTATTAATTTAGTTCGTCTGTCTTGCATTTTTAATAAATAGGACTATACTATTCAAAGACCTTAATAATATTAATTAAGAAACCGCTTATGTTGGCGTGGTTTTTAAGCATATAGGATGAAGAGAAAGAAAGGTTGAGGTAACATTATGGGAAGAGATATGACATCAGGCAATCCACTGAAATTGATTGTATTGTTTAGTTTACCGATGTTGTTAGGAAACGTGTTCCAACAATTTTATTCAATGGCAGATACCTTTATTGTTTCGCAAACACTCGGGATGGATGCTTTGGCCGCCGTTGGTTCGGTTGGCAGTATTATGTTTTTAATTTTAGGACTTGCGATTGGCTTAACCGCTGGCCTTGCGGTCATCACCGCTCAACGGTTCGGGAAAAAAGATGAAAAAGCACTGCGTCGGAGTTTAGGCGTTAGCCTCATTATCGTCATTGCCATCAGCATTATTTTAACGATTGTAGCCACACTCAATACCCGTAACATTTTAGAACTTATGCAGACACCCCCTGAGATTATTGACGACGCTTATGACTATTTAGTCGTTATATTTGCCGGGATTGGTGCGACGGTCATGTTTAACTACTTATCGAATGTTTTACGGGCAATTGGTGATTCACGTACCCCACTATTATTTTTAATTGTGACATCGGTCTTAAATATTATTTTAGACTATGCGTTTATATTAGGATTAGATATGAATGTTGCTGGTGCGGGTTATGCGACCGTTATTTCACAGCTGATTGCTTCGATTCTTTGCCTTATCTACATTAAAAAACGGGTGAGAATTTTACGCATTAAAAAATCAGACTGGACCAAAGACTGGGCTGAATATAAAGAGCACTTACGCATTGGCTTACCTTATGGGTTTCAGTATTCAATTATTGCGATTGGCGCTGTCGCGATTCAGATTACGCTTAACCAATTAGGCGCATTATCAGTGGCCGCTTATACAGCCTCAATTAAAATCGAACAATTACTCACCATGCCACTACAGACCATGGGTGTTGCGATGTCGACTTATGTGGCGCAGAACTTTGGTGCCGGCGAATTTAACCGGATCAAACAAGGGATCAAGAGCGGGATGTCAATTACCCTTGTCTATGCCGCGTCGATTGGCATCATTCTCTTATTCTTCGGACGCTTTTTAGCTGGATTCTTTGTTGAGGATGGTAACGTGGAAGTGCTGGCATTGTCTGAACGTTTCTTCACGATTCAGTGGCCTTTTTACATGTTACTTGCGCTGGTGTTAGTCCTTAGACCTTCGATTCAAGGTTTAGGCAATAGCTTTGTGCCAACTGTTGCCGGCGTATTAGAGCTTGTTGCCCGCGTTATTGGTGCGCTTGTCTTAAGCGAATACTTTGGCTTTAGTGGGGCGGTTATGTCTAACCCACTTGCTTGGTTTGCGGCAACGGTGCCACTCGTCGTATCCGTTTATTACACACTAAAGATTTTAGAGAAAGAACCGACAAAGAAAGATCTCATGTTGTCACTTGGTTCAAAAACAGTCTATCAACAATCAAAGTCATTACGTAAAGAATGTGCGTGTTCTTAATATGAATACGCCTAATAAGATGGCAAAACAAAAAAGCATGTGGCGTTCTCATTCAGAGTAGCCACATGCTTTTCATTTATAGATTTTCGTTCATGCTATCTATCCTTACGCTACTTTCACTAGAATCTTTGTCCAAACACCTAACGACCGCTGCATAATTGGGCCAATCAGCGGCACAGTCACAAATGTACCGATGGCCACCGGTCCACCTAACAACCAACCTGATGTTAAGGCAAGTGATTCTAAAATAGTACGTGAGGTCCCGACAGAAAGCGAGAAACGTTTGGCGATATATAGCGTCATCCCATCACGCGGTCCTGCGCCAATTTTTGAGGATACGTACATACCTGAACCAATCCCCATAATTGTGACACCTACCAACAACATGATAACCCGAACAGTCAATGTATTTGGTGCAGGAATAAAGTCCGCAGCTAAAATTTGATTTAAAAAGAAACCGACAAAAACGATATTAAGCACACTCCCAATTTGAATCCGTGTCTTTTCAAGTATCGATGTTAAAACAACCATCACGACACCGACAATCTGGACCCAGCGTCCGATTGATAACCCGAAGTTTTCAGATAGACCAATATGGAGAACGTCCCAAGTCGCTGTACCAAGATTCGCCTGAATAATGACCGACACGCCAAAGGCAAGTAAGTATAATCCACCCGCAAAGACAAGTAGGCGAATGAGGTAACTTTTCAGCGTGAACGGTGTTGGCATCGCCACTTTATTTATCTTAGAAGACATACCGTTTATCTCCATCTAAGTTTGTAATCATTTTTTCAGACACTTTCTGGAAGATTTCGAGTTCTTCTTCTGAAATACCACGCGTGGCTTTCTTTTCGATCTTATCACTGATGTCTTTCCATTCTTGATAGTGTTCCTTCGCCTCATCTGTTAGACCGATGATCCGTTTTCTCCGGTCTAGCCCCTCTTCTTTCTTAATCCAACCTTCTTGACTTAAGCGATTGACCATTCGCGTCAAAGTTGGTGCTTCAACTTTCATATAGTCTGCGATTGCACGTTGACTATGTGGTCCTTCTGTGTATAAAAACATCACCAACCCCCATTGTGCCGCATATAAATGTGAGTCGTGTAATTGTTCATTTAGTACTTTTTTAAATGTGCGGCTTAATTGACCTGCTTGATGTCCATATAAAACCATGTGAATCTCCCCTTTTCATTTCATTAGCTAGCTAATTATATCATAGTTTTTGTCGATTTGCTGGAAAAATGTTTAACATACAGGTTTTCAAGCAAACGAGCGGTAGATGTTTCGCAATTTTACCTTTAATCTCATATAATGGAGATAGACTTCATGCATAACGTTACACTAACCTACAATGAAAAGGATGATTCCGTTGAAGAAAAAAACACTTAAAATTGCCTTATCCGCACTCGGTGCAACAAGTGCGGCGCTTCTCTACAGCAGCATTCACTTTTATAAACAAGCCGTTAAAAACAAACGCTCAACCGCCCCGCTCGATTACGATCTCATTAACGTCGTCCCTAACGATCCGTGGGAAGAAGAAAAATTATGGTTCCAAAAAGTTGAACGGGACACGTTAACGATTCAGTCACAAGATGAGTTAACCCTCAAGGCTATGCTTGTTGAGCATGAACAAGCCAACAAAAAAGTGGCTATTCTAGCACACGGGTACAGTGGCACAAGTAAAGAAATGGCGCCATTCGCCAAATTATTTTATGATTTAGGCTTTACGATTGTCTTACCTGATGCGCGAGGCCACGGTGATAGTGAAGGGGATTATATTGGCTTTGGTTGGCCAGAACGTCATGACTATCTCGCGTGGATTGATTCACTCATCAACCGCTACGGGCAGGATACGGAGATTGTGCTCTTCGGTATTAGTATGGGTGGTGCGACCGTTCTTAACGTCAGCGGAGAAGCGTTACCAGACCAAGTCAAAGCGATCGTCGAAGATTGTGGTTATAGCTCTGTCGAAAAAGAGCTTAGCTATCAACTGAAGAACTTATACAAGTTACCCTCATACCCATTCATTCCAATGACGAGCTTACTGACAAAATATAAAGCAGGCTATTCATTCACTGAAGCGTCACCTGTTGATCAAGTGAAAAAAAGTTCAACGCCGACGCTCTTTATTCACGGAGACAAGGACAGCTTTGTTCCTACAGACATGGCGTATGAACTCTATCAAGCAGCCGCTTCAGA
>JBNJFJ010000048.1:0-14210 GCA_051746745.1 Bacillota bacterium | reverse complement strand
TCGGCTTTGGCTTTATGGTACAAGGCGGTGTCATGGCTATTTTATATTTAAATCTCATGCCACAGCCGTTTGATTTAAAAACATATGTGGTGTTTATGATGCATCAAACTTCGAGTCAATTATTTATTGTTGGGTTACTCATGGTGCTTATTGGTATTAAACGATTGGACCGATATTTTTCGGATTAAAAACCTCCAAACTGTCAATACTTATATAGAAAGGGAGGAAGCCATCATGTCCTGTGTGCATCACGTCAAAGTGAATTGGTTTGAAGCAGAAATGGAACCGTTGATGATTTGCCCGTATTACGAATGGCGAAAAAGGGATTTTTTAGATACGTATCAAACATTGCCAGTGATTTGTGTTGATGAGACGACCTTTCGTTTAATTGAAACGAGTCTCTCACCCTTACCGAAAGACTTTATGCGCCGCCTGTTTCAATCAAGTTATAAACACCATTATCGTTATGATTTTGCGGCCATTATTTGTGATCGAACGACCGTTTTAGCTATTGATACATTAGGGTATGATTTTCCGTTATTAAAATCTCGGTTGACCCCGATTAAAGAAAAGCAAGTCTTAACGATGTGTCAATCACAAAAGCCGTGTCGTTACCCGGTGGAAAAATCGATACAAGAACATACGTGGTATCACTTAGCTAGTTATGATCTGATTGGATTAACGCGTAAGGAACGCGAATTAAAAAGTTTACTCTTATTTATGTTTGAACAGTTAGCACTAAATGAACAGTGTGAGGCGCTCACGTATTTTACGACACTCTATTATCGATTTAAAAAAGCACCGGCTAAGCGTTTTGGCCTAATTTTTTTACAAGAAGTAAAGACAGGGTTTACCTCGGTTCACGAGGAATTAATTAAAAACATGTTACCACTGGGGGCTTGTTACCGGGAGCTGTATGAAGAAGCAACCATAGAAGAAGCGTTTGAGCATTTTCAATATTAATAGCTCGTTTTTGAAAGATATAAAAAACGGACCGAGAGACAGTCTCTTGGTCCGTTTTCTTCACTTGTCTTGTCTATTTGTTTCTTTTAACGACACGTCCGAGACCCATCGCTTTTTTAGCTTTGGCTAATGTTTTATTGGCGACGCGACTTGCCGCATCACGGCCTTGGTCAAGCACCTCATCAAGTGCGGGAGATTCAATGATATCATTGTAACGTTGCTGGATTGGTTCAAGTACATTGACAACCGCATCAGCGACATCTTGTTTGAACTGGCCGTAGCCAACCCCTTTGTATTGTTGTTCTAAGTCTTTAATCGGTGTATTTGTTGCACTTGAAAGGATGGTTAACAAGTTCGATACACCAGGTTTTTCAACTGGGTCAAAGTGAACAACGCCTTCAGAGTCGGTAACGGCACTTTTAATTTTTTTAATAATCTTTTTTGGTTCATCTAACATAAAGATGGTTGCTTTTTGATTTTCATCAGATTTACTCATCTTCTTTGTTGGTTCTTGCAGTGACATGATGCGTGCGCCAACTTCAGATATTTTCACTTCAGGTACAGTGAAAATATCATTATACTTGCGATTGAAGCGCTCAGCTAAGTCCCGCGTTAATTCTAAGTGTTGTTTTTGGTCATTCCCGACGGGCACATGGTTGGTGTTGTAAAGAAGTATGTCTGCTGCCATCAGTGGTGGGTAAGTCAGAAGGGCAGAAGAAACTCCTTCTTTACCGGCTGATTTATCTTTAAATTGTGTCATCCGTTCTAATTCACCGATATAGCTCTGCGTTTGCATGATCCATCCTAGTTGGGTATGAGCAGAAACTTCTGATTGGATAAATAACGTCGCTTTCTTTGGGTCAATGCCGCTTGCGAGATAAAGAGCGGCTAATGAGCGAATATTCTCACGTAGCTTTAGTCTGTCTTGGGGCACGGTAATCGCATGTTCGTCAACAATACAGAAGTAACATTCATAATCCTCCTGCAGTTCAACGAATTGTTTCATTGCCCCTAAATAATTCCCGAGTGTTAATGTGCCACTTGGTTGAATTCCTGAAAAAATAGTCTCCATAACTGTTCACCTGTCCTTTAAGTCCATTTGATAAAAGAATATTACAGCATTCAAACATAAAAAAACATGCCTAAAAGTATTCAAGGGACGACTTAACCGCGGTACCACCCTTGTTACCTCTAAATGCATGAGATCAACTTTTCTGTTAACGCCAGAAATACGGTGTTTAAAAAACACATGTTCAAAAGTTCCCATATTATTGTCCTCAGAACACCTGCTTTCACCACCCAGGCTCGCTACCGTTTGATTTAGACAATAAACCAACTTCATCCTTACACTTTTACCTTTTATATTTAAATGAATCGTTCAATGACAAGATTATAGCATACCCGTTTAAAAAAGGAAATAACCGAAATGTGAAAGAAAAAAGCGTGGTTCAAATAGAGGGGATGTAGATCTTATCTAAAAGGAATAAAATCAAGATAAAACTATAAAACTAAAAAAGTAGTTGTGTATTTATTCACAACATGATATACTCATCTTTGAAAAGGGGGATAAGTGGATGACTAAACAACACGAGATACGAGTAGAAGATGAGTTAAAGGCAGCCTACATAGAAGGGTTGACAACTTTACCGGTCGTAAAAGAACCTGACACGCGTGCGATGTATGCAGCTTTGTTTAAAGCATTTGGAGATGAGACACGGTTAAAATTGATTAGTTTTTTAACGACAGCACCCGCTTGTCTTTGTGAAATGGTTGATGCTTTAGGTATCGCGAATTCAACCATTACCCACCATTTAAAATTATTAGAACGCGGTGGCGTCGTACGAAAAGAAAAAATCGGTAAATTCACGGTTTATCAACTAACTGATATCGAATTGGTTGCCCAATTACTTCAGTTATTAAAAGAAAGAAAGGGGGATGAGTAATGGGTGTGTTTCAATGGATTAATGATCAATTATTTAAAATGACGTGGCTGTTCGATTCAGTTGAGTGGTTAGTGGAAGATGTCTTCGGTTTAGCAATGTCAACACGCGTCGGTGAAAGTGTGCACTTCTTTATTTACGATACGATTAAAATCTTTATTCTTTTAACCGCAGTAATCTTTTTCATTTCTTATATCCAAAGTTATTTCCCGCCTGAGAGAACGAAACAGCTGCTTGGGAATGTGAAAGGCTTTTTAGGTTATGTAACCGGGGCCCTGCTCGGTACGTTAACACCGTTTTGTAGCTGTTCTAGTATTCCAATTTTTATTGGATTTACTTCAAGTGGCTTACCTGTCGGTGTGACCTTTAGTTTTCTAATATCGTCACCGATGGTTGATTTAGCTTCCTTCATTATGTTAATGAGTTTCTTTGGTCTTAAGTTTTCGGTTATTTATGTTGTTGTTGGCCTAGCGCTTGCGATTATTGGTGGGTACATCATTGACCGATTAGATCTCGGGCGTGATATTGTCCGCTACAATACGACAACGAATAAACCGATTGATGAATTAACAGTAAAGGACCGGATTGATTTCTCGATTGAACAAGTCAAAGACATCTTTAAACGGGTGTGGTTATATGTGTTAGGTGGTGTGCTCATTGGTGCACTAATCCATAACTGGATCCCGGAAAGTTATATTACCGCCATTTTAGGAGGAGATAATCCGTTTGCGGTCGTGATTGCAACAGTGATTGGTATGCCAATCTATGCCGATATTTTTGGTACGTTACCGATCGCCGAAGCGTTACTTGCTAAAGGGGTTAGTGTTGGTACGATTCTTAGCTTTATGATGTCGGTTGTCGCCTTATCGCTGCCGTCACTCATTATGTTAAGTAAGGTTGTTAAAGGTAAATTGATGGTTGCTTTTGTTTCCATCATGTTTGTTGGTATTATATTGATAGGTTACCTATTTAACTTTTTAAATGTGTAAGTGATCCTCACACTTAACAATTGGTGTGGTAAATATATAATATAGAAGGAGAATGACAAATGAACATTAAAATTTTAGGACCAGGTTGTAAAAACTGCAAGAAATTAATGGAGAACACGGAAGAGGCTGTTAGCGATTTGAATGTAGACGCAACCATTGAAAAAGTAGAAGATTATGGTGAAATCGCTCGGTTAGGTGTATTGAATACCCCAGGCCTTGTGATTGACGATGAAGTTGTCAGTCAAGGAAAGGTCATCGCAGCTAAATCAATAAAAAAGTTGATTTCGGACCGAGTATAAAGGTTTGATTAGGCGTTCATTATTAAATGAACGAATCATGACGAAAAAAGCGAGTAAAAAAAGACAAGCGTGATCCCTTTATTTTAAGGATCACGCTTGTCTTTTTTTAATCTTAAAGAAGCCATTACTAAAGTGTTAGGTAGAGTGCTAACAGTAAAACGTTCGTGATGAGAAACAGTCCTGTTTGGTATTTAAAGAAGGTAAGGACGGGTTGTTTGATTTTCTCAGAGACCGGCTCAAAGGTTGTATCCATGGAACCGGGGCGTTTTTTACTTCTAAAAACACGGTGCATCCCGTACATAAAGCCATCAAAGAACCGAGCATGTAACGTGACCAGTGATAAATAGATGACGAGATGAAACAAAAAGATGTACGTGACGGTATTAAACAGCGTTAAAAACACGTCTTCTTTCATCAAACTATAAATAAGTAACCCAAACAGTTGTAATAAAAATGCAGTGATATGTATGTAATTTTTCATTCTTTCCCTCCATATTCAATAAAACTAGACTCATTATACCACAAGAGATTGTTCGTAAAAAGAAAACGAATCGCAGTAGACAAAAAAATAATCCCTTGTCGGCATTGGATTTATGCAATAGATAGATAGTTGATTCCATTATATTCAAGTTTAAACCCGAACATTAGATAGTAAAAAAGAACTATTTTATTTTTGAGATAAGTTGTTATATCAACACTTTTGATATTGTATGTTTATAATTTTCTAAAAAATCAGTGCATTATTTGAAAAAAGGTAGTATAATTCAAATTGCAGTATAATTCATCTGCGGAATATTTAGAAAATTAAAAAATAGGGGAGGTCTTTCCAAGATGAAGAAAAAGAGCTTATTACTGCTAATCCTAGGATTAGTCATGAGTATGTTTTTAGTTGCGTGTGGTGGAGATGATACATCAGACAGCGACAATAGTGGAAATGATGGAGGTTCTGACACAGAGCAAGATGATTCAGGTTCTGATGACGCTGGCTCAGCTAGTGGAGAACAAGTATTAAACTTAATCGAGGCATCACAGATTCCAACAATGGACTCTGTAATGGCAACGGATGCAGTGGCATTCCAATGGTTAAACGAGACAATGGAAGGTCTTTATCGTTTAGATGAAAACACAATACCAGTTCCAGCGATCGCTGACGGTGAACCAGTTGTTTCTGAAGACGGTTTAGAGTGGACAGTAACATTACGCGAAGATGCTGTATGGTCAAATGGTGACTCTGTAACAGCACATGACTTCGTATTTGCATGGCGCCGTGCTGTGAACCCAGATACTGGTTCTGAATACGGTCCATTCATGATGAATGGTGTACTTAAAAATGCTGAAGCGATTGCAAATGGCGAAGCTGAAGTAGAAGAATTAGGTGTTGAGGCAACAGGTGATTACGAACTTAAAATCACGCTTGAAAAGCCAGTACCTTACTTCCACAGTTTATTAACATTTGGTACGTACCTACCTCAGAACGAAGCATTCGTTACTGAAATGGGCGATGACTATGCACTTAACTCAGATAACTTACTTTATAACGGACCATTCGTCTTAACTGAATGGAATCCAACAGGTGAAAATGCTAACCAATGGACACTTGTTAAAAACGAAGATTACTGGGATAAAGATAATGTAAAATTAGAAAATATCAACGTAAGTATTGTAAAAGAGACTAGTACTGGTGTAAACTTATACAATACGGGAGAAGTTGACCGCGCAGGTTTATCTGCTGAGTATGTCGCACAGTACGCAGGTACTGAAGATTACAGAACACTTGGCGAAGCGGTATTATTCTACTTGAAGTTTAACCAAGATAACGAATTCTTATCTAATGTAAATGTACGTAAAGCGATTGCGATGACGATCGGTAAGCAAGGTCTTGTTGATGTTATCTTAGCAAACGGTTCATTAGTTTCAAATGGTGCCGTACCATCAAGCTTTACTTCACACCCTGACACAGGCGAAGATTTCCGTGAGATCAACGGGGACTTAATTGTTGAAGATAAAGAAACGGCTAAAGAATACTGGGCAACAGCACTTGAAGAGTTAGGCACAGACACTGTAGAACTTGGTTACCTTGGTGGTGACAGTGAAGTTGCACAGGAAATGGATGCTTACATCAAGAACCAACTTGAAGGTAACTTAGAAGGTTTAACTGTTGAAGTAACATCAGTTCCATTTGAAGAACGTATTTCACGTGATGAGAAGAGCGAATATGATATCCAAAACTCTGGTTGGGGTCCTGACTACCTTGATCCAAGTACATGGTTAAACATGTGGACATCTGATTCATCATACATGACAATGAACTACAACAATGAAGAATACGATGCATTAGTTCATGAAGCAAATAATGAATTAATTACAGATTTAACAGCACGCTACGAAAACTTCTTAGAAGCTGAGAAAGTATTAATGGAAGATGCAGCGATTGCACCTCTATACCAACGTTCTCGTGCATATCTATGGCGTCCATCTGTAAAAGGTGTTATTTCTAACCCAATGGGAGCGGATTTCACATATAAATCCGCCTACATTGAAGAGTAAAAAATAACAGCGCGCGGAAGGCCAAGACTTGTTCTTGGAAGAGAGTGTACTGCCCCTAAGGGCATATACTCTCTTTTTCCGTGTTAAGGAAAAGTTTGAATTGTTTGAACTTTCTTGTAGAATAATCAATAAGATTGATTAGGAGGGAAATATATGGGTAAGTACATTGCAAAACGAGCAGGATACATGCTGATTACTTTATTTATTATCGCCACATTTTCATTTATCCTCATGAAGTTGCTCCCAGGTTCTCCACTAACTGCCGAAGAGAAAATAACGGCCGCACAACGTGCGATCATTGAAGCGAAGTATGGATTAGATGATCCAATTTTAATTCAGTATTTCAAATACATCGGTAACTTAGTGCAAGGTGATTTAGGGGTATCATTCCAACTGAAAAACCAACCTGTAACAAAAATTCTAATGAGTGGTGTTCCCGTATCCGCGCAATTAGGTATTTGGGCATTATTAATTGGGACGTTCTTCGGTATGTTATTAGGATTACTGGCGTCAATTAAACACAATACGGTGTTTGACTATGGAGCTAACGTTATTTCCGTATTAGGGATCTCAATCCCATCGTTTATTTTTGCAGGATTACTGCAATATTTTGTCGGGGTGAAATGGGGACTACTCCCGATTGCATTCTGGGGTACACCAGAGCAAATGATTATGCCAATCATTTCGCTTTCGATTTTCCCAATGGCCATTTCTTCACGTTTCTTACGGACAGAAATGATTGAGGTATTGGGATCAGACTATATGGTCACTGCGAAAGCGAAAGGTGTATCGAACTTTGCTTTAATCTTTAAACATGCGTTACGTAATGCCTTGATTCCACTTATTACAGTGATGGGACCAATGGCAGTAAGTTTAATGACAGGAACACTTGTTATTGAACAAATTTTCTCTGTTCCTGGTTTAGGGGAACAATTCACACGTGGTGTCTTAACAAATGACTATTCAATTATTATGGGAACAACGCTATTCTTCGCGTTCTTCTTCATCTTAGTTATTTTAATTATCGATTTACTTTATGGTATTGTCGACCCACGTATCCGTCTAGCTGGAGGTGACGATTGATGAGTAACGAACCAAATAAAGACTTGTTTGTCATGGCGAAAGACCGTGAAGATACAAGTGAGAAAATTAATCGTCCAAGTCTTACCTTCTGGCAAGATTCTTGGATAAGGTTAAGAAAAAATAAAGGTGCCTTATTTGGCATGATTGTGTTAATTTTAATTGTGTTAATGGCACTGTTAGGTCCTGTCTTTAGTTCGCACGGATTAGACGATCAAGATTTATCGCTTTCTAGAATGCCACCTAAAGTTCAAGGATTAGAAAATTTCTCTTGGTTAGGTCTTGATGGTAAGAACTATCTAGAGTTTGAAGCCGATACGGTTGAATTAGCGGAACAACGTGCCCTCGCGCGCTTCCAACAACCTGATATGGAATTTATTGAAGCTGAAGTGAAACAAGAACCGAACAATGAAGCAGGTGAGTTAGCTGTTGTCGAGTATGCCTTTGATAAATATGCCGCTCAAGGTGTAGAAGAGTACTACTGGTTTGGTACCGATACACTCGGTCGTGACTTATTTACTCGTGTCTGGTTAGGTACGCGTATTTCATTACTGATTGCCTTTGTCGCAGCCTTTATTGATATGCTAGTTGGGGTTGCTTATGGTGGTATTTCTGCTTACTTTGGTGGACGTACGGATACAATCATGCAGCGTATTATCGAGGTCTTGATCGGTATCCCGAACTTAGTTGTCGTTATTCTGATGATTATGATACTAGACCCTGGGATTGTCGCGATTATTATCGCCCTTACGATTACCGGTTGGACGGGGATGGCCCGGATTGTTCGTGGTCAAGTCTTAAAACTTAAAGGACAAGAGTTTGTGCTGGCTTCTCGTACATTAGGTGCGAGCCATACGCGAATTTTGACGAAACACTTAATTCCAAACACAATTGGTTTAATCATTATCAATGCGATGTTTACGATTCCGAATGCGATTTTCTTTGAAGCGTTCTTGAGCTTTATTGGTTTAGGTTTACAAGCACCGGATACATCGCTCGGTACGTTAATTAACGATGGATTTAAAGCACTTCAAGTAAATCCATACATCATGATTTTCCCTGCGATCGTTATGTCACTCATCATGGTTGGATTTAATATCCTTGCTGATGGTTTACGTGATGCACTCGATCCGAAAATGAGAGAATAGGAGGTAGAAAAAAATCATGGAAAATATTTTAGAAGTTAAAAATTTACATGTTTCTTTTGATACCTACGGTGGTGAAGTGCAAGCGGTTCGCGGTGTTTCTTTTGATTTGAAAAAAGGCGAAACACTCGCTATTGTAGGTGAGTCAGGTTCAGGTAAATCAGTCACAACCCGTGCCCTTGCTAAGCTGATTCCTTCACCTCCTGGTCGCATCAAAGAAGGCGAAATTTTATTTGAAGGTAAAGACCTTGCGCAGTTAAGTGAACGTGAGATGCAGAAAATTCGTGGGAAAGATATTTCAACGATTTTCCAAGATCCAATGACGTCGCTTAACCCAACAATGAAGATAGGCTCACAAGTTATGGAAGGGTTACTAAAACACCATAAAATCAGTAAAAATGAAGCGCGCAAGCGTACGCTTGAATTACTGAATTTAGTTGGTTTACCTGAACCAGAAAAGCGTATTGATCAATATCCTCACCAGTTCTCTGGTGGACAGCGTCAACGGATTGTGATTGCGATTGCGTTAGCTTGTGGACCGAAGATTCTTATTGCGGATGAGCCAACAACGGCTCTTGATGTTACAATTCAAGCGCAAATTTTAGAATTAATGAAAGATATTCAGAAAAAAGTCGATAGTTCGATTATTTTTATTACCCACGACCTTGGTGTTGTTGCGAACGTAGCTGACCGTGTGGCAGTTATGTATGCGGGTAAAATTGTTGAAATCGGAACAGCGGATGAAATCTTCTACAATCCAAAACATCCGTACACATGGGGATTACTAGGCTCTATGCCAACACTGGATAACGAAGAAGAATCTCTGATTGCGATTCCTGGTTCACCACCTGATATGTTGAACCCTCCAAAAGGAGATGCGTTTGCCGCGCGTAATGAGTACGCAATGGAAATTGATTTTGTGGAACAACCACCGATGTTTAAAGTGTCAGATACACATTACGCAGCGACATGGTTGTTACATGAACATGCGCCAAAGGTGGAACCACCTTTAGCTGTTCAATCACGAATGAAAGATAATCTACATGCGAACGTGCCTGGGGAACGTAAAAAGGAAGGTGACCGTTCATGAGTAAAGAAAAATTATTAGAAGTCAAAAACTTAAAACAACACTTTAAGACGGGCAGACACTCTATGGTTAAAGCCGTAGATGGGATTACCTTTGATATTTTTAAAGGTGAAACCTTCGGTTTAGTAGGGGAGTCTGGTTGTGGTAAATCAACGACCGGTCGTAGTATTATCCGCCTTTATAATGCCACTGATGGTGATGTGTTATTTAAAGGTGAGAGTGTTCACGGGAAGAAAAATAAAGCGGATCTCAAAACATTCAATCAGAAAATGCAAATGATCTTTCAGGATCCTTATGCGTCACTCAATCCACGTATGACCGTTATGGATATTGTCGCAGAAGGTTTAGATATTCACGGACTAGTGAAGTCACCAAAAGAACGTCAAGCACGTGTGTTTGAATTGTTAGAAACCGTTGGTTTAAATAAAGAGCACGCGAACCGTTACCCACACGAATTTAGTGGGGGGCAGCGTCAACGTATTGGTATAGCTCGTGCTCTTGCGGTAGAACCTGAATTTATTATTGCCGATGAGCCGATTTCAGCACTTGATGTGTCCATTCAGGCACAAGTCGTTAACTTGCTTAAAGACTTACAAGACCGTTTCGGTTATACGTATCTTTTTATTGCCCACGATTTATCGATGGTAAAATATATTAGTGACCGTATTGGCGTTATGTACTTTGGTAAAATGGTAGAAATTGCAGATAGTGATGAATTGTATAAGAATCCAATGCATCCTTATACACGCTCGCTACTTTCAGCGATTCCATTACCAGACCCTGACTATGAGCGGACCCGTCGCCGTGTTGAGTATGATCCTGAAAAAGATCATGACCATAGTGAAGAACCAGTGTTCAGAGAAATTAAAAAAGGTCACTGGGTGCTGTGTACAACAAAAGAATTCGAACAATATAAAACAGAAATGAAATAACCTGTGACTGCGATTAACTTAATTGTTAATCGCAGTTTTTCAATAGATACAACGAATACGAATATCGACACGACAACAGAAAGGTCTGTGACTTTAGACTATTTTTGACAACATTTTTAAACAATGGTTTCTTTTCATTCGTAAATCGGCTAAAATAGACAAGAGAGTCACTTAATAAATTGCGGGGGTTATACATAATGAAACAACTGAGAATGCTAGCTATTTTTGTCTTGAGTTTAGGCGTCTGGTTTAGTGTCCACACAGACGTGGCCTTTGCCGAAGAAACAGAAACCTTACACGTTACATTTAGTTCAAAGCGCACCATTAGCTTAGATCAAACAATCAAACAAACGAGCTTACAACGCTTTCGTTTTAATTCTGGCTATACGTTTACCTATCCGGATGCCGTCCGAGGGATTTACTTAACGGGTCACTCAGCAGGCGGTAGTCGCTTTGAGACACTGATTGACTTGCTGAATAATACCGAACTCAATGCGATGGTTATTGACGTAAAAGATGACCATGGAAACTTAACGTTTAAACCAGATGAATCGTCTCCTTACTATGACATCGCGAAAAATTATATTAACGATCCCATCGCGATGATGGATGCATTAGAAGCGAACGATATTTATCCGATTGCTCGAATTGTTGTCTTTAAAGACACGGTACTTGCAGAGAAAAGACCGGACCTCTCGTTTAAAGACGGGGGACGAGTATGGAAAAATAATCGTGAGGAAGCGTTTGTGAATCCGTTTATGAAAGAAGTATGGGAATATAACGTCGAACTCGCGAAGTATGCGGTTGAAATGGGTTTTATGGAAATTCAATTTGATTATGTCCGTTTCCCGGAAGGGTTTGAACGCCGTGATGAACAATTAACCTACTCACAAGGCGATTATCAAGATCATGAATTAGACAATGTTAAAAAGCGAGTAGAAGCTGTTACAAACTTTGTTGAATATGCGAAAAATGAATTACATGAGTATGGTGTCGATGTATCCGTTGATATCTTTGGTTACGCAGCAACCGTTGAAGAAACACCAGGGATTGGACAAAACTTCACGCGTATCTCGGAACACGTGGATGTGATTTCATCGATGATCTACCCAAGCCACTGGTCAAATAACTACTTTGATATCCCAGTGCCTGATAAAGAACCGTACCGTCTCACCGATGAATACGCAAAAGTTGAGAACGAAGTACTAGGGGCACTAGGTGAGAACGCACCAACCTCTCGTCCGTGGATTCAAGATTTCTCTGCGCCATGGCTCTATAGCGGCGCAACATTTACTTATGGTAAAAAGGAAGTCGAGGACCAAATTCGAGCGTTAAATGAAAATGGTATTAATGAGTTCTTACTATGGAACTCAAGTAATAAGTACACAGAAGGTGTTGATTACACACCGACTAACTAATCGCTCTAAAGAGATGATTTTTTTAATAATGGTCTTTGGTTTAAGTGTGTTAATGGTTATGTGCTATGAATTATGGAGAAAAGCCTCCCTTTCTTAAGTGAAAGGGAGCTTTTTTAATCTAGAGTCGAATAAATCTTCGATAAACGGGGTATATAGTGTGAGAATGGGTTTTTTAAAAGAAGAGGCTTTTGTTATAATACAAAAGGATAGTAGAGAGGGGATGTTTTAAATGGATTGGTTTGAAAAATTAAATGAGTACTTTCCAGTACATGAAATGAAATCAAAAGAGCATATGGAGATGTTGCTACAAGAACGTGGGGACGTCTATTATAAAGACGAATCAGATGATCACGTCATGATGTATGCGGAATTTGATGAGTTTATCTTTATCGACTACTTATATGTGGCAGGTCATACGAGAGGAAAAGGGATCGGTCACCAACTGATTGAAAAACTAAAACAGAAAAATAAACCGATTATTTTAGAAGTTGAACCTGTTGATTATACAGATACCGATACGAAAAAACGCCTACACTTCTATAAACGTGAAGGGTTTACTCATGCGGCGTCAATTGGTTATAATCGACGATCGCTGGCAACGAATGAAGATGCACCACTAGAAATTCTCTACTGGTCACCATCGAATCAAGTTGAAGAAGCGATTTATAATCAAATGCGTCATATGTATGAACACATCCATACATATAAAGATGAAGAAATCTATGGCAAGCGTTATCAAAAAGCTGATGAAGTCCTTTCATATGGCGATGATGTTAAAAAATCAAATATTCTAGACGACTTAAAGTAACCGTTGGCACCTTAATCATTGATAAGATTAAGGTGCTGTCTTTTTGAAGAAAAAATGAAAAGAATCCGTTTAACATTCTCAAAAGGAACAATGGAACAGCGATAGACGTAGATATAAGTTTTTTATCTTGAATCCAAGATGAAACCTTGCCTTTCTCAACTAACTGCTTTATAATAAGAAAAGGTTGAAAAAGTTATTTTTAAAAATATGTTTAACGTCTCACAATGTTGGGAATAGTTATACCAGTACACACATTATATACATGGATTTGTGTAATTTTCATGTAAAGTGAGGAAATACCCTATCCAATTGGTATACTTTTGATGTATACTAAAGGTAGTAAGTTAGATTATAATTATTTTAATCTAATAATTGACTGTATACAAATGATTTGACTATATAATAATTGAGGAGTGATGGTTGATGGTAACACTTTATATCTCACCAAGCTGTACCTCTTGCCGTAAAGCTAAAGCATGGTTAGAAGAACATGATATTCCTTACCAAGAGCGCAACATTTTTTCAGATAATTTATCTGTGGATGAAATCAAAGAAATCTTACGTATGACTGAAGATGGTACGGATGAAATTATTTCAACCCGATCAAAAGTATTCCAAAAATTAGATGTGGATATTGATCAAATGCCGTTAAAGGATCTCATTAATGTGATTAAAGATCATCCTGGTATTTTACGACGTCCGATTATCTTAGATGAAAAGCGTCTTCAAGTAGGTTATAACGAGGATGAAATTAGACGATTCTTGCCACGTAAAGTAAGAACGTTCCAATTACGTGAAGCGCAAAAAATGGTCAACTAATGGACAGTTGAAACAAGACGCTACCTTTTGGGTTTGTGTCTTGTTTTTTTATGTGTATCGAGTGACAAGTCGTCACAAATACGATAAAATAGACATTCAATAGTAATAACTACAAGCTTAAGGCAGGTTTTTTTCGGGTATGGTAATATATAGAGACATGTTTTACCACCACCTTTTCAGAAG
>JBNJFJ010000047.1:0-15353 GCA_051746745.1 Bacillota bacterium | reverse complement strand
CGCCTGTCCATCTAAATACACATGACCAGACGCATACGGCATCAACCGTGTCATTGCTTTCAGTAATGTCGATTTACCTGAGCCATTGGCACCGATAATCGTGGTCACTTGTTTGTCAGGAATGGTTAATGTTAAATCTTTCACGATAGGAGAAGCGCCGTAACCAACATAAAGTTGATCGGTATAGAGGCGAGCCATAGTTATTACCTCCGTAATGAGAGTGATTCTCAATGTCATTTGTGTTTACTACTATAGCGGGAATTCACGTGTGTGTCAATACAGTTTGTCTATTTTTTCACACATTGATGTTGAAAAAGTAAGAAAACATTGAAAATAATCAAAAAAGATTGAGAAAAGGGTGGCTTTCCGTTATGATTGATAATAATTATCAATTAGATGTAACGATAGAAGTATGAGTCATAGTATAGATAATAGCCAACAATTAAATTGAAAAAACGAAAGGGGCAATAATAAGATGGAACTTTTTGATGTGACGATTATTGGTGGTGGACCGGCAGGTCTTTATTCTAGCTTTTATAGTGGTTTGCGCCATATGAAAACGAAAATCATTGATGCTGAACAAGCACTTGGCGGGAAACTGCATGTCTACCCAGAAAAAATCATTTGGGATGTAGGCGGTCTTGGACCCATTACTGGTCAAGCACTGATCGAACAACTAACGACACAAGCGTTAACGTTTGATCCGGCAGTTGTTTTAAATGAGAAAATAACCTCTATTGAGAAGCAAGATGATGTTTTTGTGCTAATTAATCAAGAGGGAGAAAGGCATTACAGCAAAGCCGTGATTGTAGCTGTAGGCGGCGGGATTTTGAAACCGAAAACATTAGACATTGATGGTGCCAATCGTTTAGAGATTGACAACATCCATTATACCCTTACCTCGCTTAGCTATTTCAAAGACCGTACGGTGGTTATTTCTGGTGGGGGCAATGCGGCGATTGATTGGGCGAACTTGCTTGAGCCGATTGCTAAGCGTGTGATGTTGACATACCGAAAGTCGGCATTAAAAGGTCATGAACAACCGGTGAAACAACTTTTAAATAGCTCGGTTTGTTACTATCCTGACACTGAGATTACCCGCTTAGTTGCGGAAGGTAATCGAATTACAGCGGTCGAACTGACGCATTGTCAAACTGGGGAGACGGTCATCAAACAAATTGATGATGTGGTCGTCAATCATGGCTATGAAAAAGATGCGAGTCTATTGGAAGAGACAACGTTACCGCTTGAGCGTGTGGGAGAGTTTTTCTTAAAAGGTAGTAGCCTTGGTGAAACATCGGTCCCTGGCATTTTCGCCGCTGGTGACATTATTAGTTATGAAGGTAAGGTGAATCTTATTCTCGGGTGTTTCCAAGATGCGGTGAATGCGGTAAACCAAGCAAAAATGTTTATAGAACCTGACGCGAATGCGCGAGCGATGGTGTCCTCACATCACACGGCTTTTTCTGACAAAAATAAAGACATGAGACAACAGCTGTTAGACTGATGGCCCACTTGGGCCATCTTTTTTTAAGCAACTTGCTTCCTACAAGTGTCTAAATTTGGTATGATGACCTTTGTGTGTTTAAACAATAACGGAGCAATTCTTCGCTCATATGATATTGTTAGATCGATAAGGGAGAGAGACAAGTGAAAAAATTATTAATGAAACCGAGTATAGCGATTTCGGTGGCTATTCTTTGTTCGGTATTATGGGGAAGTGCTTTCCCCGTCCTCAAAGTAAGTTATGACGAACTACAAATGTCAGCGGATGATGTAGTGGCTAAAATGGTGTTTGCGGGTTTAAGGTTTTTACTTGCCGGACTATTGGTACTGATCTTTTTATTCTTTATGAACCGTTCAGCGATTAAAATAACGAAGAAACAATTCGGCATTTTACTTGTACTCGGTGTGATTCAAACGGCCTTTCAATACTATTTCTTCTATAATGGTCTGGCGCGTGTGACGGGCATGCAAGGAGCGATTTTATCTTCTGGTGGCATTTTCTTTACGATTTTAGCCGCCCATTTTTACTATAAAGATGACCGTTTAAGTAAACAAAAAGTGATTGGGATTATCGCCGGATTTAGTGGGATCATCTTAGCTAACTGGGGCCAATCACTGACGTTAAGCTTCCAATGGGACGGAGAAGGGTTTATGTTGATGGCCGGTGTGACCAGTGCCATTGCGACGATTATGGCTAAAGAACTGGCGACCGGGATTCATCCGTTTGCGATTACGGGTTGGCAGCTCACCCTCGGTGCAGTGGCGCTTCTTCTCATTGGTTTTCCGCAACTGGAAGCAGGGGCGATTCAGTTTAATGTTTTAGGTTCAGGCTTGTTGTTGTATTCTGCCTTCTTATCGGCAACGGCGTTTGCCTTATGGTACTCGCTACTAAAATACCATCAAGCTGGGCGCATTAGTATGTATAAGTTTATTACGCCGGTATCCGGGGTGTTGTTATCAGCACTATTTATTCCGGGTGAAGCACTCACATGGATGCTCGTTATTGCTTTTGTGATGGTGGCGTTTGGTATTATTATTGTGAATAGAAAGTAAAGATAACCGTATAAACATAAATCGCCCGGGATTAAGCAATTTAGCTTAACCCCGGGTTATTTTGTCTAGCTGATTATTTCACTGATGCTACTGAAGCTTAGGAAGCAACTGTTTGACTAAATCAATGGCCTCTTCTAAAGACGAGGCCTCAATGGTCGTCATCAACTCTTCAGGATAAGCTGTTGAATGGTTATAACGTGGATCGTAGTAATAGTCAAGTAGGTCACGAATCACAGCGTGGTAGTCACGTGACTCTAAAGCTTCATCAATCTGGTGCGCAATAGGTGTATGAATGCGCCGCTTGATAATCGAGAATGCTTCAACGAACTGGTCATGATGCGTTTCTGGGTGATAGTCTGATAAAATCAACTCAATCCGCTTCTCAATCGGTAGCGAGATAAACAGCTGTCTACTAGTTTCTTTTTGGTTAAAGAACCGCTCAGGTATTTTAATTTTACCAATCCGAGAACTTTCACCTTCAATAACGATATACGGTTTATATTGGTAGTGTAGTAGTGCTTCACCTAACTGAAGATCAAAGGTGCGTTGATTCGTTGGCTCGAGTCCAATCTGACCGAAAATACTGCCGCGGTGGCTTGCCAGCTGTTCAAGGTTAATAACGGGATAACCTTGTTTTTTTAAACGCTGTAAAATCTTTGTCTTTCCGTTTCCGGTATGACCATTTAATACGTACAGCTCGGGAATAGTAACCGTGTCTAACTGCTCTTTCATCCATAGCCGGTACGCTTTAATACCCCCGCTTAACCGGTTGACATTGATATTCATTAAATCTAAAACCGTCGCGGCTGTTTTACTACGCATCCCGCCGCGCCAACAAAACACCGTGATGGGTTGAGGAAGCTGTTTAAAGGCGTTAATAAAGGCTGGTAACTTTTTAGAGTATATCTCTAATCCTCGGTCTTTCGCTGCTTCTTGTCCCTCTTGTTTATAAATTGTCCCAACTTCAGCGCGTTCATCGTCAGTAAACAACGGGATGTTGATCGCACCTGGAATGGTTGCATCGTTATATTCTTTTGGTGACCGAACATCGACGATGACTTTATCGCTTGTTTTTAGGTTATATAGCTCTTGTGGTGTGATATCTTTAAACATCTGTGTCATCCTTACTGGACATAAATATGTCCTGGTGTACCGTCAGTGACTTCACCAATGACGCGTGCATCGATGCCTTGTTGTTTTAAATCATCTAAAATTGATAGCGCATCGCGTTCATGCACCCCCATCAATAATCCACCAGAAGTGACCGCATCCGCTAAAATCAGTTGATCAATCTCATCAAAATGTTTATCAAAATGCACGGAACTTTTGACATGTTTTAAGTTATTTCTTGACCCGCCGGGGATATTACCTTGTTCTGCGAGTTCTCTGACCCGTGGTAAGACCGGCACATGTGCTTGGTTAATCGTGATCGCTTGATGAGACTCCGTGGCCATTTCCGTTAAGTGGCCAAGAAGACCAAAGCCGGTCACATCGGTACACGCGTGCACATTATAGTTATTCATAACCTTAGCTGCCTGTTTATTTAAAGTGGCCATCACTTCTGTCACCCGTTTAATTTCGTCTTCTGTCAGTTGGTTGTTTTTAAGCGACGTTGTTGAAATGCCAACGCCAATGGGTTTTGTGAGAATCAGTTTGTCATCCTGCTTTAGACCAGCATTCGTCTTCACCCGTGCCGGATGGATCGTGCCAGTCACCGCAAGGCCAAACTTTGGTTCGGGGTCATCAATCGAGTGACCACCGACAAGCTGACAGCCTGCTTCTTTTAACTTATCACTAGCCCCGCGTAAAATCTCGGTCAAAATCGCTTTATCAAGCGTGAAGATTGGGAATGCGACAATATTTAAGGCTGTGATTGGTTCACCACCCATGGCATACACATCACTCATCGCATTGGCTGCCGCAATTCGTCCGAAATCATAAGGATCATCAACAATCGGGGTAAAGAAATCAACAGTTTGGACAATCGCTAAGTCATCCGTTAATTGATAGACCCCCGCATCGTCACCCGTATCAAGACCAACAAGTAATTTCGGATCATGATTTTGTTTTGGTAGTTGATGCAAGACCTCACGTAAGTCACTCGGACCAATCTTACAACCACACCCACCTTTTGTCGTTAATGTTGTTAATTTTACCTTTTCCATTCATGCGCCTTCTTTCGTTAAATTCATTATTTAGATAGCTCTAGTTTAACACGAGAAGGAAGTCATTGTCATAATGAAGTCATTTAGTGGGAGCGTATAGGACAAATCGCTTAAAAGTTGTGTGTTTGTTGTGAAGGTGACAGGTTAGTGAATGTATCCATGTTAGTGTAGTGGTGTAAGAAGGGTTATATTCGGGAAATAACACAGAGAAATTAGCAAAGGGGATATTTATGATGACTACTAAACAATTAATAAGAATATGTATAAGTTCAGTCATGATGGCGGTGTTGTTGGTTGGGTGTATGGGACCAGGGCCGATTAATAATCCAACTACCTCGCCAAATAATCAAACAGAAGAGAATATAAGTGAGGGCGTTGAAAAGACACAGGAAGAAGTAGCGTTGCCGATTCCGCCTTTAATCGAAGATACGGATCCATCAGAAAATAAAACGGCTTTTGAGATCACCGCCGAAGCCTCATCAAGAGCGTTCGTCGACGGGGTAGAAACCGATACACTCGGGTATAACGGAGACTATTTAGGTCCAACGATTAAAGTGCGTCGCGGTGAAGAAGTCTCGGCGACGATTACTAATGAAATGGAAGATTTAACGACGATTCACTGGCACGGACTTGAAGTAGACGCAGAAGATGATGGCGGACCGCATTCAGGTATTTTACCGGGGGCGTCTTGGAATCCTGAGTTTACCATTGATCAACCAGCGGCAACATTATGGTATCACCCGCATCCAGAAAAAGATACCGGACGTCAAGTGTATAATGGACTGGCAGGCATGTTCATTATAGAGGATGACGTGACGGATCAATTACCGTTACCGAAAGACTATGGTGAGAATGATATCCCACTGATTATTCAAGATAAACGCTTTGATCAAAACGGCAATTTCAAGTATGACTTACAAATGCCAGATATTATGACGGGGCTGATGGGGGATACTATGTTAGTTAATGGTGCCGTAGCGCCCGAGCTTGACACAGAACAAGGACTCATGCGCTTTCGTATTCTGAATGGATCGAATGCACGGGTGTTTGAACTTGAATTAAACAACCATCAGTCTTTCTATCAAATCGCGAGTGATGGCGGCTTATTGGAACAACCCGTCGAAATGAACCGATTAGTGTTAGGACCGGCCGAACGCGCTGAAATTGTGATTGATTTTTCTGATGTTGACATGGGTGAGTCACGCCAACTTATGAATGAAGCCGTTCCATTTATGACGTTTAACGTTAATAAAGAACCGACACCTGGCATTGAGTTACCAGATCAACTTACAACGATTGAAGAGATACCAACGAGTGAGAGTGTTACAACCCGTGAGTTTGTCTTCCAAGGCATGGGGCCAAGCGTGAACATTAACGGCAAACAGTTTGATATGGACCGTATTGATGAAGTCGTTGAGTTGAATACAACGGAAATATGGGAAGTTACCAATGATAGTGGCATGGGCATGATGGGTGGCACGGTACACCCGTTTCACGCACATGGGGTTCAGTTTCAAATTATAAGCCGTGATGGCAATCCGCCACCACCTAATGAGACAGGATGGAAAGATACGTTTATCGTTTATCCTGGTGAAACAGTGAGAGCCATCGCCCGGTTTAAACATGAAGGTGTATTTATGTATCACTGTCATATCCTTGAACATGAAGATGCTGGCATGATGGGACAATTTGATGTAAGAGACTAACAAAAGCACCACCGGCAAATACGCCCAGTGGTGCTTTAACATCTTTACGAAAGAAAGGCTACTGACCATATTTACTTTGCTGGTGTCGGGTATTTTTCAGCGTTCTTTTTGATTTTTGCTTGTATAACAGCTTCAACATCTAAGTTCAGTGTTGACGCTATGGTTAAGGCATAAATTAAGACGTCAGCTAGTTCATCTTTGATTTCGTCAAGGTTATTTTCAATTGCCATCTCACTCGATTGCCACTGAAAACATTCGAGTAGTTCAGCAGCTTCAAGCGATAAAGAGAGGCTGAGGTCTTTGGCATTGTGATACTTACGCCAGTGGCGTGCATCACGAAAAGCATCGATCTCGGTAATGAGGTCGTTAATATCAGACATAACATCCTTCCTTTCCAATTAAGTTTTTACTATAGTATACACGAAAAAAGCTAGAGCATAGTGCCCTAGCTTTTTTCATTTTTAAACATGTTGTGATTGTTTTCAAGTGAATCTTTACTCGTTTGGTACGAGATCACTGATTGAGTCAAGCTCAACATATGTTGGTACAGCTAAACCTGTTTTTGCCTTTTCGTAAGCTGGGCCAAGTTCAACATATTCCCCTTCATAACGTTCAGCAAAGGCACCGTGAGTCAGGGGTAACCAAGCGGCTGTTGTCACGTCAGCTGAGCCTGATGCGATCGATTCAAACATAATCGCAGGATCAACTTTTGTGACGTCTACTGTAAAGCCGTGGCTTTCAAGTGCATGTTTTAATACGTAAGCTGGGAATAATTCTGAATCCCAAGATGTTACAACCATCTCGATTTTTTCCCCGTTACCTTCAGCGACACCATCAGTAAATTCATTTACGATGTCTTCATTATCAACGACCCAAGTATCAACAACTTCTGGGACAGAAATTTCTTGTTCTTGAGAGTCAAGTAGAGCGGCTTCAATGACGTCAATTTCAAGATAGAAGTTGCGAACGATTTCCGCGGCGATTGGGAAATCTTCTTCAAAGCCTAAACGACCAAGTTTCAACACATCTTCTTCTCCGCCAAACAGTTCATCTGGATCATCTAAATATTTGATGTCGTATTTCGCGAACATATAGTGTGGTGACCAAGCTGATACAACAATCGGTTCTTCATTTTGGATTGCTTGATCGAGCTCTGTCAACATCGCCCCGGTTGATGATGTTTGGTGCGTCCAACCTTGTAAGTTCTCTTCATTTGCAATCATATCATCGATCACACCTGACATACCAGCACCTGGTTCAATCCCGGTAATGGTATAGTCCATTTCTTCACTGATGGTTTCTGGTGTGCTTTCACCTGTATCATCATCTGAATTGGCATTGTCACTATCATCGCCACAGGCGGCAAGGATAAGGACAAGCACTAAACCTAAACTGAGTAATAATTTTTTCATGTTCTTCAAAAAATCTCCCCCTTAAAATGTATGTGTTCGAGTTTTTCTTGCGAAAAAATAAATCCCACCACTTATTCATTGCCAGATTTTTAAAAAGTTAAACCTGTTGAGACTTCTAGTCATAGTCTTCTATCTTCAAAGTAAGAAAAATATTTAAGTGATAAGACACTGCGTAATCAAAAGGCGACACGCTCATAATCTATTATACCTAGGTATGTACCAGAAAGACAAAACGAAAAAATCCAACTGAGACGTTCTATATAAGGTTGAGCTAAAATATGCTGAGTAGAATGAAAGGTTTTTATAGAAATACGCATGATTCCTTTCAAATACGAGGCGATTCATTGTAAGTATACGCTTGCATTGGGTGTCTGTGGTAAATGAATGATAGATCATCCGCCATTTGTTGCGTCAGGCATGATTTTTTCACAGACGAGTTTAGTTGAAACGAGATAAGGGGACATAGTTATTAAGGAACTACTATCAAGAAAAAGGAGCAAAACTTATGTCACAAGAAAAGAGACAACAGATTATAGATCGCTATCACTTTAGACATGCGACAAAAGCATTTGATGATGCAAAACAGATAAACAGAGAGAATATGATGACGATTTTAGAAGCCGCGCGTTTATCACCCAGTTCTTTTGGTATGGAACCGTGGCAATTTGTTGTCGTTGAGAGTGATCGCGTAAAACAACTGATTAAAAAGCATTCGTGGGGAGCAAAAACAAAAGTCGAAGACGCGAGTCACTTCGTTTTAATCTTAGCAAGAACCCATGAAGATGTGAGATTTGATTCAGATTATGTTAAAAAGCACTATTTAGATGAGTTACATTATCCAAAAGACGTCTTTGAACATATGAAAGATGTGATTGAGAACTTTCAAAAACATGACTTTCACCTATTTGAAGACATGCGCTATTTAGATGATTGGTCGATGAAACAGACGTATATTCCGCTTGCGAATATGATGAGTGTGGCAGCTGAACTCGGGATTGATTCATGCCCAATTGAAGGCTTTAATCGCGAGACGTTTGATCACCTATTACAAACCGAAGGGGTGTATGATGACCACTTCACCCTAGCGACAATGGTGGCCTTCGGATACCGAAAAGATGCACCTAAACCAAAACAACGAAGAGGGTTTGATGATGTTGTGAAGTGGATATAAGATCAATCCTATCGATTAGCAAAACTTTTGTTGATGACAATCTGTTACCAACAGGAGTTTTTAGCTTTCGTGTAGAATGAGTAAGGTAAGTAATTATTTGTAACATGACGTTATTAAGATTCAGGTATGGGAGGAGACATGATGGAAAAAATATATCCACTTGAAGTCGATGGATTTAAGATGCATGGTGTGTTAACCGTCGTCAGAGAACAAGCCCCGTTTGTCATCTTTAGTCACGGATACAACGGTACAGAAAAGAATTTAGCACATCTTTGTCAGCTTTTAGCCGAGCAGGGGATAAATAGTTACCGATTTGATTTTCTAGGCGGTTCTGTTAATGAAACAAGTGACATGTCTACAGAGGAAATGACAATCCTAACGGAAATGCGTGATTTACTCGTGGTCGTTGATCACTTTAAAGCTCAACCGTTTATTGATCCGAATCAGCTGTTTCTTTTTGGTGCCTCAATGGGCGGGCTTGTCTCAAGTCTTGTCGCTGAAGCGCGCAAAGAAGTTACCGGGCTATTTTTAATGTTTCCAGCCTTTTCGGTCGCGAAAGATTGGCAGAAAAAGTTTAAAAGTAAAGCAGATATCCCTGACCGATTGATTTTTTGGGGGATGCCTCTAGGTTATTCGTTTTTTGATGTGCTGTTTGATTTTCAGTTAGAAGAAGAACTTGGCTCATATGAGGGTCCTGTTTATATTATTCACGGCGACCATGATGAGGTCGTTAGTCATACGGTCACGGACTGGGTTAAGCCACTTTATAAAAACTTAGAGATTCAAATTCTTCCCGGTGAAGGGCATGGCTTTTCAAAAGCAGGCGAAGATAAAACAAGTGAGGCATTACGACAATTCATTCAAAAGCATTGACCATTCAATTAGTAACTTTAAGAAAAGTAAAGCAGACATAAAAAGCGAGCGATGACGGCTCGCTTTTTTCTATTAGAATATTTGGAAATCCTCAGTTATTCTGCTAAAAAGAGCGTTCTAGCTATTCAATCAACCGTTTGTTCATCTTTGTTTTGGTGATTTTAAAAAAATAAAATATGAAAACGTCAACAAAATTGGTATAGACAACTATATAATCGTGTGATAGGATGAAAGTATATTAAATTTGAAATGGAGGTTTTGCGTTATGATGAGTTATTTACAAAAACTCGGTCGGTCTTTAATGCTCCCGGTAGCCGTCTTGCCTGCGGCAGCAATTCTAATGGGTATTGGTTATTGGATTGACCCATCAGGATGGGGTGCAGGTAATGCCTTTGCTGCTTTCTTTATTAAAGCAGGGGGATCTATTATTGATAACATCCCAATCTTGTTCGCGATAGGTGTTGCTTTAGGGATGTCAAAAGAAAAGGATGGCTCAGCTGCTTTAAGTGGTTTGGTCGGTTATCTTGTTGTCACCACATTATTATCTACAGAAACAGTGCAATTATTACAGGGGACAGAAGATGTTTCGATTGCTTTTGATAATATTGGTAATGCATTCATCGGGATTATTTCTGGTTTAGTGGCAGCGAAAATGTATGATAAGTTTAGTCATGTGAAATTACCAGACGCACTAGCGTTCTTTAGTGGCAAGCGTGCTGTGCCGATTATGACAGCGGTATCAATGTTGGTCGTTTCGGCGATATTATTCTTCGTTTGGCCGGTTGTGTTTGAAGCACTCGTCAGCTTTGGTGAATTCATTAGTGGTCTAGGTGCGATTGGTGCAGGAATTTATGGTTTCTCTAACCGTCTTCTTATTCCAACGGGTCTACACCATGCCTTAAACCAAGTATTTTGGTTTGACCTTGCTGGTATTAATGATATCGGTAACTTCTGGAGTGGTGAAGGTGTCAAAGGTGTAACGGGTATGTATCAAGCTGGCTACTTCCCAGTGATGATGTTTGGTTTACCAGCTGCGGCACTTGCGATGTATCACACGGCCAAAGAAAATAAGAAAAAGAATGTTGCTGCCCTTATGTTTGCGGCAGGTTTTGCGGCGTTCTTTACTGGGGTAACGGAACCGATTGAATTTGCGTTCATGTTTGTTGCACCAGGTTTATATTTTGTTCACGCACTACTTACAGGCCTATCTTTAACAATTGCGGCCTTATTTAACTGGACAGCAGGCTTTGGGTTTAGTGCCGGTTTTGTTGACTTTGTATTAAGCTCACGTTTACCGTTAGCTAATCAACCTTATATGTTAATTGTTCAAGGGTTAGTGTTTGCGGTGTTATACTATGTCATTTTCCGTGCACTTATCCAAGGGTTGAAATTAAAAACACCTGGTCGTGAAGACGATCATGAAGATGAAGATGATGTCATCAGTGCACGTGCTGGTGATGATAAATATCGCTACATGGCTGAAACGATCTACCAAGGTCTTGGTGGAGATGACAATGTTACGTCAGTAGATAATTGTGTCACACGTCTTCGTTTAGAAGTAAAAGATATGAACAAAGTCGATCAACAAAAAATTAAGTCGACAGGTATCCCAGGGATTAATGTGATCAATGATCATAATATTCAAGTTGTTGTCGGAACACAAGTTGAATCTGTCGCAAATGAAATACACAAGATGAGAAAATAACGCGTGTATAAAAAAACAATAAATAGAAGAAAGATCAAGTAGCTTCAAGCGGCTTGGTCTTTCTTCATATCTAAAAAGGAGAAGTATAATGAAACGATTACTCGATTGTTATGCATCTGATTTCAACAAGATGACAAAAGCAGAGAAACTCTTAGCGATAAAATTAAGTGAAGGACGTAGTCTGGTGGCTGAAACCGTTGTGACAGCGCCACCCATGTATCCGAATGTCACGAATCAAGAAATTGTTGCGCGCTTTGGTGCCGATATGGTACTCCTTAACATGTTGGATGTGTTTGAAACAGCGGTGTTAGATGGTAAGGATTTAACAGCTAAAGACTATATAGCAACCATAAGACAACTCACCGGCCGCCTTATCGGTTTGAATTTAGAGCCGGTTGCTGAAGCAAGTGCCAAAAACCCTCATTTAGAGGCAATTACTGTTGGTAGAAAAGCAGTCAAAGCGACACTCGAGCAAGTAAAAGAACTCAATCTAGACTTCATTTGTTTGACTGGCAATCCTAAAACGGGCGTAACTTATAAAGAAATGATCCGTGCTGTAAAAGAGGCGAAAGACATATTAGGTGAAAATGTCTTTATTGTTGCCGGTAAGATGCACCATGCGGGTGTTGTAGATGACCCGTTGACAGAAGTGGTCGTTAAACAATTGGTAGAAGCAGGGGTAGACATCTTACTGTTACCGTCACCAAAAACGGTACCAGGATTTACAGTAGCGGAAGCTACGCGATTTGTGCGATACATTCACGAGCACGATCGGTTAGCGATGAGTACGATAGGAACAAGTCAAGAAGGGAGTCGTCAACATGTGATTGAAACCATCGCTTTACAAAATAAAGAGATAGGCTTTGATATACATCACATTGGTGATGCGGGTTACACCGGACTTGCTATCCCAGAAAATGTTGAGGCCTATTCAGTTGCAATCAGAGGGAAAAGGCACACGATGGTAAGAATGGCGCAGGCGGTGACACGATGATTAAAGAATTTTGTGCAGAGAATTATACTGATTTAGAGAAAGCGATTCATCAAGATATTGATCGGATTGAACTGTGTGATGCTTTAGCTGTAGGGGGTACGACACCGAGTTATGGCGTCATCGAACAGTCGGTTATACTAGCAAAACAACATAATGTAGACGTCGTTGTCATGATTCGACCGCGGCAAGGGGATTTTTGTTATAATGAAATGGAAAGAAAAATAATGGAGCGAGACATTGATGTGGCGTTTCAGTTAGGCGCGACGGGTGTTGTATTTGGTTGTTTAACAAAGGAAAACACTATCGATGTACCAATGATGAAGAAGTTAGTTGATAAAGTTAATAATCGAGGAGAGATTGTTTTTCATATGGCATTTGATCAGATAACTTCAAAAGAAAAGTATCAAGCCATTGATCAACTCATTATGCTAAATGTCACACGTGTACTTTTACATGGCAGTGATTCGAATCAATCGGTATTAGATAATGCCAAAGAAGTTAATGATTATATTCGCTACGCGGATCATAACATTGACTTCATTGTGGGTGGTGGGGTCACAAAGGATAATATAGACAAATTACAAACAATTGTGCATACCAATCAGTTTCATGGAACAAAAATTGTAAAACTATAGAGGTGATACGATGTACGCATATATCGAAGAAATCAAGCGGTTACTCGACCAAGTTGATAATAATCATGAACCGATTGACCAAGCTGTTCAATTACTCATTGAAGCCGGTGTGAACAAAAACAGTATCTTTTGTTTTGGGGCAGGACATGCCGGAATACTAGCACAAGAAATGTATTACCGCGCTGGCGGGCTCATGATCTTAAATCCTATCTTTTCCCGAGACTTGATGCTGGATACTGAGCCGGTCACATATACTTCTGAGGTCGAAAGGTTACACGGATACGGAACATTGCTAGCAAAGAAAACGCCCTTTACTTCAGGTGATGTCTTGATTGTTCATTCTGTATCAGGGCGAAATCCGGTACCTATTGAACTCGCGCTGGCCGCAAAAGAACAAGGTGTAACCGTGATTGCTATTACTAATGTAACCTATACGAATCACGTCACCTCACGCCACCAGTCGGGTCTTAAATTAAAAGATGTGGCTGATGTTGTACTCGATAACTTTGGTGCGATTGGCGATGGTGCGATTCAGATTGAAGGATCAGACCAACGCGTTGCCCCGACATCAACCGTGATTGGCGCAACAATTGTTAATCTGCTGGTCAGTGAAATGGTACAAAGGTGGCCGACGAGCGACGTGTTACCAGTCTTTTATAGTGCCAACTTAGATGGTGGAATGACACATAACAAGGAAGCGATTAAAACGTATCACGATCAAATCCATTATCGCTTTGAATAATGAAGAAAAAGATGATCGCTCGGATCATCTTTTTTGAAATGAGTATCTAGAAATGGATGTATATGAAAAAAGTGTGAAGTTATCTTTTAATCTATCCCTTATTTACGAGCGAGGTGCCTAATGGAAAAACAGTCAAGTACCAAGCAAAAACGAACCGCTTGGATATTGAGTATATTCGGTATTTTAAAATGGCTACAACCATATTTACCAAAGGTAATAGCGGATAATATGGTTGGCATAGTGGTCACTAGTGTGCTATTTAGCTTAGGTCTATATGGTTTATTTTATCGAGAGAAAGATAAAAATAGCACGGTAAAACAAGATGACTAAGCTAAATAGTCCTGCTGCCTTAACGGTTCATTTCAATGTTGAATTTATACCGATCGGCGCGGTAGATACTTTTTACAAATTCAATCGGTGTCCCAGCTGCATCATCTAAAAAGCTAATCCGGTGCATGATAAGGACGGGATCATTTTTTTTGATTTTTAAGTAGGTAACTTCTTCACTGTTAGCAAGGCCCGCTTCAATCGACTGAAACCCGCGTTTAATCGATAGACCAAGTGTAGCTTCAAGGTAGTGATAAAAAGATGTTTCAATTTGATGATCTTTTAGTTCACCGACAAGCTTTTTAGGTGTGTAGATGGTTTCAAGTGCAATCGGCTCATTGTTAGCTAATCTCAGTCTGACGATTTCATAGATGACATCTGTCTGTTTTAATTTTAATTTATCATGAATCGCAGAGGGACCCGTACATTCATTCATTTTGATGATTTTTGTTGAAGGTATGAGTTGTCTTTTTCGCATATCCTCACTAAAACTGGTGAGCTGAGAAATATCTTGTTCAAATTTCTGTTCACTTACAAATGTTCCGCGTCCGCGTTCGCGGTAAAGAATCCCTTGGCTGACAAGGTTGTTAATTGCTTGACGCACAGTCATACGACTGATGCCATGCTTTTCTGCATATTCACGTTCGGAAGGAATTGGACTATGCGGCTCCATTCCGCGCGCATTGATTTCATTTTTAATTGACTCTTCTAATTGATAGTAAATAGGTATTTTAGATTGCTTATTAACCATCAGTCCGCCTCCTTCTCGAATATTCGATCATTTTGTATATCCTACCACTATTTTACCAGAGTAAATGAATAAAGTATAGAATAAACAACTAGATAACTATACCAATATAAGATTCTTCACGACATAAGAAAATCCGTTAAGGTAAACACTGGATTACCTTAACGGATCTAGTTACTTCTCTGTTAATTGATTAGCTAGAACGATAAATTGATCCACATCTTCAGCCATTAACTGAACCCCTTGAGCCCAGAAGTCAACCTTAGTGACATCAACGCCTAAGTGTTTCATCGCAAGCTCCTCAACCGTCATCGCT
>JBNJFJ010000046.1:0-15355 GCA_051746745.1 Bacillota bacterium | reverse complement strand
TTATTATTATAAGCATCAAAATAAATACCTGTCGTAATTGTTTCAGCCGCTCCTCTCATCCAGACTTTTCCATCATCATCCCATGTGATTGTTAAATCGCCACCTGCGAGATGGACCGTTACGGGTTCATTGCGGCGACTCTTCCCATTTAGAATACTTGCGACTGTCGCGGCACATGCGCCTGTTCCACACGCCTCAGTCACACCAGAACCACGTTCCCACACTCTAAAGTGCATCTCTGTCTCGCTTATGACTTCAATAAACTCAACATTCACTCCTTCAGGAAACCGGTCATCATTAGTAATGACTGGGCCAAGTTCATAAAGAGGGGCTTCATGAATATCATCTACAAAGAAAATCACATGGGGGTTTCCCATGGATACAGCTGTTGCAAATAGCGTTTCCTCCCCAACCTTAAAGGGCTCATTAATCACATGTTCTGCTTTCTCACCAAGCATTGGAATCTGGTGTCTTTCTAAAATAGGGGCGCCCATATCGATGGTGACTTCAGCCACCTGTTGATGATCATTATCAAGATGGACATATGCTTCTACAATGCCTGCTTTTGTTTCAATTGTGAATGTTTCCTTGTGAGTCAGCTGATGTTCAAACGCATATTTGGCGACACAACGTAAACCATTACCACATGTTTTACCTTCTGATCCATCTTTATTAAACATACGCATGCCAACATCAGCTTCATCGGACGGCGTAATTAAGATTAAACCATCTGATCCTATCCCTGTATTTTTGTTGGAGACATTTATCGCAAGTGACTTTAACTCGCTTTCATCGAGTGTCTCTTTGAACATATTAATATAAATATAACTATTACCTAAACCGTGCATCTTTGTATAATGAATTTCTTTCATCACTAAATCCTCCCTTATGTATCAACCAAAGCAAACAATAATATTTTCTAGTATAGCGGATATTACGATGAATATAAATCACTACCCATAACTTTTGGGCCATTTGTTCTCGTCATCTATTTACTTAACCATTAAACCATACTAAGCGCTCTCTTCACAGTGAAAAACACTTCTTTTTCTAGAGGGATAATGTTATACTAAACAAAGCAACAGAAAGGATGGTTGAACGATGGAACAACAAGTACAAACAGTATTAAATAAATTACGCCCTCTCCTTTTACGTGATGGTGGTGACGTTGAACTAATCGGTGTTGAAGACGGCATTGTCCGCTTAAAACTTTTGGGTGCTTGTTATAATTGCCCGAGTTCAACAGTGACATTGAAAGCAGGGATTGAACAAGCTTTAGTCGCACAAGTACCTGGTGTGAAAGGCATTGAACAAGTATTTGAATAATTAGCAATAAGGCTACCTTCCCGGTAGCCTTTTATATTGATTTCATTAAATCCATTTCAAAAGATTATCATTAGATATATAGCAAAAAACCTCTCAAGTAGTCTAACGACTATAAATGAGAGGTTTTTGTTTAGTAGCCGTCGACAACGTCAATGCCTTGGTTTACCGGCTGTAATATCAGCCATTCGTGTTCTGGCATAGCTTCACGCCACTCTTGAAGATGTTTTTTCGCCATCGCTTCATCCACGAGGACCATTAATGTTGGGCCTGCCCCACTAATATACACACCATAAGCATGGTGACCGACTAATGTTTTTACGGCATCATAATGCGGGATAAGTGCCTTTCTGTGCGGCTCGTGGAAATGATCTTGGTTCATCATTTGTCCAAGTAAGGCCCAATCTTCTTTTACAAGTGCTGCGGTTGAAACATTTGCCACACTACTTGCTCGTACCGCATCGCTATAACTAAACGCGTCTGGCAACACCGCCCTCGCATCCTTTGTTTTTAATTCAAAGTCTGGTATGACCGCAACAAAGCTGACATTTGACACATCCACTTTGACATATTGAACGATGTCTTCATAATGACCAACAACGGCTCCACCAAGAATCGCCGGTGCCACATTGTCTGGGTGTCCTTCGATTTCTGTCGCAATCTGCACCTTATCATGGTCACTTAACTGTAGATCCAATAACAAATTCGCGAGTTCAATGCCACACGCAATCGCCGTCGCACTGCTCCCTAATCCACGCGCCAGCGGAATGTCACTAAACAGCTCAACGTGACAAGCCGGTAAGTCACCTTGATCATAGCGATCAGCTACTTGCTGGGCTATTTTATAAATAAAATTATCTTTGCCTTTAGGAATATCATGCAAATGCTTCGAGTGGGAGACGAACGCCCACTCATCTGATGCACTCACTTTAATAAATAAATATAAATCTAATGCTACACCAATCGAATCAAATCCTGCGCCTAAATTAGCTGTTGTCGCCGGTACTTTGATTCGCCAACTCATGACTGTTCACGACCAAGAACAGCCTTCACAACCGCCGCTTCATCATTTTCAAGCACCATTGGGGAGATATCACTGTATTCAATCGCTGTGTTTGGATCTTTAAGGCCATTCCCTGTTAACACACAAACGACTTGACTACCTGGTTCGACTTGATTGTTCTCTAATGCCTTAAATAAACCAGCAACAGATGAGTTAGAAGCAGGTTCAGCAAAGATTCCTTCATGCTTCGCCATCCACTGATACGCTTCAATCATTTGTTCATCGGTGATCTCGTCAATTGTCCCATTAGACTCATCACGCGCATTGACCGCTTGCTTCCAGCTTGCTGGGTTACCAATTCGAATGGCTGTGCCGATTGTTTCGGGATTTTCAAAGACACGGTCGTGAACAATCGCGGCTGCTCCACACGCTTCATACCCCATCATTTTAGGTAAGCCCGTTTGTTTTTTCTCATTGTACTCTTTAAATCCTTTCCAGTAAGCGGTAATGTTACCCGCGTTCCCTACCGGAATGAAGAGGTAATCTGGCGCTTTTCCTAACGCATCACAGACTTCAAAAGCTGCTGTTTTTTGCCCTTCAATTCGGAATGGATTGACTGAGTTGACGAGCGTAATATCATCACGTTCACCTAATTTACGTACGATTCTAAGCGCATCATCAAAATTACCTTTGATTGAATAAATCTCAGCGCCATACATCACCGCCTGCGCCATTTTCCCTTGCGCAATCTTTCCTTCAGGAATAACGATAATTGAACGTAAGCCAGCTTTTGCCGCATAAGCAGATGCCGCTGCTGAAGTGTTACCTGTTGAAGCGCAGATGACGGTATGTGACCCATCTTCAATCGCTTTAGCCATCGCCATCACCATCCCGCGGTCTTTAAACGACCCCGTTGGGTTAGCTCCCTCAATTTTCGCGTAAGCCTCTACACCATATTTTTCTGATAAGTTATCTAATTTTACTAATGGAGTATTCCCTTCGTTTAGAGTTAACATCGGTGTTTTATCATTTACAGGTAATAAATCCTTGTATTCTTGTAATAATCCTTGCCACGCCATCATTTATTCCTCCCCGTCGACTCGATAATGACTAATAATACGGTCGACTACAGCTATTTTTTCAAGTGCTTGTAAACTTTTTTCGAGTTGTGCTTTGCTAATTTTATGTGTAATCATGACAATTTCAGCTTTTTGATCCGTTTCAATCGGTAATTGTAAAATCTTTTGGAAGCTGACATGGTGATCAGTGAAAATATTTGTAATCTCTTGGAATGCCCCCGCTTGATCTTCTACTTCAAGTCGGATAAAGTGCTTCGAGTATTTATCTTCAGATGCTTTAATTTGTCGTTTGAATTGTGGTTCCTGATAAGCATTACCACTAATGCCTAAACGGATATTACGAATGACTTCCATTAAGTCTGATACAACAGCGGTCGCGGTCGGTAAACTACCCGCACCCGGACCATAAAACATCGTTTCCCCAACAGCATCACCATAAACATAAACCGCATTAAATTCATTCTTCACATTCGCTAATGGGTGATCTTTTGGTAACAGCGTTGGTTCAACCATCACTTCTACTTTTTGGTCATGCATAGCAGCGATACCAATTAATTTAATCGTATAGCCTAAGCTATGCGCAAAATTGATATCATCTTGCGTCACTTTCGTAATACCTTTTATCTCTACATCATCAAGGTTGACTTCCATTTTAAAGGCTAAGTTCGCAAGTAGCGTCATTTTACGTGCCGCATCTAAACCTTCAACATCAGAGGTTGGATCGGCTTCAGCAAAACCTAAGCGTTGCGCTTCTTTTAATACATCATCAAATGGAAGGCCCTCATCAGTCATTTTTGTCATAATGAAGTTTGTCGTTCCATTGACAATCCCCATGACTTTTTCAATATGATCACTGGCTAAACCGTCAACAAGGGTTCTAACAATTGGGATGCCGCCTGCAATACTTGCATCAAATAAAATATCACAGTGATTCTCACGTGCTAGCTGCAATAATTCCCGGCCATGTAACGCCATTAAATCTTTATTGGCTGTGACGATATGCTTTTTATTTTTTAGTGCTTCTTCTAACAATTCCTTTGTGCCATCAACACCACCCATAACTTCAACAATGACATCGATCTCCTTATCTTTTACAAGTTCTTCAGGTTTGTCTGTTAACCACTCACGGTCAATAATGACATCACGTTCCTTTTTAACATCATTCACAAGGATCTTCGTAATCTCTACCTCACACCCTAGCTTGTGTATGATGCGTTCTTTATGATCGGCTAAAACGCGTACGACACCTGTCCCTACTGTTCCAAGTCCGCACAAGCCTACTTTTATCTTATCCATTATGTCGCCCCCTTTAATGTATTCTCTAAGTGTACATTTGTTTATTCATAGTGGACATTATACCGTGTGCGCCACTGAACTTCAAGCCCTAAATTCACATAAATTTCAGAAAATAAAAACTAACAAAATATTTAAATAAATATGAACTAGTGATAGTGTATCATATTTTTCTGACTTTTTGCCGTTTATTTTGAAATTATTTAGGGTATACTTATTAGGTACTTTAAATAGATTGGATGGGATATTATGGATAAAAACAACTTGCAAACAGCGTTAGAAACAAAAGCACGTGAATGGTTAATTGAACGTGGTGTTGGACTTAACGATATTGCCGAACTCGTTTATTATTTACAATCACCTTATCACGATGAGTTAACGGTGGATAAGTGTTTAGAAAATGTGGATGCTGTCTTAAGCAAACGTGAGGTTCAAAATGCGATCATTACCGGCATTCAACTTGATGTTCTCGCAGAAGAAAAGCAACTGACTGAACCATTACAAGAAACGATTATTACCGATGAAGGTTTATATGGTGTCGATGAAATTATTGCCCTGTCAATCGTCAATGTATACGGTTCAATTGGATTAACAAACTTCGGTTATATCGACAAACAAAAACCTGGCATTTTAAAAGAGTTAAATGATAAATCAGGTGATAAGTGTCACACGTTTCTCGATGACATTGTCGGTGCGATTGCGGCCGCAGCATCAAGTCGTCTTGCTCACGGAAAAAACGAAAAAGAACTCGATTAATATAAAAAAGCGTTCCTAAAAGGAGCGCTTTTTTCATGTGTTTTATCAGTCTTTACTGTTTCTTTTGCTCACGATCGGCTTGTTAATTATCTACCTTTTGTACAATAAAATAGGCACAACCAAAATTACAATACTCCAACAAATAATCATTTATCGTACTTACTTTTGTATCAAACGTTGATTTATTGTTTTGATCATCATAAAAGCCTTTTAAACGCAACTGATCGTATCCCCAGTCACCGACGATGAAATCATATTTTCCTAAAATATCACTATATCGTGCTTTAAAAGCTTCTTCGTTAAAACCATCACGGTAGTCTTCAACGACTTCATAATTTTTCCCGTCTACTTGAAACATGCTAACCCCTCACTTTATGTCACTCCACTTTTTCTCATTCTATCATAAACCTATTGAGTGAGTCATCCTGTTTTCTAGAATCTCTTACTGATTGTACAAAAAACAGCAGGAATCCGAAAAGCTTCCCGCTGCTTTGTGATTATATTAGCGATTTTGACGTGCAACTTTCACAGCATAGCCAACGCTGACAAGTAAGCCACCCCAAATAATGACCATACCTAACGTCATCATAATAATTGCTGAAATACTCATATTAGACATCCTCCCTTGGCCATTTTTTAAGTGTAAATAATAGTCCAATAATGATGACACCTAAAGCCACTGCCCAACCATACGTGATAAGGAAAGTTGTTGGATAGCCTTCATAGTTCTCGGTAAAGTCGGTGCTAAAGTTTTGAATCATCATAAATCCTAACACGATTGGTGTAATCACCGACAGTGAGAAGGACCACCAAGCGCCAATTTTAATATCAGAAACATTGTTGGCATGGTCTTTTAACGGCTTCAATTGACGTAAGAACCAAACGACAACAACAACTTCAACGAGACCAACAAGTGCGACACCGTAGTTGTTAATAAAGTAATCCACAGTATCTAAGAGGAATAACCCGCCTTGATTGGCATAAGCAAATGAGACAAGCGCAGACATTCCAACACCAACAGAAACAGCCGTATGACGCTTGATACTAAATTTTTCTTGCAGCGCTGCGATATATGTCTCAGAAATAGACACCATTGATGACAGACCCGCTAACACGAGTGAACCAAAGAATAACACCCCAAAGAATGATGAGGCTGGCATTTGACTAATGATTCTTGGGAAAACCATAAAGGCAAGACCAATCCCACCTTCAACGACTTCTGATACGGGCTGACCTTGTTGTGCAGCCATAAATCCAAGCGCTGAGAAAACACCGATCCCGGCTAAAAGCTCAAAACTAGAGTTGGCAAACCCAGTAATAAAGGCATTATTCGTAATATCTGAATCTTTTGGTAGATACGATGAAAAAGTAATCATAATCGCAAAAGCAATTGATAAACTATAAAAAATTTGACCATAAGCCGCAATCCATACTGAACCATCAAAGATAGTATCCCAGTTCGGTTCAAAGAACGTATTGAGTCCTTCAGCCGCACCAGGTAACGTTACTGCACGAATAACAATTAAGAAGAAACTCACCATTAATAAGGGAATAAAGATTTTATTTGCGACTTCAATCCCTTTTTTAACCCCGCGGTAAAGAATCGCAAACACCACAGTCCAAATAAGTAACAGTGGGATGACGACATTCGGCACAAATGACCCAAATTCCCCTGGACCTGTAATAGATAAGAAATCATTTAAGAAGAATCCTTCAGGATCAGCTCCCCATGCTTCTGTAAATGAAAAGTAAGTAAACATAAGAGCCCAAGCGACAATAATCGGATAGTACGTATTAATCACAAAAGAAATACCGACTTGCCACCAACCAATCCATTCTGCCTTTTTATTAAACTTCTTAAACGCACGTGGTGCCGAACTACGATATTTATGTCCAATCGTGTATTCCATAATGAGCAGCGGAATACCGGCTGTTAATAAGGCGAATAAGTACGGAATAAAGAAAGCCCCACCCCCGTTTGAATAAGCTGTTGCGGGAAAGCGCCAAATATTCCCGAGACCAATTGCCGACCCCATGGCCGCCAGGAGGAAACCTAAGCGTGTTCCCCATTGTGAACGTTTTTCCATTTTAATTACTCCCCTTCTCTTTATGAATAAAATGAATTTTCTGATTATTATAAGCTAAATGAAAACAGACTGCAACCTAAAAGAAACGATTCGATTTTATTCTTGTAATATTTATTTTTTTCTGACATTTTAAAATTATAGCGATTACGACGTCACATGTCAAAGGTTTTTTCGACAATTGTCCAATGTTGTCGGTTACATTAAAAAAAGACTAAAAAAAAATAACCAGTCAGCTATCAGACTTTTCCAAATAGCTGGCTGGTTATTCTATAAATCGTTATTTGTTGTGTTTGACCCAGTACATAATAACAACGACAAGGCCTACCACGATTAAACTCACTACGAGTGATAACCAAACCATTTGCGTCATCGCAAAGACTGTGTAACCGACAATTGAACTAAATCCACCAATAAAGGCGTACGGTAACTGCGTTAACACGTGATCAATATGATTAGCACCAGCCCCTGTTGATGATAGGATGGTCGTATCTGAAATCGGTGAACAGTGATCACCAAACACAGAACCTGCAAGTACCGCGGACATCGCTGGTAATACAAGGCTAGCATCTACGGTCATAGCAATTTGTGCCGCAATCGGCAGCATAATACCAAACGTGCCCCAACTCGTTCCGGTTGAGAGAGCCATAAAGCCAGCAAACACAAAAATGATGAGCGGAAGATAATGAATATCAAATGACATCGCTTCAACTACATCAGCTAAATATTTTCCTGTTTCAAGGGTGCCGATGATATCACCAATCATCCAAGCAAGAACAAGAATATATATCGCCGGTAACATTGATTGAATCCCTTGTTTTAATACTTCTAATTCATTCGCTTTTGGACGGGGTTGTGCTGTGAATAACAGAAAGCCAACAACCACACTTATCAGTCCACCTAAAAAGAGTGATAAGTTAACGTTTGTTGAAGCAAAGATATCTAATAATGACGCCCCTGCCCCGACTTCTCTCCAGCCAGTGTACACCATTAAACCCACTGTGGTTAAAACAAGGGTCACGATCGGAATAATTAAGTGATACATTCTTCCTTCGTCATGCGGTTCAACATCTTCGGTTAACTCACCCGCAATATCTCCGCGTTCTGGGTCAAATAATTGTTGTTCTTTCATGGCGCGTTTTTCATGCACGCGCATCGCCCCGACGTTTAAGTTAAAAGCCGCTACCATAAACACTAACAGAAGCGAACTAAACGCATACATATTGAGTGGAATCATTCTAATAAACCCTTCAAAAGCGCCGTAATCAGTGAAGGATGTACTCGCGAAGATTCCCCCCATCGTACCAATGATATAGGCCCCCCAACTTGAAATCGGTGAGATGACTGTAATCGGTGCTGACGTTGAGTCAATGATATAAGCAAGCTTAGCGCGAGACACGTGATAACGGTCTGTCACAGGTCTTGCGACTTGTCCGACAGCTAAAGCATTGAAATAATCATCAATAAAGATCAACACTCCTAAAAAGGCGGCCATTAATTGAGACCCGCGTCGCGTTTTTACATGTTTTGTCGCATAGCGACCAAACGCGCGACTACCGCCAGTAGCGGTTAAAATAGCCGTTAAAATACCGAGTAAAAATAAGAACGCCAATAAATAAATACTTCCTAAGTCTAAGCCATCTTCACTAGTATAAAAAATATTTAAAAAGACCGTCCAAACTTCTACAACAGTGTCGACAATATTAAAGTCTTGAAGCATAAAAGCCCCAACAATGATACCTGTTCCTAATGATAAATAAATCTTCCTCGTACTCATCACAAGCACAAGCATTAATACCGCGGGTATTAATGAATAAATTGTTCCTTCCATAACTTCCTCCTAAGTTTCTTATACACTTATCCACTGTTTTTAAAAACCAAAAAAGCAGCAGAAAATAGATCATAACCTATTTCTGCTGCTGACATTAAAGTTAGCGCTTATGTTATCATCCGGTCGATCAACAGCCCATCACGCAAAAGACATGACAGTATAACACTTTTTCAGTCTTATACCAGCAAGTAACAGTTGTCAGCCATTACTCACTTCGGCAACCTAACCCTTTCTACTTCCTTCAAAGCTGACAGCTCAGGAAATATACTGATTTTAAATTGCGCCTCTATCTCATCGATCTGATAAGGTATATTATTTTTTCCTTTCATATCTTAACAAGAAACACGCACCAATGCAAGTATTCATTTACTTTACTCCGCCCCATCCAACATACCAGGGTAATAATACATATCGGGTACATCGCCTATAAATCCACCACTCCCAAGCGGAATCACTTGTTTTAATGTTGCTTTCCTAGAGGCAAATGGCACCAGGGTACGAATCTCAACAGTTAAATGCACAACCGGTTCAATATGCATACTGTTAATCTGTAAGGGTGTTAATTTCGTTTCAAGTTCCGCATTCACAAAACCTGTCACTTCAAGTTCTATCGGGATTTTTGGTCCGAGATTTTGAAATAACGGTAAATCTAATGCTTGACCTAAAGGGATCGTAAATACCGTTTCATCTTTTCTTTGGTCCAAATCACTAAATGTTTGTTTACGTCGTTGATCTGTCATTAAAATGTCTGATTGATTTAGAATAATGCCTTGTTCTAAATATTTCAAATACAGATCGACACGTTCATACATATGACTTTTCAATTGATTTTCTAATTGAAGATTAATGTTGTAGCTAACGACGCGACCTGTTTGATTGTACTGAAATTCAAGTAAGTCATCTGAGGATAAATCTTGATAAATCGTATGGTGAACCGCTAAGCTCATCGCTTCATTTACATATTGAGTGATTTTTGTTTCGGCGATATCTAGAATGAGCGGACGTAATTTGTAGTTAATATAGATTAAGGAGATGATGGAGACAATCATGACAGATATACACGTAATTAAAAAAGAACGGTACCACCGTTTATATTTAAAATACATAAAAACCCCCTCCTAACATGAGTCTATGTTAAGAAAAGGGGGGGATCATGACATTTTATAGCCTGTAACGGTCACATTATTTTCTGTCGCTAAATCTAAGTCATAAGGCGTGACCACTTGATTGTTTTCACTAAAAACGCGCACGACAGGGCGATTGTATAATTTATGATTTTGTCTGACAACAATGGCTCGGCGATGATCACTTAACTCAATCGTCACGCCGTTTGGATAAACGGCAATCGTGTCTCTAAATAAGCGCACCATTTCCGGTTCAAATAGCGTCCCGCTTCCCGCGAATAAGATATCGAGTCCCTCTTGTGGTAACATCGCATCGCGATAAACACGGTGACTCGTCACGGCGTCAAATACATCGGCGACACCAAGGACTTTACCAAACAAATGGATCTCATCACCAACTAATCCACGCGGATAACCTGAGCCGTCCATTCGTTCATGGTGCTGATAAGCACAGTGGGCAACAAGTAACGGTAAGTCCGATGATGAACGTAAAAATTCAAAACCAAGCTCGGGGTGTGTTTTAATTAAATCAAATTCAAAATCATTTAATTTACCGGCTTTTTTCAAGATTTCTTCTGGTAAAAACACTTTCCCTACGTCATGAAGCATAGCGCCAAGACCGAGCTGACGTATTTGTTTTTGCGTCATCTTCATCTCACTCGCCAGAGCCACCGCATACATCGTCACGTTGACCGAGTGTGAAAATAAATAATCATCACTAATAAAGATATCTGACATAATCGATAACACTTCTTGGTCCCGTTGTATTTGGGTAATGATTGTATCGACTAATTCGGTCATATTTTCATTGACTTTACTAAATAAAAACCCTTTATCTTTAAAGCCATTATTCTTAAATGAATTAAAGACCGATTTCACCGTTTGCATCGATTCAATTTTCACTTCTTCTGATATCGGTGAGTGGATAATAATATCATCTGAGATAGCATCTTTCACATAGACAAAGGTGACGCCTAAATGAAGCAACCGGTTAATCATCGCTTTTGTTAATTTAATATCTTTTTGAATGAGGACTTGTCCCCGATCATTATAAATCGGTTTCGCTAATTCGCTGCCTTCCTCTAAGCTCTTTGCTGCAATTAATCTCATGTCTTTTCCCAACTTTTTCGTCTATAGTCTACTTCTAAGAAAATCCTAACAGAAAACGCGACTTTTTTCTACCCATTTCACAGACATTATAGACAACTTTACGTGGTTTCGAGTGATATTTTTAACAAATCGCGCATAAATTCAGGCATAAAATACGTTTTTTTACTCGCATGTGCAATATTTGGCGCCAAATGACCGAATGTAAACATATCTGCGGTTGCTAATGTGTAGGTTTTATTTGGATCAAGTAGCTTTTGATTGATATGAATACTTCTAATAAGTGGTTCATGACGATCCGCTTCTTTTAATTCAATCTCCACACCGTCATAAACTAACACCCCCATCACTTTTCCCCTAAAACCATAACCGACAACAGGATAATGAATATAACGCTCGGTTAATCCTTCCCGAATGACTTCTTGAAGTTCACGACCCGTTATTTCAACAACCGCTGGATTAATCGGATGCGGACAAATACGGTGGAGATTGTGTAGTGTGACGTCTCCTTTAGGTAACGACTCGAGGATAATCCCTGCATTTAACATCGCAAGATCTGCCCCGGTCCATGATTTTAACGTCTCAGTCAGTGATTGAATGATTGGCGTTTCTTTAAACCAATCCACTTCTAAAGGTGCTGGTAATGTACACACGACATCACTCATGGTGCGACTTGCTTGTTCACCTAATGTATCAAGCAGCATTTCTGTCGCTGAATCTGCCTTTAATGTGTCGATAGGCAGTGCATGTGCCGTCTTTTCTATGACAGCTCGCTTGTCAGTGTCATACGTGAGGCTTGCTTGTCCAACATAATGACCAAACTTACCGACAGCACTTAAGATACTGTTATTGATCTGTTTGCCTTCTTTAAATAAGTGATGGGTATGGCCGCCAATAATGAGATCAACTTCATCAAAATATTTTGCGATCAATTCATCTTGGTCAACACCTAAATGAGACAGGACGATAATACTGTCGACTTGAGGAGTTAGTTCTGTCAGTGTGAGTTTTAACTGTTTTAATGGATCAAGCGCATCCCACCCCATCGGATGATAGAAGTGATTAAATGGTGCGGTTAAACCAACAATACCCACTTTAAAATTCGGACTTACTTCTTTAATCACGTATCTCTTTAACCAAGCAGGGTTATCTCCGGTTTGACTCACAACGTTAGCACAAACAACTGAAAAGTTAGCTTCGTCATATAAGTGATAAAATTCGTCACGATCAAGGGTAATGCCTTCATTATTACCAAAGGTCACGACATCATATTCGGCTTCATTTAATAATGTGACATTACTGAGACCTTTAGAGGCCTCTGAAATAGGCTGCACCCGGTCTAAATGGTCACCATTATCTAAAATTAAATAAGGTTCTTGTTTCCTTTCATGTTGGTGTATTTTCTCTTTTAAGAAATGGACAATTTTAGGCCAGTTTTCAAAGTGACTATGTAAGTCACTCGTATAATATATATGTAATGTTTCCTTCATATTTAAACCATCCCTCACATTCATGACTTCTATCTGTTGTCGAGTCATTACTTACGTCATTTATATTTTTATGTATCTCTATTCATAGTATACAAAAAACCCTATCTCGTCCAATAGTTGAGATAGGGTTTCACTAGTTAAATATTAAACATCCGAGTAATCGCTGCTTTGGCATCTTGTCTTTTGGCATCGTCTACTTTGATCACATTTATTGGATCATTTTTTATCAGTTGTTCGAGTGTCCACGCCAAATGTGGTAAATCAATCCGATTCATCGTCACACAAGCACACATGTGCGGATTTAGCGAACGAATATCTTTATCTGGATGATGCGCCTTTAAACGATTGACTAAATTCATCTCGGTACCCACCGCAAACTGACTACCTGGCGGGCTCTGTTCAATCGTCTCGATGATGTATTTTGTTGAGCCAGCATAATCAGAGGCTTGAACAACGTCGTAATTGCATTCTGGGTGCACGATGACCTTCACGTCTGTCTCATCTCTTCGTAAGGTATCAATTTGTTCAACAGTAAAGTGTTGATGCACAGAACAGTGTCCCTTCCATAAAATTAATTGAATCTGTTCATCTGCACTCGTTTGATTCAACGTTTCTTTAATCGGATCCCACACCGCCATCTGTTTTAACGGCATCCCTAAGTCAACAGCGGTATTTCTCCCTAAATGTTGATCAGGTAAAAACAAGATTTTTTTGCCTTGCCCTAACGCCCACATCATTACTTTCTTTGCATTTGAAGATGTGACTGTTGCCCCGCCGTGCTTACCGACAAAGGCCTTGATCGCCGCTGAAGAATTTACATACGTGACCGGCAACAGCGCTTCGCCAAATCGCTCAGTTAAAACGTTCCAACAAGCTTCTGTTTGACGTTCTGTCGCCATATCAGCCATTGAACACCCGGCGCGCATATCAGGTAAGATGACCCATTGATGGGGACGAGCCAATAAATCAGCTGTCTCTGCCATAAAGTGCACACCACAAAAGACAATATATTTGGCGGTTTTCTCTTTTGAATAAAGCGCCAATTGCAAGGAATCACCGGTCGCGTCAGCGAACTGAATCACCTCATCACGTTGATAATGGTGACCGGGGATAAATAAGTCTTCCCCTAGTTCTTTTTTTATTTTGATGATCTGTCGTTTAAGTTCAGCTTCTGTTGCCTGTAAAAACCGTTCAGGTATCGTTGTTTGTTTAAATAAATCTAACACTTAGCTTTCCCCCTTGATAAGTAAGCTAATATCTAATGCTTCAGTGGAGTGTGTTAACGCCCCCATTGATATAAAATCAACCCCGCAGTCTCGATATGTAGCGATATTATTTAATGTAATATTACCCGACGCTTCCGTTATAATCGTCGGCGGGACATCTTTGATCCAAGTTGAAATGACGTCTGGCGAGAGATTATCAAACATAATCACATCAACACCTACTTCAATCGCTTCTTGCAGCTGTTTTCGCGTTTCAATTTCTACTTCAATTTTTGTTAAGTGTGTAATTTTGTTTCGACTCCTACTAACTGCTTCCGTGATTGAATCAAAACAAGCTAAATGATTCTCTTTTAACATGACCGCATCATACAGGGCATAACGGTGATTATAGCCCCCACCACAGGTGACCGCATACTTTTCTAACACTCTTAGTCCTGGTGTTGTTTTTCGGGTATCGACGAGCTTGACCGGTGAACCGCCTAGTTTTGATATGGCCTTCGCTGTCATCGTGGCAATCCCACTTAAATGTTGAATCAGATTTAAAATCACTCGTTCAGTTTTTAACAAGAGCCGATAAGAAGCAACGACGCTACAAATCACATCTCCCGCTTGACATCGATCACCATCTTTTTTATACCAAGTGATTTGAACAGGCTCATGAAATAATTGATAACTTGTTTCTATAACCTCACGCCCACAAAAAACGCCTGAATCTTTGACTAAGAACGTCGCGTAACCTCGCTTATCTTCGGGAATAATGCGACTTGAAATGTCGTCATAACCGATATCTTCATTAAAAAACTGTTTCAACTGATCTTCTAACAATAATGAATTCACTGTCTCACCGCCTGTTTCTCTTTGTTTGTAAATTTATGAGCACCGATAGATTCTTTTCGGTTTAACGCTGCCCGCAGGACAAGTTGACTAACGAGCAACATATTTTCTGACGTGTAACGGTCCAATGATTTAGCTGGATGATAGATTGGGCCATGAGCGGTTATAGGTAAAGTTTGAAGTTCTTTTTCAAACAGCTTTAAAG
>JBNJFJ010000045.1:4966-15639 GCA_051746745.1 Bacillota bacterium | reverse complement strand
TTTTTATATTTTTTAAAAAAGCAACATGAGTATTTAACTAACTAACGTCCTTAGAATCACTAAGTTTCGCAGTCATTTTTAGACTGCGAAAGTTGAGTAAAGAAGAATAACTTATTTTTAGAGGGAGTAGTAATGGAAACTATATATATGTGTGTTTTAGTAAGTATCATAGGTCTTATCATTGGCTCATTTTTAAATGTCGTAATTTACCGGCTACCTAAAAATGAATCTATCGCTTACCCACCGTCACATTGTCAACATTGTCATAAACAACTTACACCGTTAGAACTGATACCATTGTTTAGTTATCTATTTTTAAAAGGTCGATGTTTTGGTTGCGGGGTGAAAATCTCTCCCCGCTATCCTTTTATTGAAACATTGAATGCTTTATTGTATGTCATCGTCTTTTACATAAATGGTATGGATTTTAATGTAGATACATTATTTGCGTTTGGGCTCGTTAGTTTGCTTATTGTTGTCACGTTTATTGACTTAGATCATTTGCTTATCCCAAATAAAATAACAGCGAGTATTTTAATATGGGTTGTCAGTCACAGCGTGATTCAGCTGTTGCTTAAGCAATCAAATCTATCAGATTTGTTAGACCGAGTTTATGGTCTTTTACTAGGTGGAGGATTATTTTTATTGATTGCCATCGTCACAAACGGAGCAATGGGCGGCGGTGACATCAAGCTAATGGGTGCGTTAGGTTATTACTTTGGGTTTGTGCATACATTAGGCCTCATCTTTTTTTCTTTCATTATTGGCGGGACACTATCCATTTTTCTAGTCTTATTTAAAATTAAAAGCAGAAAAGATATGATACCATTTGGTCCATTTATCTGTATAGCGGCAATAATTATGATGATATTTGGAAAGCCTGTTATTGATTGGTATACAAACTTAATATGAGAGGTGTTGTAGGGAGATGTTTAAACGCAATAAAGATATTATCGCTCTAGATATTGGTAGTACCTATACAAAAGTTGTGATCGGCTCATTGCATTATTTAAAAACAGCAAATCAACAACAAAAGACGCTGCAAGTGAAAGAGATGTTTAAATTTGAGACGCCTAAGTTTCAAAAAAACGCAGATGATCAAGAAAAGACAGTTGATTTCATTCCTCATTTTGATGAACAACAATTGACGACCGAATTAAAAAAAACATTAAATGATTATGGAATTAAAACAAAAGATGTTGCGCTTGTTCTAGGAGGCGACCGTTACATTACACGAGATATTATCATACCAAAAGTGGCAGAGGATAAGATTCTAGATATGCTGACGTTTGAAATAGAAGAATACTTACCTGTTGCTGTTGATCAATATGTGATTGATTATACAGTTCAAGGAGAAATTGAGCGAGAAGGAAACAGTCAATATAAGGTATTGGTTGCCGCTTTAGAAAAAAGGGAAGCTAAATATTATTATGACTACCTTAAACGTTCCGGATTTAATCCTACAATTCTAGATGCTCAGTTTAACGGATTAAGTAAACTGATACCATATATGCAGCGTGTTAACGATGAAACATTTGATACATTAAAAACGACCGTTGCCTGTGTTGATTTAGGTGCAAAGTATATTGATGTAAGTTTGTTTGACAAAGGCAAACTCGAATTAAATCGTAGTATTGATAATATGATGCAAAATAAATCTGAGGAAATACCGATTGAGCAACTGGATTTTGATCGTTCACAAGCGAATGTATTAAGTAATATAGAACGGATTTTTAAGTTTTATACGAGCAGATCGTCTAAGAACAATATTAATCATGTATTTGTTTACGGTGGTGGTGCAGAGAATCAATCCTTTGTTGATGCGCTTGCTGATCAACTAAATCAACGGGTGATAACGATTAATCAAATTGCACAAGTTGAATGTTTAAACAGTTATAAAGATGAACTGTACCATTATTTAAATGCGATTGCTATACTCATAAGGAGGTAAGGTAACATGAGAGATTTCAACTATTTTCGACCGTTTATACCCTCTAAAATAAAGAAGAGCAGTACGGGTGAATGGATTGGTCTTGGCGTGTTCTTAGTAGCAATTGTGATGATTGCGATTCCGTGGTTCTTAACGAATGAGTTACGTCCGCTTCAACAAGAAGTAGAGACATTGGAAACAGAAGTAAATAACCCGGCACTCGCTGAAGATATTGATCGTGTTATGCTACTTCAAGGAGAATTAGAGACATTAACTACAGAATCTGAACAAATGACACAAGCGGTAAAGACGTTGGCTGAAAACGAAACAGTTAATCAACAACTGCTCACGGATTTAGCACAAGCTAAAATTAATGATATCGTTTTTGAACAATTAACGGTCAATAATGATGTGATAACTATTCAAGGTTTAAGTCTTTCTAGAGAAGATATCGCAAACTTAGAGTATAATATTAGACAATTTGATCGTTATGAAAATATCTTCGTTCCATCGATTACATACAGTGATGACTATTATCAATTTTCAATAACGTTTAATATTAAGGGTGGTGAAAACCTTGAAGAACTTGATGAATAAGTTAAGAGAGAGATTTAATGTGAGAGAGTTAATTCTTATCGGCGCGTTATTATTTGTCGGGCTTGCTTATCTTTATCTTGAATTCTTGGTTTTTCCACTCTATGCTGAAATTGAAGAAAAAGAAGCAACAGCTGCTGTATTAACAGAAGAACTCATTCAAAAACGCTCCACTGCGAGTCGATTACCTAAAATAGAAGAAGAGTATCAGTTATTACAAAGCGATTTACTTGAAAAACGTCTCTCATTTTATCCAACCGATAATCAAGAGTATTTCATCAATACGCTTGAAGACATGGCTTTAGATGAAGAAGCATTAAGTGTACCGTCAATCAACTTTTCTGAACCGGTCGTTGCAGAAGAGCTCGCTGAAGGACTGTATCGATTTACATCAACATTTGACTATGTCTCCGACTATGAATCTATTAAAGACTTTATCGCCTTATTAGAAAATGAAGGGGAAAAGGTGAAAATCACAAACCTTATTATGCTAGAAGATCGTATAAATGATCAATATTCAGGGAGTATTACGGTTGAGTTTTATAGTGTACCGAGACCGTTTGAGTATGAATGGTCTACACGAATTTTGGATGATGAGGACGCACGTGTTGTTAATCAGAATATTTTCCATCGGGATTTAGAACTGTGGGAAGCGTTAGACCGAGAAGAAGATATAAACCCGCCGTTAGTGCCACCATCAAATAATAATCAAAATGACTCAGCAAATGATGACGCGAATAACGGTAATCAAGGGTCTAATGATGCATCAGATGATGAGACTGCTAATGAGCCAGATGTTGATTATTTTGATGAAGTGATTCATGTTGTTGAAGAGGGTGAGACGTTTGAGGCTCTCTCATTATTGTATTATGGTAAATCTTATTATGATATCTTTTTAAGAGAAATGAATAATTACAGTTTAGATGATGAACCAGCTACTGGTGATGAAATAATTATCCCGGGTGTGATGTATTTAAAAGATAAGTAATTTTATCGTTCTAGATAGCTAACATTTTGAAAAAATAATGATTGTTAAGAAAAGATTGACGCTGCGCTCGTCAATCTTTTTTTTATGCGTAAAGTTAACTCGAAATCAAAAAATATCGTGTGATTTATTCATTCTCATACCTTTTGAGCTTTGAAACAGACAGAACAAGGTGACGGTGCTGGCTTGCATCACTATCTAAAACGATTAAACTAAAGACATTCCATAGAAAGGAGGTTTACGCATGTTGAAGGAACTCCATGTCCGAATGAAAGATATCCCCAAACAAGACAGACCAAGAGAACGCCTCATTAATAAAGGCGCCAGTCATTTATCCGACCAAGAATTATTGGCGATTGTGATTGGCTCTGGGAGCCGCGAGGAAAGTGTGCATGATTTAGCCATTCGCTTGTATCAACACTTTGATGGAATTGAATGTTTAAGAGAAGCCACGCTTGAAGAGCTCGTTCAAATTAAAGGTATTGGTCAAGTGAAAGCCGTCAGTATTCTAGCCGCAATTGAATTAGGCAACCGCATGGGGCGATTTAAAAAGACGGATCGCTATGTTATTCGTTGCCCTGAGGACGGGGCTAATTATGTTATGGAAGATATGCGCCTTTTAAAACAAGAACACTTTATTTGTTTATTCCTCGATACGAAGAATCAAATAATTCACCAGCAAACCATCTTTATTGGGAGCTTAAATGCTTCGATCTCGCATCCACGTGAAATTTTCCGTGAAGCGATTAAGCGCTCATGTGCCTCGATTGTTTGCTTACACAATCATCCTTCTGGCGTGCGCCTATACAGTTAGTCAATCAAGTGGTTACTCACCCTGAAATGCTTATCACTTTCAGTAACAAGAGATCTTACCGTCAATTAGAAATAAGCTGCGGGACCATCGCATGAACTCTTTGTTAAGTCATATATGGTAAAAGCTAAACTGCCTGAACTCTAGACTTAAAGACGTATAGGATACGTATTTGGAATAAATACGTTGTGCGCGTCAGACGCGACGTATGATAAGCTTATTCCCTTCACTTTCCCACTGGAAAGCAATAGTCGAAAGGAGTACCTAAGTATGACGTATCTTGATTGGTTAGTAAGGTAGGGATTGCCTAAGTAACGCAAGTTATAAGGCAACGGAGTCTTCATATTATTCAACGTTTGCAGGTAATCTGTTTAGCATGGAAAAGGAAGACAGGTGTGAAAAGCATAAGGAAAGGAGACAGATAAAAGATGAATGGTAAGACTGAGACGCCACTTTGGATGATGTCACTTAGTGATCCTATGATGCATCAGCGTGTAACAGATGTTTTTGAAAAGTTAGGGCTAGTGTTTGTTGATGTTTTAGACGCATCATGTTATGTCATTATTTTTGCGATTGATTGTCCACTATTGAAAGTGACGCAACGCTTAAATGGCCATCATGTTGATGTGAAGATGACGCGATTTGAAAAATTAATCTATAAAGGTTACCAAATAAAAAGACAAGATCAGTCACTCGCTTTAATCATGCCACCTGGTCAATTAACACATCTCGCGCATTGCTTTAACTACGGAGCATATAATCACCATCGTCCGGAAAGTCGTGGTAACCTCTGTTATCAATCAATCGATTGTATTTATAATCGCTATGAAGACGAATTAATTGCGATTTATGACTACTACCGATATCTCACCGATAAAAAAGCCTTAGCTAAAATAGCTTATTTTGCATACGAAAGCCTTGTATGTACCGTCGCACACAAATACCGCTTGACGAAAAAGTGTGCCCGTTTGAAGTTGAATCGGCTAGGTTTTCATTCATTTTCTCCGCTGACTTATCGTTTACCTCACACTGGCGAGCCGTATACTTTGAAAGGAGTACGTACGGTTCTGAGGGAGGTAGATTCACTTCTTACTACCGACCCTACGACCCATCACCATCTCAAGAAGATATTCAAGTGACGAAACGGTTAGTGGAATGTGGTGAACTGATTGGTATATCGTTACTGGACCATATCATTATCGGCGATCACAAATTTGTGTCATTAAAAGAAAAAGGGTACGTCTAACCCCTATCTATTTTTTTCAAATTCTCGTATAATTGAATAAGCAAGTTAAAAACTAAACACCTAACACGAGGTGAGTGACTTGTGTTAGGTGTTTACTGTTACGACTTTGAATAAACACATATCAAAGATAAATAGAAACGTGTAGATAAGGAAGGAAGATTATAGTGGGGAAATTTAGTTTTACACAAGATTTAGGCATTGATTTAGGGACAGCGAATACGCTCGTCTATATTAAAGGTAAGGGGGTTGTCGTAAGAGAGCCCTCCGTTGTAGCCAAAAATAATACAACAGGAACGATTGAAGCTGTCGGGAGTGACGCACGAAATATGATTGGGCGTACACCAGGCAACATTTCAGTCATTCGTCCAATGAAAGACGGCGTCATTGCTGATTATGATACAACGGCAGCGATGATGAAGTATTATATCCGTTTAGCTCAGAAAAAACGGTCACCATTTGCGCGTAAACCAAATGTCATGGTATGTGTCCCATCAGGCATTACGATGGTTGAAGAACGTGCCGTGATCGATGCGACAAAACAAGCAGGTGCACGTGAAGCCTTTCCTGTATCTGAACCATTTGCGGCAGCTATTGGGGCCGGGTTACCTGTATGGGAGCCGACCGGTAGTATGATCGTTGATATCGGTGGAGGTACGACGGAAGTGGCTGTTATCTCGCTTGGTGGTGTCGTGACAAGCCAGTCCATCCGTACAGCGGGTGACGATATGGATGAAGCGATTATCCAATATATTCGCAAGAAATACAGCTTAATGATTGGGGTACGCTCAGCAGAAACCGTGAAGATGGAAATCGGACAGGCACATGTTACTGATGAAGAAACGTCAATTGACTTACGTGGTCGCGACTTACTCACCGGACTACCAAAAACAATCACCGTTACGTCAACGGAAATCGCTGATGCGCTAAGCGATACCGTCACAGCCATTGTTGAAGCAGTGAAAGTCACCTTAGAAAAAACGCCACCAGAATTGTCAGCGGATATTATGGAACGCGGCATTGTGTTATCGGGTGGCGGCGCTTTGCTCAAAGGATTAGATGACGTCATTTCTGACGAGACAAAAATGCCGGTCTTTATTGCCGAATCACCACTCGACTCCGTTGCGATTGGGACTGGGAAAGCTTTAGAGTATATTGAACATTTTAAATCGCATCCTAACGTTGCTAGTAGAAACAACTAACGCTTATTGGAGGTTTCATTATGTCGTTTTTTAGAAGAAAACGGCTATTCACGATTCTGATCAGTCTGATTATTCTCGTTGGACTGATTGGTTTTTCATTACGTGATCGTGAAGAGCTTTCTTCCGTTGAAGAGTTTATCCAAGATACCGTTGGTTCGTTTCAAAACGTGTTTTTGCGTCCTGTCTATTATGTCAGAGATATTATCGGTAATATTGATGAAATGAAACAGGTGTATGAGGAGAACCAACAGTTAAAAGAGAATCTCTCAACGTATCAACAAAAGTTATATGAAGTACAAGAATTAACGAAAGAAAATGAAGAACTACAAGCCGTTTTAGATAAAACGGAAACCATCACCGATTATCGTCCGATTCAAGCCACTGTCATCGCGAGAAGTCCTGAACAATGGTTCAATCAAGTGACATTAAATAAAGGTAAACAACATGGTGTTGAAAAAGATATGGCTGTTATAACAGCCAGTGGCATGATTGGAAAAATCCAATCATCGGCCCAGTTCACATCGACCGTGCTTTTGCTGAATGGCTTTGATCGATCCAATCGTATTTCGGTGAATGTTGATTTACCTGAGACAGATTCAGATGCGAAAGGGTTTATCTTAGGTTATGATGATGCGCGTGAACAGCTGTTACTTGAATTTACCGATAGTTATGAAGATATTGCCCTGGAGACAACAGTATTTTCATCTGGTTTAGGTGGGGTGTTTCCTAAAGGTTTAGAAATTGGTTCAATAGAAGAAGTAACGACAGACCAGTATGGCTTGACTCAGATTGCTTACGTGAAACCCTCAGCGGATATTGAAGAATTGAATCATGTGATTGTCGTGGACCGTTTACTTACGTCGATTGACGAAATTGAAGAAAGTGGGGATGAGTAATGTCACGCTTATTCCCGCCGCTTATGTTGTTTGTGTTGATCATTCTACAAGGGATTAATTTCTTGTTTATCCCGGATAGTTTTGAAGCAAGTGGCTTTATCGTCACCATCCATGGGGTGTTTGTTTTTCTTATAATGATTGCGTTATATTATGATGAAGAGACGTCGTATTATAGCTTTTTATATGCGATGATTAGTGGACTCGTGCTTGATATTGTTTACAGTCCAGTTATTGGTGTGTATATGTTTAGTTATGCTGTCGTGATGTACGTTGTCCATCATCTAAGAAAAGTGTTACATGTGAACTTTTATGTCTCAAGTTTTGTGTTCTTTTTATCGATTCTCCTAGTGGATGTGATGATTTACTGGATCTATCAATTGATTGGTGTGACTGAACTCAATTTTCAAGGCTACTTCGAACAGCGTTTATTAATGACGCTCGCAATCAATTATTTAGTTTTTCTGATGCAATTCGTCTTGTTTAAACGTCTACTCGCACGTTATTCGTTTGAACGTTTTGAACAAAAGTAAGGATGGAGGTGTAGTCATGTCTCAAAAACCATTAGTGATGATTAAAGGGACACGAGACGGTTTAACATTATTTTTAAGTGATGATGCGCCGTTTCATGACGTTAAAGAACAATTGATTGATATGTTAAATCAAGATGATTTTGATGAAGTTGATTCACTTATTACTATTAAAGTTGAACTTGGGAACCGCCTATTACATACGGACGAAAAAGAAGAATTAAAAACCTTGATTCAATCCAAACGTCGTCTTGTTGTTCAAGATATTGTATCAAAAGTCATCTCAAAACAAGAAGCACTTTCTTTAAAAGAAGCGTCAGATGTTCATTTGCATACGCGCCCCATCCGTTCAGGGCAAGTTGTTGATATTGTTGGTGATGTGCTGGTAATTGGTGATGTGAATCCTGGCGGTACAGTTAAGGCGACGGGGAATGTCTTTGTTTTAGGTGCCCTTCGAGGTATTGCGCATGCGGGATATGAAGGAAATACCGATGTCGTGATTGCGGCATCACTCATGAACCCCGTTCAACTAAGAATTGCCGAACTTTATTCTCGTGCACCTGATTATGAAACAGATGGTGTGTATATGGAATGTGCCTATATTGAAGAGGGTCAAATTGTTATGGATCGTCTGCAGCAAGTGATGAAAAAGCGCCCAGTGATGAACGGGTTTGAAAGGAGTGTTTTAAATGTCTGAAGCGATTGTAATTACCTCGGGGAAAGGTGGTGTTGGTAAAACAACGACGACTGCTAACCTCGGAACAGCCTTGGCAATAATGGATAAAAAAGTGTGTTTAATGGATACAGATATTGGTCTGCGCAACTTAGATGTTGTGATGGGGCTGGAGAATCGAATCATTTATGACATTATCGATGTGGCTCAAGGACGTTGTAAGTTAAAACAAGCGCTAATTAAAGATAAACGATTCGATTATTTATTCCTCCTACCTGCGGCGCAGACAAGTGATAAACATGATTTATCACCTGAAGCTATGATAGAGATGGTCAATGAATTAAAACAAGAGTTTGATTATATTTTAATTGACTGCCCAGCTGGGATAGAACAAGGCTATAAAAACGCGGTGGCTGGTGCGGATCATGCGATTGTTGTGACAACACCAGAGAAATCAAGTGTACGTGATGCCGACCGCATTATCGGGCTCTTAGAACAAGAAGAGGTGACCGCGCCGAAGCTCATTATTAACCGAATCAGAAATCATATGATGGAAAGTGGCGATATGATGACAATCGATGAAATTATTCAAGTGCTATCGATTGATTTACTCGGTATCGTACAGGATGATGATGAAGTGATTAAAGCGTCAAATCACGGGGAACCTGTAGCATTGAATCCAAACATTAAGTCATCCATTAGCTACCGAAATATCGCGCGTCGTATTTTAGGGGAATCTGTTCCACTGCAATCTTTTGATCAGGAACAAACCTTGATGACAAAGGTGAAAAAATTCTTCGGTATGCGTGAAAAATAAATGATGAAAAAGCATCAATCCTTTTAAGCTTGAATGGGTTGATGCTTTTGTTGTGTCATATTCTCTCCCTTAAAGACGTATGCTTTATTGTAATCATCGCAATTTCGAGGCGGATTAAAAGGAGAGGGTTATATGACACCGAAATCACTGTCACATATAAAAGCACTAAATAAAGAGAAGGCTAACTTAATGAAGCGCATGCAACGCCCACAGAAGGTGGGCTATTCCAGTCCACTTAGGCCACACCTCATTAAATTAACACTGTCAGCAATGCTTTTCTGTCTGATGAGTTTTAGTCAGTCAATGGGTAGTCCCGATTTGTTAACACTAGCTGTTAATCGAGCACTCTCTGAAGAGTTTCCGTTTGCTTCTGTCTATCAGTGGTATGAGCACCGGTTTGGTACAGTGGTGGATGTGTTCCAACCGCTTCCATCCCATCAACAAATCCTTGCGATGACGGTGGCTGAAAAAGATCAATTAACAGAAGGGGTAAGTGTTGCGGTTACAGATAAAGATATTTATGCTGTCCAATCCGGACTAGTCATCTATGTCGGTAAAGGGGATAGTGGCAAAGAATCCGTACGAATTCAAAATACGTCAGGTGAAACGATGACCTACAGTGGCTTAACGAAAACGAGCGTGTTACCTTATCAACTGATACGAGAAAATGAGTTGATTGGAGAAGTCGCACTTCAGAATCAAGCGGGAACTGTCAACTTATTGGTGGAGCATCCTAAATGAAAACAATCAAATCTCAGCGCATTCATATTGATACGAGTTGGCTACTATTTGCCCTCATCGTGCTTGCAACCGGTCAATTTACCAATTATCTCGTGTTGTTAGTCATTATGTGTTGGCACGAGTGTGGTCACTTTTTAATGTCAGCCAACCTTTCAAAAAAAGTTATCACTTTACCTTACTTCTGTCTCTCGTTCATATTTTCATCCTCATAGGGGCTTTCATTTATTATCATCACGTTTCTTTTACCCTTTTGT
>JBNJFJ010000045.1:0-4866 GCA_051746745.1 Bacillota bacterium | reverse complement strand
AAAAAAGTTATCACTTTACCTTACTTCTGTCTCTCGTTCATATTTTCATCCTCATAGGGGCTTTCATTTATTATCATCACGTTTCTTTTACCCTTTTGTTACTTGTCGGTTTTCTTTTGCGTGAAATTCGGCTAGACTTAAAAGATGAACCCTATATGTGGTACCGCTTTTTACTGTATCGACGCAAGGATATAGTAAAGAAGCCTTTACTAGACCACATCGATTCAAACGTACAACCGAATGAAGCGCTCTTTCGCTTACGCTTAAATCAATCGACCTTGTTTATGATCAAACAAACACAACAACTGATCAGTGAACAACAGATGATTGAGCGGTATATCAATCCCGTACAATATTATTTAGAAATAGGTGAGAATCATGACAACACTTTATCTACTAACACAATTAACCGAAAAATTACATATCACAACCGAACAAGAGACAATAACCGATCTTCAATTTATCCGGCCAAATGAAGACGTGATGGTCGGTTCTATTTTTTATGGTCGGATCACCGATATTGACCAGCAGTTACACGCGAGTTTTATCGATATTGGACTAACGACGCCAGGTTATTTAGACCATCATGATTATAATGAGGACGACATTCAATCTGGATTAACTGAAGGCCAATATATCATGGTTCAGGTGACAAAAGCACCGTATTTAACGAAAGGCGCCCGGTTGACGAGAAAAATCAATCTAACAGAAGGCGCACTCGTGTACTTACCATACGAGAAATACGTCAATGTCTCACGTAAATTGTCTGATGAAAGAAGGAACGCCCTCCATCGATTATTAGCCGATCAACTACAGACAGGTGGGTTAGTCGTGCGCACAAAGGCAGACACACTCTCTGAAACGGCCTTATTGAGCCAATTAGAAACATTGCAAGCACGTTTTCAGGGCTATCTGACACGGGTAAAAGCACAGAAAAAACCAGGGCAAGTGTCACCTACAAGTGAGATCCACTTACGTTATTTAGACAATAAAGATGTCTCTACAGTGGATCAGGTCATCGTCGATGATGTAGAGCTGAAACGACAGATTGAAGCAACGTATAAAGACCAAATTAAGGTCCAAGTGAAAAGGTCGGTGATCCAGACGCTAGCGCCTGAAATAACGCACTATATTGAACAGTTATCAACCTCAGTGATTGATGCCGGATTAGGGGTGGAACTTGTTGTCGAACAAACAGAAGCGATGACGGTCATCGATGTGAACTCACATAGTTTCTCGTCCAATCAATCACGGGCACGTTCAATTGTCGCGATCAATAAACAAGCAGCGAAACAAGCAGCGAAAGTTATTCAAAAGCGCAATCTGTCTGGTATGATTGTGATTGATTTTATCCGGATGACGTCTAAGAAAGACCAACAAGCCGTAATGGATACGCTGAAAAAAGCAACTGAACAAGACATACAACCGGTTAAGCTCTATGGATTTACCCGTATGGGGCTATATGAACTGACCCGTAAACGCGAAACAAGCAGTGTGATGTATACGTTATTTGACCAAGGCGTGACGTCTTTACCATACAAGCTTGAGACAAAATGTTTTGAACTTGAACGCAGCGTTGTATCACTCACAGATGATGCGGCGATTATCCGCGTCTCACCTTCCTTTTATCAAGCGTTTCATCAACACGTTGATCAAAACGCATTACCAGAAAGGGTCTCGGCTAATATCTACTTTTTACAAGATGCGTCAGAATCAAGTTTTTCATTCTTGCGAAGTGGGAGTCAAGCGTTAGTCGATGCGTTTCTTTTAGAAAACCAATCAGAAACTATTGACAAGCTTTAACGCGCCGTGGTATGATTTGTACGTTATGCAAGTTATGTAGCACCCGTTGCTACAACCGCACTGACCAGGTTTTAAGCATGTAAATGCGCCTGTGATGGCGAGTCTGAGTCTTTAAGGAGGTGCAGTAGGATGTACGCAATTATCGAAACAGGTGGTAAACAAATCAAAGTAGAAGAAGGTCAAGAAATCTACATTGAAAAGTTAGCTGCTGAAGCTGGTGAAACTGTTACATTTGACAAAGTTCTTTTTGTAAGTGGTGACGACGTAAAAGTTGGCGCGCCATTAGTAGAAGGTGCTTCTGTTGAGGCGAAAGTTGAAAAACACGGTCGTCAAAAGAAAGTAACAATTTACAAGTTTAAGCCTAAGAAAAACTATCACCGTAAGCAAGGTCACCGTCAGCCATATACAAAAGTGGTTATCGAAAAGATCAACGCTTAAGGTTGGATGAACAATGATTAAAGCAATTATTTATCGTTTGCCCGATCAAACTATAACAGGGTTTGAATTAAGTGGGCATGCGGACAGTGGCCCTCATGGTCACGATCTAGTTTGTGCTGCAGTATCAGCCGTTACCTTCGGTATGACCAATGCAGTCATGAAACATAGTGGAATTGAACCTATGATTGACCAAGGCACAGATGGTGGTTATTTAAAGGTAATCCTACCGAATGACGCAAATGTTGAAGCACTAAGTGCGGCGCGTTTGTTGTTAGAAGGTATGGTGACAACTTTAGAGACAATCGAACATGACTATGGTCAGTATATAACTATCTTTGAAAAACAAGGAGGTTGAAACCGATGATGTTACGTTTAGACTTACAATTTTTCGCATCTAAAAAAGGTGTAGGTAGCTCAAAGAACGGTCGTGATTCAGAATCAAAACGTCTAGGCGCCAAGCGTGCTGATGGACAAATGGTTACTGGCGGATCTATTCTTTACCGTCAACGTGGTACTAAGATTTATCCTGGTACAAACGTTGGTCGTGGTGGAGATGATACTCTTTACGCTAAAACAGACGGTATCGTACGTTTCGAGCGCGTTGGCCGTAATCGCAAACGCGTAAGTGTGTATCCTGTCGCACAGGAAGCATAAGACGTTAGAATAACAAGCGTGTCTCTTTAGAGTTTTCTTAGGAGGCGCGCTTTTTTATTTGATTATTTTTTTGGATTCAATGTACAGGGTACGTGATATTTGTTATAATTTTCTTACAATTATCGATACAGTCAAATAAAGTTAAACGAAATTATTATCATATAACCTGTACAAATAAATACTAACGAGAATAGATTGAAAAAGAGGTGAGGTTATGTTTGTCGATCAGGTCAAAGTATACGTAAAAGCTGGTGATGGTGGGAATGGTTTAGCATCCTTCCGTCGCGAAAAATATGTCCCATTTGGTGGGCCATCCGGTGGTGATGGTGGAAATGGTGCGGATGTTGTTTTTGAAGTAGATGAAGGGCTGAGTACGTTAATGGACTTCCGTTATCAACGTCACTTTAAAGCCAAACGTGGGGAAAACGGGATGAGTAAAGGGCAGCATGGTAAAAATGCAGCGCCTATGGTACTAAAAGTACCACCCGGTACGACGATTAAAGATGATGTGACAGGTGAAGTCCTAGCGGATTTAACTGAACATGAACAACAGGCGATAGTATGTAAAGGGGGTCGTGGTGGCCGCGGAAATATTCGCTTTGCGTCAGCTAAAAACCCGGCACCAGAAATTGCTGAAAACGGGGAACCGGGTATTGAACGAGATATCGTCATTGAATTAAAAGTAATGGCAGATGTCGGTCTGGTCGGGTTTCCGAGTGTTGGAAAATCGACGTTACTATCCGTTGTCAGTGCCGCAAGACCGAAAATTGCCGACTATCACTTTACCACGTTACAACCGAATTTAGGTATGGTAGAAACAGAAGATCACCGCAGTTTTGTGATGGCTGATTTACCAGGACTTATTGAGGGGGCAAGTGAAGGGGTTGGACTCGGTCACCAATTCTTGCGTCACATTGAACGGACACGTGTCATTGTTCATATTATTGATATGGCGTCAACAGAAGGACGAGATCCTTATGAAGATTTTGTCACCATCAATGAAGAATTAAGAGCGTATGACGAGACATTACTTGAGCGTCCACAAATTATCGTCGCCAATAAGATGGATATTCCTGAAGCAGAAGAACAATTAGTTTTCTTTAAAGAACAGCTGACAGAAGATTATCCGATCTATCCTTTATCGACGGTGACACGTGAAGGGTTAAGAGAGTTATTATTTGCGATTGCCGATACACTTGACCGGACACCCCATCGTATTAAACCAGTGGAAGAAGCACCAGAACATATCGTGTATAAGCATCAACCGGAAGAAATACCGTTTGTCATTAGTCGTGACGATGACGGGGCGTATGTCTTGTCGGGTGCCAAGATTGAGAAGTTATTCAAGATGACAGATTTAACGCGAGATGAATCAATTCAGCGTTTTTCAAGACAAATGCGTTCTATGGGCATTGATGAAGCTTTACGTGAACGTGGGGCCAAAGATGGCGACGTTGTACGCTTGATGAATTATGAATTTGAATTTATCGAATAAGTTGTGAGTGAGGGGGAAGCAGGCGATGAAAAATGAAAAAGACACCTTTTATCTTGTGCGTGGTGATTTTTTACCAGAAGCAATGAAAAAGACGCTCCAAGTCAAAAAGGATTTGGAACGCGGCAAAGCGACATCGATCTATGAAGCGGTTCAAAAAGTTGGGTTATCACGCAGTGCCTTTTATAAATACCGAGACGCTGTTTTCCCTTTTCAAGCGATTCAACAAACGAAAATCATTACGTTGTTTTTCCATTTAGAAGACCGGTCCGGTACGTTATCGCATTTACTGGATATGGTGGCTAAAGCAGGCGGAAATATTTTAACGATTCATCAATCGATTCCGTTAAATGGTAAAGCTAATGTCACTTTGTCACTCGATATCGAAAATCTAAAAATGGATTTAGATGAGTTATTAAAAAGGCTCAAGCAACATCAATTTATAGAAAAGGTCGACGTTTTAGGTTCAGGCGCCTAAG
>JBNJFJ010000044.1:0-15749 GCA_051746745.1 Bacillota bacterium | reverse complement strand
TAACACTTTGCATTCTCTAACAGAGGCATTTACTCCATTCTAATTTCGAATGCGTTCCCCCAAAATAACGAATGATCGTCATACTTCTGGATGAATACTTAATCAGGTTGTTGCCCTGCATGCGCTTGCCACTGACACTCAGTCATTTCCATATTTGTAAATGTTGATTTAAAGGTAGAATCTTCTGGGCTACAGGCATAAATGCCAAACTTTATAATATCTTGAGCATTAAACATATGGCAGATTCTCATCTGTTGATAAGTTTCACCATCAACCGAACACTCGATGCAAAAATCATCTTCTCTACGACTCAAGCGGTACCACATTGATTTAATATTCGCTGGAATTTCTGTCGTTGCCCAATCAGAGTAACCATTGTTTGTGACGACACTTCCTAAATGTTGAAAATGCTCATTCTCATACTCAATCGACCCTTTGATCCAATTATCACTATCAAGATACACAACAACGCCACATTGATCAAAGCGATGTTTACTATCAAAGTCAGTCTTCACAATGAATGAAAAAAACTTTTCCTCTGTTTCCATCTGTAGAACCGGCGCATTATCATTTCTAAAATGATAATACGTTCTTTGCCATAAGTCTGTATGTGGGTCGGTTGTAATTTCTACTTTATCTTCGGTAATGACAGAATTATTTGGTTCACGGGTCCATTCTAACTTTTTGACATCTAATTTCATAACAACGACTCCTTTTTTCGCTTTAAGCAAGTATTTCTTAGTACGCTATGACATTTTTTCATAACAGTCTTGATTCAATGAGAATCAATATACCCCGAAATGCCCTTCATGTTCATTTTACTGCGCTGAGGTGCATTGACATAAAACTCTTTCGAATAAGAAAAAGAGCAGTCATTTAACTACTCTTCTTCACTTTTTTTATAAGCTCGACAGATGTCTTTTAAATCATTAACGAGTTGGTCCGCTTCTTCCCACGACTTCACTTTCGCACCTGAAGCGAGCGGATGACCACCACCGTTATAACGGGCAGCTAGTGTATTAATTTGAGGTCCTTTAGAACGGAGGCGCACACGGATTTGGTTGGGTTCTTCTACAAAAATTACCCACGCCTGGATGCCTAATACATCACCATATGTCCCGACTAATGCACTTGTCTCTTCTGATGTAACACCATATGTCGCTAACACATCCTCCGTTAACTTCGCTGAAGTAACACCTTCTTCAGATAAGTCCAAGTGGTCTAACAAGTAACCTTTTAGCTTAGCGACCGCTGGTTTGGTTTCATAGAGCTGATTATATAGGTCTGTTCGGTTAAAATTAAAGCGCACAAGTTCAGCGGCGACATGAAGTGTTTGTTCGGTCGTACTTGGATATAAGAACCGACCTGTGTCACCAATGATACCTGCATACATAAGTCTGGCTGCTTCATCCGTGATGGTTAACTTTTTCTTTCCGGTTGTTGCCAGTAAATAAATCATTTCTGATGTCGAACTCATCGATGGATCGACCCAGGAAATATCACCGTATGGATCCACTTCTGGATGATGGTCAATTTTAATCAGTGTCTGACCTAACCTGTAGCGGTCATCATCAATTCTAGGTGTGTTGGCCGTGTCACAGACAATGACGAGTGCCTCTTTATAATCTTCATCTGTGACAACATCCATTTCACTTAAAAAAGCGAGCGACGGTTCTGAGTATCCGGTCACTTTTACCACTTTATCTGTGTAGGTCGCTTCAATCAACTCTTTCAGACCAACTTGTGACCCTAACGCATCCGGGTCTGGACGTTCGTGACGATGAAGAATAATCGTCTGGGCCGCTTCAATTGCTTCAATAATGCGATCAATCATATTTCTTTCCTCCTAGTACCGGTCAATCAATTGACCAATTAAAATAGCTTTACCTACGATATCTTTTTCATGATACAGTTCGATGTCAATTTTGACCGATTTCCGACCCATCTCTAAGATTTTCGGGTGAACGGTCACCACATTATCAATCTGGACTGGCTTAATAAAGTAAATCGAAATGTTTTCAGCAACGAGGTCTCCCTTTTTCATATTGGTCAATAACCGACTAGACACTTCCGTAATAAATGAAACGAAAACACCATTTGATAACGTCCCTAATGCATTTGTCATTTGCGGCGTGACTTTAGACGAAAAGATAAGTTCTGACCCGTCTTTTTCAACTGAGAGTTCGCTCGTAATAATGTCATCAATCGTCTCACCGACTTGTGGTTGGCGATTCACGTGTTGGAGAGCTTTTAACACGTCCTGTCTTGAAATCAATCCAATGAGTCGATGGTTTCCGTCTTCTACAGGGACGATTTCAATGCCTTCCCACACCATCATGTGAGCAGCATAGGCAAGTGACGTCTCTTTTAATACTGTAATTGGATTTTTTGTCATCACTTTTTCAACTGGTAAGTCATTCGCTTTTCCAATAATATCTTTTGATGTCACAATACCCACGACACGCATCTGATCATCAACAACCGGGTAACGTGAATGTGTTGTTTGGTCTTTTAAGTGATACCACTTTTGAAGTGGGTCAGTACGGCGCAAGTAATGCGTTTTTTCATACGGTGTATATATATCACCAACTAAGACAATTTCCTTTTTAATTAGTTGGTCATAAATCGCTCGATTAATCATTGCCGCAACGGTAAAGGTATCGTAACTCGTTGAAATAATCGGCAAGTCTAACTCATCAGCCAATCGTTTAATCGATTCATCCGTATCAAAACCACCTGTAATCAGGACCGCAGCCCCTTCTTCTAATGCTAAGCGATGGGCCTCTGCGCGGTTACCGATAATTAATAATGAATCTTTTTCTAAGTAACGTAACATCGCATCTGTTGTCATCGCACCGATAACAAATTTATGTAATGTTTTATGTAAACCTTCTCGTCCACCTAATACTTGGCCATCAACGATGCCGATAATTTCTGCGTAAGTTAAATGTTCAAAGTTCTCTTTTTTCTTCTGTTCAATTCGAATCGTTCCAACTCGTTCAATCGTACTGACTAACCCGCGGTTTTCCGCTTCTTTAATGGCCCGATAAGCGGTTCCCTCACTTACATTTAAATCTTTAGCGATTTGCCTTACCGAAATTTTATTTCCAATCTTTAAAGATTCAATATGATTTAAAATCTGTTCATGCTTTGTTGCCAAAGTGTTGCACCTACTTTCTAAACTGTACTATTATCTCTAATCACAGTGTTATTATACAGTTCTTAAGTCATGAATGCAATTTATCGAAATGTAAGATTAAAAAATATACCAGTTAAGATGTTTAAAGGTAATCGATTGGTGGAATAGGTGAGTATATCAAAGTATAGGAGTGATAGATATGCCAGCAGAAGAATATAAACGAATTGTGATTGCGGTTGATGGGTCGCAAGCGTCTTTAAAAGCATTTAAAAAAGCTGTTCAAGTAGCAAAGCGTAATGACGGTGATTTAATTATTGCCCATGTTGTCGATACGAAAACCATTTCAACAGCTGAAACGTATGACCAATCGATGATTAATCGTTCCGAATCCTATGCATCAAAATTATTAAATGATTATAAACAACAAGCAGAAAAAGCCGGTGTCAGAAAAGTAGAAACCCATATTGATTACGGTTCTCCTAAAGTGCGCATTCCAAAATATGTCGCGAAGTCATTTAATGCCGACCTCATCATGTGTGGGGCAACAGGTTTAAATGCGGTTGAACGTTTCCTTATTGGGAGTGTGTCTGAAAATATCGTCCGTTACGCACCATGTGACGTTCTTGTTGTCAGAACAGATGACGAAGTTGAGGAAGAGGCTTAAGGCGTTAGCTAAGTGATGAAATAAAGTTCAAATAGAAAAGGTGGTCATTCTAACAGAGTAGAATGGCCACCTTTTTATTTGCGATTATTTAAATGAAAAGATTTTTGAATTAAAATGCGAGACGTTGAACGTCGCGTGCAATCATCACTTCTTCATTCGTAGGAATGATAATAACTTTTACTGGTGAGTGTGGGTAGTTAACAAATGTTTCTTTACCACGCACATCATTACGCGCAGGATCCCAGTAAACACCCATGAATTCTAGTCCTTCTAAGACACGTTCACGAACAGCTTTACTGTTTTCACCGATACCAGCCGTAAAGATAATCGCATCAACACCATGCATTTTTGATGCATATGAACCGATGTATTGGTGGATACGACCAGCAAAGATTTTAAGCGCTAATTCCGCACGTTCATCGCCTTCAGCAGCACGGTCTTCGATGTCACGTAAGTCACTTGAGAAACCAGATAAAGCAAGCATACCACTTTCTTTATTCAATACGTGAAGCACTTCGTTAACATCTTTACCTGTTTTGTCCATGATATATGGCACTAACGCTGGGTCTAAACTTCCTGAACGTGTCCCCATTGTGACACCTTCAAGTGGTGTAAAGCCCATTGTTGTATCAATTGACTGACCGTTTTGAATCGCGGCAACACTCGCACCATTACCGATGTGGCAGGCAATTAGACGTAGCTTGTCTAATGGCTCACCTAATAGTTCAGCTGCGCGTTCTGATACATACTTATGGCTTGTGCCGTGGAAACCATATTTACGGATACCAAATTGCTCATAGTACTCATATGGTAAGCTGTATAAGTATGATTCAGGTGGCATTGATTGGTGGAAGGCTGTATCAAAAACAGCAACCGCTGGTACATTTGGTAATAATTCTTTAAATGCACGGATCCCTGTTAAGTTAGCCGGGTTGTGCAATGGCGCAAGTTCTGAAACTTTTTCAATTTCAGCAATCACGTCATCATCTACGACGACTGAATCACTAAAACGTTCGCCGCCGTGTACGACACGGTGACCAATCCCTTCAATTTCATCAAGTGATTTAACAACACCTGAAGCTTGAAGACGTTCAAGTAAAATTTCAACTGCTTTTCCGTGGTTAGGAATTTCTGTTGTTAGTTTGTCTTCATTGTCACCGTATTCTAATTTGAATACAGCTTGGTCAAGACCAATACGTTCTACTAAACCTTTGGCGATTTCTGTTTCTTCTGGCATTTCAATCAATTGAAACTTAAGTGATGAACTGCCGGCGTTGATTGCTAATACTTTAGTCAATATCATTCAATCCTTTCGATTCCCTTTTTAGTCTGTTTACATACCATCACTATTTTAACGAATAATCGACATAAATTGCAACAACAAAGTCTTTTGTAAGCGTTTCATTGAAGAATTCAGATTATTCAACGCTTATTTTTGATAGTGATCAAACCACGCATTCATCTTCATAATAATATTTTCTGTCTTTTGTAGGTCTTTAAAGCTCGGTAATTTCACCATCAACGCTTCTTTGGGCGCCTTAGTTTCTTCCCCTTTTTTCTGCAAGATAAATAAACTTTTCTGTTGGTCTTTTGCTTTGAAACTTTCTTCAGGCAATTCGAGTAAACCAACCACATGCGCGTGTTCTTGAATCATCTTGTGTAGGTTCGGTGCTTGTTCACTGTTAAACAGATGATTCGGCACAACGGCAATCATAAAACCTTCCGGTTTAAGATACGTTAGGCTTTGTTCAATTAATAAGTGGTGCGCATACGTGTGACCTTCTTTCGCTTGAACTTTGAAGTCTTTAGCTCTTTCATCATCAGGATAATACCCAATCGGTAAGTCGGCAATGACCACATCAACTGGGTCCAATAATAATGGTTGAATGCTGTCTTGATGGAAGAACTCAATCCGGTGTTGTTGCATGTCTGCACTTAATAGACTCAAATCTAACATCGTCTCGTCTACTTCGGCACCATATGCCTGGACCGGTTTAGACAGTTGATTCATCACCGCTGTTAACATATTTGCTGTCCCAACGACCGGGTCAAAGAGGCGAATGGCTTCTTTTGAAGTCATGAGCTTTTCAACTAAATAACTGACATAAAAGCCAACCATATCAGGTGTGATCATGTACTTATCATACGTTGCCCCTTTAAAACTTTTTAATACCGCAAATTGAATCACTTTTCTAACGGTTTCTTTATCAGCTTCTCTTAAGCCCATTTGTTGCAGCTGTTCGATAAATGCTCTATTCTCACCTGAGAAGTCGTTCTTCTCCTCTTCTTCAAGTAGCGTTAAATTTAATGTGTGCACGAGAGCATCTAAGTATGTTAGCTCTTCTTGATCTTTTAACGTATTGATTGAATCGTCTAATCGGTTAAATAATGTTTCAAATGTTTCCATAAAAACACGTCCTTTCTCAAGTTTCACAGTATATCATATCTTTACCCTACTGACGAATGATTTGCGATGTTTTTGATTCGCAATCTAACGTTCATATGTTTAACTTCTCACATTTAAGGATATACTTTACTAACTTGTTTTAGTAAAGGATGAGAAATTATGTTGAATATTTACCTTTATTTTAGTCACCGCTGCCAAGAAGATGGTGTTCTCCAAACGCTTGCACCAATCATTGAGCAATATCCGGTTACACTTACAGACAACATGAAAGAAGCTGACTATATTTTTTCCATAGGAGATGATGGTCACTTCCTTCACACCTTACGCGCATGTAAGTTTCGAGAAGACGTCGTCTTCGTTGGTATCTCTCAAACAGAGGAAACAAACTTTTATACGACGTTCGGGATTCATCAGTTAGAAGACGTCATTAAAACCATTACCAATCAACCAACATTAACTAAACACGAACTGCTTAAAGTTCAGATTGATGGTAGCAAAGACTTGTATGCGATTAACGAAGTCAGTGTGCGTTCAAGTATCATTAAAGCCATTGCCATTAATGTATCGATTGATCAAACACCTTTTGAACATTTTGTTGGTGATGGTATTATTATCTCCACACCAACAGGAAGTACCGGGTATAACCATTCTGTTGGCGGGGCTGTTATTGATCCAGATTTGGATTTACTTCAAATGACAAAAATTGCCCCGATTAATACAAATGAACATAAAACATTTCAAGCCCCGCTTTGTTTGTCAAGAAATCGAAAACTAACACTTGAAGTGATTCAAGACGGGAACGATTTCCCTATTATTGGGATTGATAATGAAGCTTATCCGGTCAATACAACGAAGAATATCCATGTCGAATTATCGAATCGTAACGTCACGTTATTGTTTCAAACAAATGATGCCTATATCCATCGATTAAAACATTTATTTTTATAAGGCATTATTCTTATAAACAATTTGCCCATCAATCATCGTCATTTTAACCGCAATAGTCAAAAGATCATCAGTATTCATATGAAACGGGTTAGCTGATAGGATCGTAAAATCCGCAGCATAACCTGTTTTTATTTGTCCTCTTGTCGCTTCTGTGTGCGTTGCGATGGCACTTTGCTTTGTATAACTCTCAATCGCTTGATAGACGGTGAGCGCCTCTTGTTTCGTATAACTTTTCTCGTCATAGATCGAACGTCGATTCACAAACGCTGCGATGCCTTTGAGTGGCGACACATCTTCAATCGGTCCATCAGAACTCCCTAATATAGGAATACCGGATTGTGTTAAGGTATTAAATCGGTATAACTGTCGGGAGCGTTTTTCTCCTAGACGGTCAATGACCCAAGGGAAATCCGAACTTACAAATAACGGCTGAACATCTAACACAATCGGGACATCTTGCATAAGCGCTATTGCTTTATCACTCACAAGTGATGCGTGAATCACCCGGTCCGGTAACGAACTGGTGGATGGGTATTGGTTTAATAACTTTACAAGCGTTTCGATAGCCTTATCACCAATGGTATGTGCAGCAATAGCTAAGTGATGCTCTCGAGCCGTTTTGATCAACGCTTCTAATTCTGCTTCTTCATGGATATACAAGCCCGAAGTTGTGTCATCATCACTATATGGTGCGTTTAACCACGCCGTACGACCACCAAACGCCCCGTCTACAAATATTTTCATCGCCCCAAACGTATAATAAGATAGAGCTTGGCTTTTTGAAGGATCTGATAAATAATCGGTTAAGACATCGTGATGCACAAGGGCATGTGTTTTAAACGGTGTCCGCCCTTCCTGTATGTGAGCTTTAAATGCTGCGGTGACTTTCTTATAACTCTCTGGACCAAAATAGCTAAGGTCTTCGGTATGACCGCCAACTAATCCTTTGGAGACGAGATGATCAATACTTAAACCGATCATGCGCTTTAAATAAGCGACATCTTTCTCGGGCTCACTTCGTTTAATGAGCTCTTGAGCCGTATCTTTAAAATAACCGGTTAATCGTCCACTGTCATCTTTTCCAATGTAGCCACCAATCGGTATTGTTGTCTCACGTGTTACGCCTGCGAGTGTAATCGCTAACTGGTTGGCGACAAGGGCATGGCGACAAACACGGGTAAGTACGATCGGGTGTTCCGTTGAAATCGCATCAAGTTCTAACCGGTCAATGATGCGCGTATCGTCCCACTGATTATCATTAAACCCTTCAGCAATTAGCCACTCCCCTGGTTGCAGCGTTTTAACCTTCTTTTCGATTGCTTCAAGCACAGCTTGGCGTGACTGAATCGCTGATAAGTCAAGACGATCGAGCTTTTCACCTAACCAGACCAAATGTACATGGTTATCAACGAAACCCGGAAAAGCTGTTGCACCTTGTAAGTCAATAATTTTGTCGGTAGATTCTATGTAACTTTCCGCTTCTTGTCTATTACCTGCATATAAAATTTTACCCGATTCAATTACAATGGCTTCGACAGTGTCCTCAAAATCGACCATCGTATAAAACGTCCCGTTTATCATCAGTGTTCGCACGTGTAATCACTCCGTCTGATTTTTACTTAAACGATAGCAGAATCTACGCGAAAAGAAAAGAGTAGCGCCTCATGAGCTCTACTCTTTTTTTAATACTTATTTAGATTGTGATTGACCTGGTGCTTGATTACTCATTTGTTGTTCAGCCATTTTTACTAAACGTTTAGTAATTTCGCCACCAACAGAACCGTTTTGACGTGCTGTTGTATCTGGACCAAGGTTGACACCAAACTCTTGTGCAATTTCATATTTCATTTGATCAAGGGCTTGATTTACACCAGGTACAACAAGACGATTTGAGCTTCGATTTGAATTCCCTGTCATGTCGTTTCACCTCCTCTTTACTACACCGTTAATATGTGTCAGAGTTAGGGAAACGATACAGAGAAAACAATAGTAGTTATTGCCAACTTTAAATTTTTTTAAACATATTTATCTGAAATTTGTTTTTAAAATAATTGATCTACTTCAGGTTCTTCGTTATCAAACGGTTTAATCGTTACGACTTCAGTATCATTGATACATGCTTCAATATCTGCCGTTAAATCAAGTAAACCTTCAAAGTATTCCACTTTATCTTTTTTCGGTTTTGTTTTTGGTGCATTTGGCACGAACACCGTACAACAGTCATCAAACGGACGAATAGAAATCGGATACGTCCCAATCTCTTCCGCAATCGTCATGATCTCACTCTTATCCATCGCAATAAGTGGTCTCATAATCGGATAATTCGTAATCGCATTAATTGCATGCATACTTTCCATCGTTTGACTAGCCACTTGTCCTAAACTTTCACCTGTTGTGATGGAAAGAATATCATTTTTCGCGGCAATTCGTTCAGCAATCTTTAACATCATCCGTCGCATCACCGTCATCGAGTACCCGTGCGGAATCTCACGGTGCAATTTTTGTTGCAGAGCTGTAAAGGGAACGATATGCACGTTAATCTCTCCACCATAGGTTGTTAATTCTTTCGTTAAGTCTATTACTTTTTGTTTAGCTGCTTCACTCGTATAAGGTGGTGAATAAAAGTGAACCATTTCAAGTCTTACCCCGCGCTGCATCATTAAGTAACCAGCGACTGGACTATCAAATCCACCAGATAATAGCAACAATGTTTTTCCGGCTGTGCCGACTGGCAATCCTTTACGTCCAGGAATCTTTTCTGATGTGACGTAAGTGGCCTCTGGTCTAATATCAACGTGTATTTCCACATCCGGTTGATGGACGTCGACCGTAATCTCATCCGTATTTCTTAATAAATGTCCACCGACAAATTGATTCATTTGTTGGGAGTCAATTGGGAAGGTCTTATCTGCTCGTTTTGTTGTGACTTTAAACGTCTTGATATTATTTGCTTCAGTTAAAGCAAACAGTGCTGCTTCTTTAATCGCTTCTTCTTCATTATCCACTTTGATAGCTAAGCTCATCGTTTGAATTCCAAAGATGCGTTGTAAAATCGGAATCAGTGGTGCCGGATCTATCCCATTTAAATAGATACTTAAACGATCTCTTGTTGTTTTAATTTTAATTTCTGGATAAGCTTTTAAATGATGACGAATATTTTCATGTAGACGATTATAAAAGACTTTACGATTTTTTCCTTTAAGTGATAACTCGCCGTAGCGAATTAATATATGATCATATTGCATTGTTTCTACCCCATAACTTGACTAAGATCTCTTAGTATTTTTTGTAGTGCCCGGTAAAAGAGCTCGATTTCCCCTTCAGAATTCTGATAAGAAAAGCTAATTCTTAAAGCCGATTTCGTCCGGTCAGCTGGTAAATTGATGGCTTTTAAAACAGCACTTTCGTCTGGACTTTTAGATGCACAAGCGGACTTTGTTGATACAAAAATCCGACGTTCTTCTAAAGCATGCACAATGACTTCTGGTTTATAGCCTGGCACAGAAAAGTTAATAATATGCGGCGCGGCATCTTCTGGTGTATTCATCACCACTTGTTTAAGTTTAGCTAAGCGTGACATTAGTTCAGCTTTTAATGTGTTTAAATGATTAGGATGATGCATTTGTTGTTCGCTCACCATCCGCATCGCTTTGACTAATGACACAATCCCTGCAATATTTTCTGTTCCTGAGCGTAAGTTTCCTTGTTGACCTCCGCCATGAAACAGCGGAAATAATTGCACGTTTTCTTTTAAATACAATAAGCCTGTTCCTTTTAAACCATGGATTTTATGACCGGACACTGACAACAGATCAACATGCGCCCGCTTGATATCTAATTCTACCTTCCCATAACCTTGTACGTGATCGACATGAAAGAAAGTATATTTTTTAGTTGCTAAAAACTCACCAATCGCTTGAATCGGTTGAATTGTACCGATTTCATTATTAATGTGCATCACGGATACAAGAATCGTATCTTTGCGCACCGCTTGCTTGATATCTTCAACTTTCACAACACCTGATGCATCAACAGGGACATAAGATACTTCAAAACCAAGCGTTTCAAGTGCTTTAAATGCCTCAAGGACCGAAGGGTGTTCAATGGTTGTGGTCACTAAATGTTTGCCATGCTTCTGGTAACGAAGGGCAATACCTTTAATCGCCAAATTATTTGATTCTGTTCCACCTGATGTAAACACAATCTCTTGGTTGCTTACACCAAGCATGCTTGCTGCTTGTTCATAGGCCTTACGCAATAATTTATCGGCATCGTAACCAAGTTGATGTTGACTCGACGGATTGCCGTAGTAATTCTCAGACACGGTTTGATAACTTTCAATAACCTCTTCATGCGGTTTAGTCGTCGCGCTATTATCAAAATAAATCATCAGTCGTTACTACTCAAAATATGGATAGAGGCGTCACTTCACCCCCATCGAGTAGCCTCTCCTTTCTTCCTTAGAGACTTATTAACGATACTAGTATTTTCTCTAGCGTCATTATAAACTATATAGTTCTTCTCATACTTATACCAATAGTCATTCAATCATATTCCTTGCCTAAATTCAAGTCATCGTCCCGTTTTAACAAGCTTTAAACGAAAAAAGGCGTATCCCTTTCATTAAAACAGCCTCAAACGATGATGACTGTTTGAGGCCTATACGTACGCTATTCGTTTATTCCTAACGCAATTAAAAGTTGGTCAACAGATACTGGCTGATCCTTCTCAAAAGAATACAGAATATCATTGGTTGGACTGCTTGCTTGTTCATAAATATTATCCGGTGTCTCATTTGTTGTCTCTTCATTCGTTGCATCATTTGTTGGTTCATCGGTTACGGGTTGCTCGATCATCTCAAATCGTTTAATCGAAGCGACGTATTCAGTATACTCTGGTACAACAAGCGCTTCAACATCACGAAAATTATATGTTGGTGTTTGCTGCATCACATAAATCGCACCAAACGCTCCCCAGATAGTTAAAGTGAAAATCACCATACTGATGATTGAAAAAACTTTCATCTCAAGTCCCTCCTGCTAGGTCAGTAAGGTAACTCTATGCGTTCTTCTAATCGTTGAACCGCACCTGGTGCGACTTCTTCAAGTGCTTGAGCCGATAATTCTAACGCCTCTTCATAATGTTCTTGATAGAAGAGTTGCTCCGCTTCAAGAAGTTTAGCTTGAAGCATCGGGTATTGACTTCGGTAACGATTCGCATATTGAATTACTCTCTCTGTTAAATAAGCTTGTTCAATCATTAGTTGAACCTTCTCACTTAATATATCGACATTTGAGTGTAATTCTTTAATTTTTGTATTCACTTGTCCCATGTTGAGTGGTTGTTCATGGAGGAGTCCTTGAATAGCTTCAATCAGTGCATGGCTATTAGTGCACTGATTCTTAATATAATCAGGAACACCTGGCAAGTTACTTTTTTCTAATCGCTTTTCCAAATTAAACAAGGTACGTTTTTTCGTCTCTACTACTTGTTTCGCTTTGAGTTCATCACTCCTTATCGAGCGAACTTGATCTCTAAACTCAACATGCGATTCCTTAAACTTTTCTAAATCACCTTGGTTTAATTCTAATTGCTCTTTCAAACTTAAATACGTCTGATTAATGGAGGATAAGCTATTAAGCAGTTGATTGTGATCTTTCTCAAGTTGATGCATCCATTTTTCGAGGTTTTCGTAGAGTTCTAAATCAGATCCTTCCAGTAAATACGTTTGTTGCAGTGTTTTTACTTCTTCATCTGTTAGAACGAAGTCTTCACTTGCCGCTTGTACATCTTCTGTAAACTGATCCATATGCTTTTCTAAGTAGTGTTTCGCTTTCGCTTCCTTCTCCAGCATCACATAAATTTCTTGAATCCGGTCTTCTGCTGCTTGTAACCAATCATAAACCGCTGGTTCATCCTTTTGTTCAATCTGACTGATATACGTTTTTAACTGCTTCTCCATATCTCTTAGTTCAGTCAGTAATATTTCATCATTGATCCGGTAACCTTCTCGCTTCATTTCTTTAATACCGTTTTTTAACTCCTGAATTTGTTCAGGTAAATCACGGGTCATTTTTTTATACAGCAGTGGAAACTCATCAATACGAAGACCAATCGTCTCAAGCGACGCTTTAATTTTTTCAACATGTTGACGCGCTTCAAAATAATTACCGTCATCACACATCGCATAAAATTCTTCAATGGCTTGTTGTTCTTGATCCAGCGCTTGTTCAAAGCGTTTTTCAGCCGGACCATATAAATGTTGATTTTCTAATATAACGTGACGTAATTCTTTCAGAATGGGTGTCACTGTCTCAATCGCTTGACGACTTTGCTTTTCTGAATCTAATAAATCCTCTAATTCCTTCAATATGGTTTTAATCGTCTCTTCATTTTTTGTTAAAATTGATTCAACTGTCTCCAAGTTCTTTTTGGCGTACTTAATACGGAAACGATCGGCCGCTTCTTCTGCATCAAATAAGTACTCTTCAATGTCCGGTAGTTCGCGGGTTAAAATATGATCCCATGTTTCTTTCCAATGTTCAAACCTTTCTTGGGTTTCACCTGATAAATTCAATGCTTTCACCCGTTGTAATTCAGCACTAACTTGCCGGTGCATCACATCCATCTTCCATGCTTCAAGTTGATCAACGCGATCATAAATACGCTTTCTTAAAATAAGTCCAATAATAATAACAATAATGGCGATTAAAACCGCGCCAATTATGTAGGAAGTAAAGTCCCCCATATAAATCCTCCTTCAATCCAGGCATGCTGTTTAGTCTGTCTGTTATGTATGACGTCACACATCGTGTGATTGTTAAAATGTCCTTTTCAATGGTTATTCTTATCATACCATGAACAACCTATATTTGGCTAAAAAAATTCAAATTATTTCAGTTTCACGTTGGTTTTTCATGAAATGACAAATTCATTGCGAAATCAGGCTAAGCGCGATATAATCACACAATAACATAAGCATAAACAAGGGGGATTACGATGTTTGAACCAACAGCATACAATGCAACAAAAGAAAAAAATTATCAGTTATTAATCAAACAATTAGAGGCCTTGATTGAAGATGAACCAGATGTCATCGCAAATCTTTCAAATAGTAGTGCGTTACTTAATCAATTCCTTGATGACGTCAATTGGGTTGGCTATTATTTAATGAAAGAAAATGAACTTGTCCTCGGTCCCTTTCAAGGTTTACCAGCATGTGTCAGAATTAAAGTCGGTAGCGGTGTCTGCGGAACAACTGTCTCTAAACAAACGACCCAACGTATAGAAAATGTTCATGCTTTCCCAGGCCACATTGCCTGTGATGCGAACAGTCAATCGGAAATCGTCGTGCCAATAATGAAAGATGAACAGGTTATTGGCGTTCTTGATATTGATAGTCCATCACTCAATCGATTCGATGACATTGACCAACATTATTTAGAAGTATTTGTTCAAACACTAGAAAAATACATCTAACTTAAAACATAAAACTATTTCGCGTTTTCAATTGACAGACACGCCAATTCATCATATAATAGACTTTGTGTAAAAAAAGGTAGCCTTTGTGGACCACCGGTTGACTATTTTATTCCTTGATCGATGAATAGACAAGGTGTATCGTGTAACTCTCTGCTGCTGGAGCGATGGTACATGAAAATAAAATAGCAGACGATTTCGGAACACATTATCTTGTTTTATGCAAAATCTAATTATAAAGGAGAGAATGCACTATGGCTCGCTATACAGGTCCTGTATGGAAAAAGTCTCGTCGTCTCGGCATTTCATTAACTGGTACAGGTAAGGAGTTAGATAAACGCCCTTACGCACCTGGACAACATGGTCCAAACCAACGTAAAAAATTATCAGAATACGGTTTACAATTACAAGAGAAGCAAAAGCTTCGTTTCATGTATGGTGTAAACGAGCGTCAATTCGCGACTTTATTTGAAAAGTCTTCAAAAATGCAAGGTGTTCACGGTGAAAACTTCATGATTCTTCTTGAGTCACGTTTGGATAACCTTGTTTACCGCTTAGGTCTTGCTCGTACGCGTCGTCAAGCACGTCAATTAGTAAACCACGGTCATATCACTGTTGATGGAAGTCGTGTTGACATTCCTTCATACAGCGTAACACCAGGTCAAGTAATTGCAGTACGTGAAAAGTCACAAAAGCTTACAATCATTGCAGATGCACTTGAAGCTAACGCTTTTGTACCTGAGTACGTAACTTTTGACGCTGACAAGCTAGAAGGTACTTACTCACGTCTACCAGAACGTTCTGAATTACCAGCTGAAATTAACGAAGCCCTTATTGTTGAGTGGTATTCACGTTAATAAGTTTGTAAACAAACCAACAGCAATAAACCCCTTAGAAACACTGATATATCAGTGTTTTCTAAGGGGTTTTTATTCTTTTAAAAAAGATCAGGGTGCAACTAATTCAACCTTAATTCGATCTGGATCCTCAAAATAAGCAGCGTAGTGCATTTTTCCACCTGCATAGGGATGTTGATCTTGATAAAGAATTGTCACACCTTTATTTTCTAGCATTTTTGTTATCTCATCAACTTGTTCACGTGAACAAGCATG
>JBNJFJ010000043.1:0-15827 GCA_051746745.1 Bacillota bacterium | reverse complement strand
AGGAATTAGATCTGCGGCCGTGATTTGCTACGACATTCGCTTTCCGGAATGGATTAAAACCCAGATGCTAGAAAATATTGACGTGTTATATGTTGTCGCCGAGTGGCCGAAGCAACGGCTTGACCATTGGCGGGCGTTACTGATTGCTCGTGCGATTGAGAACCAAGTTTATGTAGTAGCGTGTAACCGGGTTGGGCATGACCCTAACAATACATTCGCAGGCCATTCAATGGTGATTGACCCGTGGGGGCAAGTTATAGAAGAAGCGGATGATCAAATCGGTATACTAACAGCGGAGATTGATTTAGCTGAAGTGAAGCGGATTAGACAAGAGATTCCAATTTATGAAGATCGTCGCCCTGATTTATACCGTTTGAAAAAGAATTGAAAGCAGAAAGTTTTAAAAGTTGAGACAATTGTGTTGACTTTTTAATTGATACTGTGTAAAGTAAGTCTCAACAAAAAAATATTGACCGGATCTTATCAAGAGAGGTGGAGGGACTGGCCCTTTGAAGCCTCGGCAACAGACATGTATGTCCTCGTGCCAAATCCAGCAACCCTATTTATAGGGATGACAGATAAGTTGAGACAAACATTAAACGCCTCAATTTATCACTTGATAAATTGAGGCGTTTTAATTTCCAGAGGGGTCCGGAAACAACTAAGGGGGAAGTAACAATGAGAAAGTTATTAGGTTTAATTAGTTTAGTCGTATTAATCGCACTTGCAGGATGTGGCAGTGACACAGGTGCCTTAAGTGAAGATGAAGTAACGGTGGGTGTGACCGCTGGTCCACATGAACAGATTTTAGAAAAAGTAAAAGAACTGGCAGAAGATGAAGGTTTAACCGTTAATATTGAAGTATTCACTGAATATGTCATTCCCAATACTGCCCTTGATGAAGGTGAACTTGATTTAAATAGTTACCAGCACCAACCATTTTTAGATAATGCCAAAAGTGACCGCGGATATGCGATTGAAGCTGTGGCTTCAACGGTCAATTTCCCAATGGGGATTTACTCAACCGGTATTAGTGACGTGAGTGAGTTACAAGAAGGCGATTCAGTAGCATTACCAAACGATCCAACGAACGGGGCGCGGGCGTTAATGTTATTTGAAGATGCTGGTCTGATTACCTTAAAAGACGGTGTTGGAGCTGAAGCGATGGTGATTGATATTGAAGAGAATCCATTGAACTTAGAATTTATCGAACTTGAAGCATCGCAAATTCCACGTCAGTTAGAAGAAGTGGCTGCGGCTGCGATTAATACAAACTTTGCGATTGAACATGGTTTTGTTCCAACGGAAGATTCTATCTATATTGAACCAGGTGACTCTCCTTGGGTAAACTTAATTGTCGCAAGAGAAGAAAATGTCGACGACCCTGTCGTTGAGAAATTTATTAATATTTATCAATCAGATGAAGTCAAACAATTTATTGAGGAAACATTCGAAGGATCTGTCGTTACCTCATGGTAAGGGGATAACAAACATGATTGAATTAAAACATATCACCAAAACATTTGAATCAGGTAAAAAGAAAGTCACTGCACTAGATGATGTAAGCTTGACGGTTGAAAAAGGCGAAATCTACGGCGTGATTGGTTATAGCGGGGCGGGGAAAAGTACCCTCGTCCGCATGGCCAACTTGCTGGAAGAACCAACATCGGGCGATGTGATTATTGACGGTGATAACTTAGTGACGTTATCAAAAGAAGACTTGAGAAAGAAACGCCAACGGATTGGGATGATTTTTCAAGGCTTTAACTTGTTAAAGACGCTGACTGTTTATCAAAACATTGCGATTCCACTAAAACTCACCGGAGTGGCTGAAAAGGAAATCAAAACACGAGTAAAAAAATATTTAGATATTGTTGGGCTCAGTGATAAAACCGATGTCTACCCGAATCAACTCTCAGGTGGTCAAAAACAACGGGTCGCAATTGCGCGTGCCCTCTCACATGAACCGGATGTGTTACTAAGTGACGAGGCAACAAGTGCGCTTGACCCAGATACAACGGATCAAATTCTTGAGTTACTACTAAAGATCAACCGAGAACTTGGGATTACGATTTTACTGATTACTCATGAGATGCATGTGATTCAGCGGATTTGCGACCGCGTCGCGGTCATGGAAAACGGAAAAATTATTGAACAAGGTCCGGTTGTTGATCTCTACACCGAACCGAAGCATCAAACAACAAGACGTTTTGTTGAAAGTATTTTTCCGAGTCAAACACCGACGCACATTATTAAAGACCTTCAAACAGAAGGACCGATTCTTGATTTAACGTTCGTCGGCAGTGCTGCGGAGAGTCCTAGTTTATCAGTCATTTCAAATCGCTATCAGATTGAGACTAATATTTTATCAGGGAATATTGTTGAGTTAAAAGATCATACCTTTGGTAAACTACGGGCGCATGTGAAAGGTTCCGTTGAGGAAACGACCAAAGCGATTGATTATTTAACCGAACAAGGCGTGATTGTAAGGGAGGTGGTCATCGATGATGGCATTTATTGAACGTTGGGGTGCAACCATTATTGAAGCAACCGTCGCCACATTTCAAATGGTGACCATCAGTTTGTTTTTCTCAATTCTGATTGGCTTACCACTTGGGGTGCTACTCGTCATCAGCCGAACGAATGGCAAGGGTCATATTTGGTTGTACCGGGTACTAAACATTGTGATTAACACGATTCGCTCGGTTCCGTTTATTATTTTACTATTTGCGTTATTACCCTTTACCCGTATCGTTGTCGGAACATCGATGGGTGTGAAAGGTGTGATTGTTCCGCTTGTGATTTTTACTGCGCCGTACTTAGCACGCTTAATGGAGTCGTCTCTTCTTGAAGTCGACCAAGGGGTCATTGAGGCGTACCAAGCGATGGGGATTAAGCCGCTCCATATTATCTGGCACGTGATGATCCGTGAGGCAAAATCATCGATTATTTTAGGGATTACCATCGCGGTAATCGGACTCATCGGGGCGACCGCCATGGCTGGTTTAGTCGGTGCGGGTGGTCTTGGTGATGTCGCTTACCGATTTGGTCACGTCCGTTATCAACCTGAAGTGATGTATGTGACGATTGTGATTCTGATTATCTTGATTCAAGGCATTCAGACGCTAGGAAATGTCTTGAGTCAAAAGGCAAAGAAAGATTAAGGTGATACGATGACGTTAAAACAGATAGATAAATGGAGAACAGCAGCGGAACAACAGCTTTCACATAATGCTTTTGGCTATTTATCAGGTGGGTCAGGCAGTGAGGTTAGTCTAAAATATAATGCTGAACAGTTTAACCGTTACCGGTTAATTCCGCGGTTGTTAAGAGATGTCTCTCAAGTAGACCCTTCGATAAAGCTATTTCATTCAACCATCCAGGCACCGATTCTACTCGCACCGATTGGATTTCATACAATTGTACATGAATCAGGTGAGCTCGCTAGTGCACGAGCAGCAAACGCCTCCGGTTTACCGTTTATCCAAAGTACGGTTTCAAGTTTTAGCATCGAAGAAGTGTGTGACGTGATGACCGGGAGTGATCACTACTTCCAGCTCTACTGGCCGAGTGATGATGACGTGGCTTATAGCTTTGTGAGGCGAGCGGAAACAGCGGGTGTAAAAGGGCTTGTGATTACCGTTGATACACCAGTGTTAGGAAGACGCGAGATTGACTTAGCTCATGATTATTTTCCGATGGATGAAGGAGCTGGTATGCGTAACTTCTTAACTGATCCAGTATTTAAAGAGAAGTATGTGACAAGCGAGGACAATCAAGCAACGCTTAAACAAAAAATCCAAGCCATCTTGTTTAATCAGTCATTAACCTTTGATAAAGTCGCGCGATTGATTAACGAGACCTCACTTCCGGTCATTATTAAAGGAATCCTCGACCCGAGTGATGCCGACTATTGTAAAAGTATTGGGGCAGCGGGTGTAATTATCAGTAATCACGGCGCAAGACAACTCGATAGTGCGATTGAACCACTGGAAGTATTAGCTGAGATTAGAGAAAAAGTGGGTAATGACTTCCCGCTTTTGATTGACGGTGGCGTAAGCCGCGGTACCGATGTGATTAAAGCGTATCTATTAGGTGCGGATAGTGTCTTAATTGGGCGGCCATATATTTACGGACTTACCGGTGGTGAAGCGGGTGTAAAAGACGTACTAGACGAATTAACGACAGATCTTACAGTGAACTTAAAATTACTTGGCGCAAACACATTTGCGGATTTATCGAAAACGCAAGTAAGGCGACTCTAGCGAGAGAGTCGTCTTTTTTGTGCATCCGACTAAAGAAAGATGATGTTTTTTGTGAAAGTTGTTCACAAATAGTCACATTAGCCGATATAATAAGGAGGAAGTGGATATATTTTTAGGGGGGTAACAGGATGAAAATTAAAGGTAAGTTAATTAGTTCTTATATCGTCGTTGCACTACTCGTATTAATTGTCGGTGCAGCTGGTATTTGGGGCATGGGTGCGATTCAGGATAATACCAGGTTATTATACCGGAACCGTGTTCAGCCACTCGGTGTTATGACTGAAATGATTCAAACCGGTGAAAACTTGCGGGTGCAATTATTATCTGGGATTGCTGAAGAAGATACGGCAAGAGGTGAGGATGCTCTTAGCAACATCGATTCGATGAATGAGTTGTTAGATCGATTTGATGGATTTAATCTTGAACCAGAAGAAGAAGAATTAAGTGCACAACTGCGAGAAAATTGGGGTACATATAGTGCTAAAGCGCGTGACAGCGCGACGAAGATTTCGAATAATGCCTTGTTTGCGGCTGAGCGAGGCGTTGCCGAAGCGGGAGAAGATTTCCGCGTTTTCCGTGAGACGCTCTATCAATTGCGTGATACAAGCTTAACGATTGCCGAAGGTGACTACGAAGAAGGAGAAACAACCTTTGAATGGACGCGTTCAATGATCTTCTTTATTGCGGCAGGGGCAATGGTGATTGCCATCGTGCTAGGAACATTAATGGGACGCTATGTTGGTAATCCATTGAAACAAGTAGCCAGTCGTCTAGCGGCGGTTGCTCAAGGTGATTTGACGGGTGAGTTACTGAAAAACAAACGTAAAGATGAAATCGGTGAATTAACCGAATCGATGAATATGATGCAAGAAGACTTACAAGCCGTGATTCGCAGTGTATCAAATGCGGCAGAACGTGTCTCTAGTGCAAGTGAAGAGCTGACACAATCATCTCTTGAAGTGCGCGAAGGCTCTGAACAGATTGCATCAACGATGCAAGAATTGTCATCTGGGTCTGAAACGCAAGCCCACACGGTGTCAACGTTATCTGAGAAAATGGAATTCTTCTTACAACGTATCGCAGACGCAAATGAGAAGACAGAAAATGTTTCAGAAGAATCGATTACCGTGATTGAGAAAACGGATGAAGGTTATAAGATGATGGAACAAGCCCTCAACCAAATGCTGAAGATTGATACGATTGTCAATGATGCAGTGAAGAAAGTCTCAAGTTTAGAACAGCGTTCAAACCAAGTATCTAAGCTTGTTGATGTGATTCAAGATATCGCGGAACAAACCAACCTCTTAGCGCTTAATGCAGCGATTGAGGCAGCCCGTGCGGGCGAGCATGGTGCTGGTTTTGCGGTCGTTGCCGATGAAGTAAGAAAACTAGCAGAAAACGTATCAGATTCTGTAAGAGAAATTACGACAATCATTCAAGGCATCCAAGGCGATACGAAAGAAGTCGTCGGTGCGTTAGAAGATGGCTACAATGAAGTAAATACCGGTACGGTGCAAATGGCGCAAACAGGTCAGAATTTTAATGAAATTAACGATGCAATTAAAAAAATGGTTGAAAGAATTGAATACGTAACATCAACGCTTTCTGATGTCACCAATGAAAGTGTGTTGATTAATACATCCATTGAAGAAATTGCTTCGGTATCAGAAGAATCAGCTGCAGGTATTGAAGAAACGGCAGCATCTTCGGAACAGTCAGCAAGTTCAATGAATGAAATTTCATCAAGTGCGAACACACTCGCCGAACTAGCTGAAAGCTTAAATAAAGAAGTGAGTCACTTTAAAACAATCTCATAACGATATTCCCGCTCCAACATTTTGTTGGAAGCGGGTTTTTGTTTTTTTAATTTCTTTTCCCGTGAAGTCAAAGTAGTTGACTATGTCTAACATTTTGTATAAGTAATGTATAGATAATGTATAAGAAAACACTAATAATTTGATAAATCATGACGATAGTAATAAAGTAGAGGTTATTTAGTGAAACGATCAATAGATAATATATTGGACCTATGCCTTAAGGGGAGTCCAGATGGAGGAAAAGATGGAAACAAAATTATTTCAAAACTGTGAATCAAGTGAACTGATTATCCAAGCACTAGAAAGTAATTTAGCGATTATACAATTTGACATGCAGCGCCGGGTGTCTTACGTGAACCCTTTATTTGCACAAACGGTAGGATACCGACCAGAAGAGATGAAGGGCATGCATCACAAGGAACTGTGTTTTGATCGCTTTAGTAAATCAAAGGCGTATGATGACTTTTGGAACGATTTGTATAGTGGGAAAAGTTTTCAAGATAAGATAGACCGGAAAGCAAAGTCAGGTGAACGCGTATGGCTTGAAGCGACCTATATGCCACTGAAGAATCAATCAGGTGAAGTAGTTGGTGTTGTGAAAGTCGCAACGGATATAACAGACCGTCAAGATACGATTACTAGTGTCGTTGAGCAACTGAGTGAGATGTCTTCGGTGTTAAACGAACGGGCGCGTACCGGCATAAGCCGTAGTCAAGCTATCGCTAAACAAGTGGATCAAATTGATCAAGCGTATGATGCTTCACAAAAAACGTTAGAAACACTCCAAGGTAATACCGAATCGATACAAGATATCGTTAAAACGATTCGCGGGATTGCTTCACAAACGAACTTACTGGCTTTAAATGCGGCCATTGAAGCGGCCCGTGCAGGTGAGCATGGACGAGGGTTTAGTGTCGTTGCCGATGAAGTAAGAAAACTAGCAACAGGTGTCGACCAATCTATCGGGGAAATTCGTCAAAACATTGATCAAATTACCAGTGAAATTTCACAGATTGTCAGTGATGCGAAAGAGGTCCAAGATAATATCAAGCAAACGAAAGAAGAAGTCAATACCGCAACGACGGATTTTGACAATGTGTTAGATGCGTCAGAACAGTTGTCTAAACAAGCAGGAGAAGTTACAACAATCGTCTAAAAAAGAAAAAGTCAATAAGATGAAACGCTAACCGCAGAGTGACTTCCCTCTGTGGTTATTTGTACTTCCTTTAATTTGATAATTTAAGTGCCAGAAGCCACATCTCTTAAAAGAAAAACAAAACACAAATCAATCGATAGACTCTCTACATAGTCATGTACGTCCTTTAAATAGAAGATGTAAGAAAAATGAGTGAAACAATCAATTTAAAATATGGAAGAAGGTATGATGAATGAAAAAATCGTATTATCAACAGTTGCCTTAATCGGTCTAGGAGCATTTACACTATCAGTATCAGCAGAAGAAACAAGTACAGTGATTAGTCCAGATTCGCCGCTATATGAAACAACCCGTGAAATAGAAGCAGCAGAAGAACAATTAGCACAAAATGGTAACGGTTGACCAGTTGTGAAAGTATGGTTAATATGATGAGCCTGTAATAGTTTTATAAAGTGATGACTCAGGTTTATTTTTGTCGGTGTCGCAGTAATCATGAGCGTCCCTTCTAGTAAGGTGAAATAAACGTATTAATATTTAACTATTTTAAATATTCTAAAAATAAAGTAACGTCATCATATCACTTTTTATACCCAAGGGAATAGGAAAGCGAAAAGGTTCACAAAACGTTCATAAAGAAATAATTTAAAACTTGACGCGCATCAATTTTTAATCGTGATGTCTCCGTTATAGTGGAGTTAACAACAAATAAAGGAGGAAACAAACATGTTAGAAACAATTAAATTAGACCAACTCGGTTGCCCAAGTTGCGTAAAGAAAATAGAATCAGGCGTCAAACAACAAGACGGGGTGAACAGTGTCGAGGTATTGTTTAACTCAAGTAAAGTAAAAGTTGATTTTGATGAGGCAACCGTATCGCGCCATGATATTGAAACGGTTATTGAAAAGTTAGGTTATACAGTCAAAGGTTAAGCCAGTGTCCCCCTTACTTCGAGGGGGATTTTCTTTTCAAGAAAAATCAAAGTATTTAAAACGATTCAGTAATAGATGGGCTAAACAGCTCAGTGAAATGAAAGGGGAGATAAGCTCATGGCTCAAAAAATGACGAAGTTTAAATCAATCGCCATGATCAGTTCTGGATTACTTATTGCGCTAGCCTTTATTTTTAATTTAATCGGTGCGAACCATTTAATTGATACATTACTGATTGTAGCAACGGTACTGACAGGTATCCCAATTGTCTATTTTGCCTTACAGGCGCTTAAATTTAAGTATATGAGTATTGATTTACTCGTTTCAATTGCGATCATCGGTGCGGTGATCATTGGTGAGTATGTCGAAAGTAGTGTCGTTGGTTTCTTATTTTTATTTGGTAGTTATTTAGAAGCGCGCACGTTAGCGCGTACACAGGAATCAATTCAATCACTGATGGCGTTAGCGCCAGAAGAGGCAACGTTATTAAAAGAAGGACAAGAAGTTGTGGTTGCTGTTGGTGACGTCGCTCTTGATGATATTGTGATTGTAAAGGCGGGCGGAAAGGTCCCGGTTGATGGGGATATTATTTCAGGTGAAGCGCAATTAAATGAAGCGATGATGACGGGCGAAAGTGTGCCAAGAGAAAAAACAACCGGAGATGCGGTCTTTAGTGGGACGATTGTCGATGAAGGTTATATTAAAGTACAAGCAAAAAAAGTCGGAGAAAACACCGCCTTTAATCAGATTATTGAATTGGTGGAAGAAGCGCAAGATCAGAAGTCGCAAACGGAAAAGTTTCTCGATCGTTTTAGTCAATATTACACACCAGGAGTCGTTATATTAAGTGTCATTGTCTATTTAATAGCGCAAAACTTACATTTAGCGATTACCTTTTTAGTGATTGCGTGTCCAGGTGCACTTGTAATTGGGGCGCCAGTATCTAATGTGAGTGGGATTGGTAATGCGGCAAAAAATGGTGTGTTATTAAAAGGCGGTGACGCGGTTGATCGCTTTAAACAAGCCACAACATTTATTTTTGATAAAACTGGCACCCTAACAAAAGGCGAGCCAGCTGTCACAAACGTCGTCTCGTTTATTGATGAGGATTGGTTATTTGAAGTGGCAGAACTTGAACGTCATTCCGAACATCATTTAGGACGAGCGATTGTGGATTATGCGAAACAAACAAACAACTTAACTAACGATCATTTAGACGTGACGCTCGTGAAAGGTCAAGGTTTATTTGGGTCTTATGAGGATGCGCAGTATGTGATTGGTAACCGCCGGTTAATGGATGCACAAGGCATTGCATTAACGAATGATATCAATAAACAAATAGAAACAGAAGAGGCTGAAGGTAAAACGGTTGTGATTGTCGCAAAAGAAACAAGCGTCATTGGCTACCTTGTCATTAATGATGTGATTAGAGAAGAAGCAAAAACAGCTCTAACGGCCCTTAAACATAACGGCGCACGTGACTTAGTGATGTTAACAGGGGATAATGAGAAAACAGCGCAATATGTCGCAAAACAATTAGGGATCACTTCTGTTCGAGCGGAATTACAACCGAAAGATAAACTAGAGGAAATAAAACAACGACAACAAAACGGTGAAAAAGTCGTCATGGTGGGGGATGGTGTGAATGATGCCCCGGCTTTAGCGCTCAGTGATATTGGTATTGCGATGGGGTTATCGGGTACCGATGTGGCAATTGAAACAGCGGATGTGGTCGTGATGAATGACCGATTAGATAAGCTTGTTCATGCTTATCGACTTGCGAAAGCGACGGTGAAAAACCGGACGAAAAATATTGCGATTGCCTTACTCACGGTTTTCTTTTTACTTCTCGGTGTGTTAAATGGTACGATACATCTAGCATCAGGTATGTTTGTTCATGAGGCAAGTGTCCTCATTGTTATTTTAAATGGTATGCGGTTAATTCGTTTTCAATCGAAATAATAAGGGCGATTCTAAGCGTAAATGGCGATAAGATTTAACTTAAGGATGACGTTAGGGGGAGAAACATGGGTGAATGTCAACATATGACGGGATGTGTAAGACGTGTCCCAATATTTAATCATCTACCAGAGGGGCAGTTAATGGAGGTAATGAAAGTCGTCCATTCAAAGCCTTTTTCAGCCGGTAGCTTCTTGTTTAAAGCAGGTGATACCTCAACCGGTCTCTACGTGGTGCACACCGGTAAAGTGAAGTTATACCGTTCTAATGAAGACGGAAAAGACCAGTTAGTACGCCTGTTATTACCGGGTGATTTTACTGGGGAATTAGCTTTATTTCTAGACCAAAATCATGATGTCTTCGCCGAGGCAGTAGAAGATAGTCGGGTTTGTCATATTAGACAAAGAGATATCGACGCTTTATTGACGTCGTATCCGAAGCTTGCTTTAACGTTGTTAAAACACCTTGCCAATCGCTTGGATGAATCCGAACGCGCGCTTCAACAAGCCGCATCAGGACCGGTTGATGTTAGGTTAAAAAACTTTATCCATCAGTTAGTGCCGGCAGGACAAATGCCAGTTACGTGTGAGTTGCCGATGAAACAAAAAGATTTGGCCAGTCACCTAGGAACGACGCCTGAAAGTATTAGTCGGGCGATTAAACGGTTAGAAAAAAACGGCGAGATACAAAAACTTGGACCTAAATCTTTTATGATTTTAAAACCGTCACAATAAGTAAGAGGACCAGCTATATAGTTGGTCCTCTTACTTATTGTGATTCTTTTAATGTTTCGATTAATTCAAGGTATTCTTCTTTTGATAGCTCGCCCTTCGCATAGCGTTCTTTTACGATTGTGATGGCTTGGTCGTTTGATGGTTGTTGTTTTGGTGATTGGTGGTGATGCGCATGTGAGTGTTTCGATTGTTTTACAATCAGAACAATCACTAAGACAATTAAACCAACCATAAATAGTAACGGTAGGTAGTTAAAAAGTGAGAACCCAAAGCCCCCGTCATTTGAAAACCCAAAGCCATCGTGGAAATTTCCTCCGTATCGCCCAAAATGCATGTTGATCATCCTTTTATTAGAAAGTCATATCGGTATTGCGTGATTAAAACTATAAAGCTTGTTTAATTTCGTTGTATTCCTCTATGGAAATCTCACCGTTTGCGAGACGTAAATCAAGTGTGTCTCGGGCAGTGTTTTTAGTCATCATAGGTTGTCTGTTAGGTGTTTCTTTTGGTGCCATATACTGATAGAGTAAAAATCCAATCACGATGATTGCTAGGAACATCATCTAAAACGTCCTCCTTTTAGCTGTCGAGTAGCCGTGTATTGATTATGGTAAAGTGATGAAAAGACATACAGGCATAATCTGCCTGTATGTCTTTGTCACTTAATTTGTGTTACCCATCATGCCTTTGCCGTAGCCATTACCTTGGCCGTTACCTAAGCCGTTGCCGCGGCGTAGACCTTGCCCTGGCTCACCGTCTTCATTTTGCGAGCGATAGCCATAACCTTCGCCGGTGCAATCTTCAGGGCGATTCTCTAACATCTCTTCACGCCACTGATCGAAGTCCTCTGTGCCCACATAGTTTTCAAATTCGGGATTGTCACGAATCGGATAAATATCCTCTGCCGCAAACACTGCTGTTGTTAAACTTAGTGCTAAAAACCCGATTGCTGATAAACCAATAATTTTTTTCATTTTTTGTTGCCTCCTTTTTCTTGATACTCTAAGTATACGAAAGAGAAGTGAAGAACTTATGAAGATGATAAAAATATGTATATTCTTCTCGTGTGAAGTGATCTTGAAAGGTTTTATATAAATAACCCACACACATTCAGCGTTTACTAAATGTGTGTGGGTTGTTTAATTACATGCTTTCATCTGTTGTTTCTGCGGCGTTTCGTCCGTAGCCATTACCTTGGCCGTTACCTAAGCCATTGCCACGGCGTAAGCCTTGTCCGGGACGTTCTGCTTCATTTTCGGCTCTATACTTGTAGTTGCGTTCAGCGCCTTCTTCAAGTAAACAATCTTCAGGGCGATTCTCTAACATCTCTTCGCGCCACTGATCGAAGTCCTCTGTGCCTGCATACGTTTCAAATTCGGGATTGTCACGAATCGGATAAATATCCTCTGCCGCAAACACTGCTGTTGTTAAACTTAGTGCTAAAAACCCGATTGCTGATAAACCAATAATTTTTTTCATTTTTTGTTGCCTCCTTTTTCTTGATACTCTAAGTATACGAAGAAGAAGTGAAGAACTTATGAAGATGAAAAGAAAAAAATAAGATAGGTTTGATGGTTGCTATGTTCTTTTAAATCCCATTAAAATACGCTGCCACATAATGGTGGCAGCGTAAAATTATGACGTGAAAGATGTGATCAAGGTCAAGTTACCAGTTAAATCAAATGTTTGAACACCATGTGGCAAGATGAAGTGTGCGCCCTTTTTAATAGGATAGGTGTCACCATCAACGGTCAGGGTACCTTCTCCGTCAATCACACTTAATTGAAGGAAATCTTGATTTTGTGATTTGGTTACATTGCCCGCTAATGTCCATTTTTCTACCGTGAAATAGTGTTCTTTTACTAATTGAGTAACGGTAAGGTCACCTTCTGTTGTTTCTGTTTGATTCAGTTCAGGATCTTTATGCGGTGCTGTGGTGACGTCGATAGATTGAGCTAAGTGCAATTCGCGTGTGTTGCCCGCGTCATCCGTCCGATCATAATCATACACGCGATAGGTAATATCAGAGCTTTGTTGGGTTTCTAAAATAACAATTCCTGCCCCAATCGCGTGAATTGAGCCACTTGGTACGTAAATGAAATCGCCTTTTTTCACCGGTACGTAGCGCAATAACTTTTCCCACTCGCCGTTTTCAGCGAGTGTTTGAAGTTCTTCCGTTGTATTCGCATGGTGACCAAAAACAATTTTAGCATCTTCTTCAGCATCAAGAACATACCAACATTCTGTCTTACCATAAGGTACCCCTTCTTGTTTGCGTGCATATGTATCATCCGGGTGAACTTGGACAGATAAATCTTTAGCTGCGTCTAAAATTTTAACGAGTAAAGGATAAGCTTCGGTATCTGTTTCGCTCCGGTTAAAATAATCGCGATGGTTTTCCCATGCTTCTGTCAGTGTCTTTCCCTTAAGTGGACCATTTTCAATCGTGCTCGGACCATTTTCGTGTGCCGAAATGACCCATGCTTCCCCAGTCTTGTCTGAAGGAATCTCATAGTTAAACTCTGTTTTCAACTTATCTCCGCCCCAAATACGTTCTTGAAGGGCCGGGGATAAAAATAATGGTTGTGTTGTCATAGTTACGCTCCTTATGTTTGTTTAGTAGTTACATGTGTCGATTACTTATTAGTATAGCTTGTCTGTTCTTATATTGAAAGACAAGGTGATCATTTTCTCTATTAATGAGGAAAGACAAGTGCCGCAGCACCAATAACGCCAGCATCTTGATTGAGTTTTGCTGGAACAATCGGTGTATCTCCTGCGTCTGTATTTAACGTATAGCGTTTAACATATTGGCGAATCGGTTCAAACAATCTGTCCCCCGCTTGGCTTACCCCGCCGCCGATAACGATGATCTCAGGGTCGAGTGCGTTAATGAGTGAAACAAACGCCATCCCCATCCGTTCAATGACGGTATCAAGATAAGGGACAATGTCAGCATCTTGTGTCTCATACAGACGAAAAGCCTCTTCAGTAGAAATATCTGTTCCTTTTAGTTTTGTTGCTTCTCGGCTAATCGCCGTTCCAGAACAAATATGTTCAAAACAACCAAGTTGACCACAGACACATTCGCCAAATGACGGATCGATCACCATATGACCGATGTCACCCGCATTGCCTTTACTACCAGAAATGAGCGTATTTCCTGAGATAATGCCAGCACCAATTCCAGTACTGATTGTTACATAAAGACTATCGTTGTAGCCTTTACTCGCACCAAAAGTGTGTTCAGCAACCGCAGCGGCTGAAGCGTCATTCTCTAAACGGATAGGAACTGAAAAGTGAGTTGCCATTAGCTTTACTACGGGTACATTGCGCCAGCGCGGTAAGTTAGGTGGATAGGTAATCATCCCACGTGTGCTATCTAACGGACCAGGGGCGCCAATCCCGATGCCGAATAGTTCGTCTTCTTTAATATTATGTGTCGATAATAACTGTTTCGCATGAGTGACGATTGTATCGATCATGTCTTTTGGTTCAATCGTTTGGTCAGTCGCAAGTTTGTCACGACCAATGACTGTGCCTTGTGTCGTCACAATAGCTAAGGCGGTTTTTGTTCCGCCAATATCAATGCCTAATGCATACATATTCGCACGCTCCTGTTCTTTTGATAGTTGCTCATTACATTTTAATTTTAGTTCATTATTTTCTTGAGATAGTTGCTTATTTCGCGCAGAAACCACCTTATTTTCGATTTTAAAGGCTTCTGATGCTCTTGCTTTTGTTTTCATACTTTCGAAGTCTGAGAGGGCTAATTTGACTGTTTTAGGGCCAATCAATCCTGATTCTTTATAATTTATCATATCGATCTCTTTTGAATTCTCATCAGACTTTTTCAACGCTTTTAGTAAACCGTTGGTTTTTTCGATAGATTCATTCAGTTGAGTTCGCCTATGCTCTTTTTCTGCTAACTCATTTTCCAGTGAGTTTATTTTCTTTTGTGTCGTTTGTAATTTGTACCGTGCCATATCTAAATGTTTTCTGTCACTTGGTACACCACGTTCTAAATCAAACCCGCACTTTTGCATATGTTTGGGGAATTCCTCTTGTATCGCTAATAGTTCATTGCGATTGAAAACATTTTTCCCTTGTAATTTCCCGTCACGCATTGGCACTACTCCAAGATGTAAGTGCGGTGTTTTTTCGTCAACATGAACGGTTGCATAAGCGATATTCTGTTTTCCGTAGCGTTCAGAAAATAGCTTATAACTTTCTTCGAAAAATCTTTTTTGTTCAGATGGATCCAGCGCATCAAAAAAATCCTTATCGGATGTTATCAGCAATTCATTCACAAGCACCGCATCTTTTCTGGTTTTACGTGGGCTTATTTTTTGCGATTCAATAATGTCTTTCACTCGCTCGTTGTAATCAATATTTCCTTGATTGACCAAATCATAATTTTCATGTGACCGAGTTTTATCAATATCGGGATTCATTTTACTTTCTCGTTCTCGTTGATTATGAAATTGCATGCCTTTCAAGTCATGTGATTTCATTTTTCCATTCGACAAACAGCATAACTCATAAGATCATCGCTCCTTTTCGGGCAGGGTATTCCGGCAAGACTTCCATGTAAAGTATAGCAGACTATACTTTACATGCGTAAAGTGTGTGCCCTGTCGGGAGCTGTCGGCGAGCCGACTAAAACCTAAACCCTTAAGACCTTCACCTTTTTTTCGGAAAAAGGTGAAACCAAAAAACCGCCCTCTGCCACCTCAGCAAGAGGGTCTTGCGCTCGTGCCCCGTTTGGTAATCGTCAAGGGTCGGGTCGTATTTTTCAAAACGCTGCGCTGAAAAATCTCCACCCTTTCCCCCTTGCCCATTACCATTTTGTCCGTTCTGTTTTCCGTACCGAAAGCCGTACTCAGCAAGCTTATACTTTGCCGACTTTTCGGTTTTCCAGTGTAACGGACAAAACCACTTGAGAAAAATTAGAAAAATAAGCAGG
>JBNJFJ010000042.1:4105-15843 GCA_051746745.1 Bacillota bacterium | reverse complement strand
AAATTACAAGCATTAAGAGAAGAAGCACTGACAAAAATCAATGACGCAGATGATTTAAAAGCACTTGAAGCTGTGCGAGTGGGCTACTTAGGTAAAAAAGGACCGATTACAGAAGTGTTACGAGGCATGGGGAAACTTTCAGCTGAAGAACGTCCGGTTGTTGGTGAGCTGGCTAACACAGTCAGAGCGGCGATTACAGAAGCGCTTGAGGCGAAAAAACACGTCTTTGAAGAGGAAGCACTCAATGAACAATTAAAAGCAGAAGCGATTGATGTGACCTTACCAGGGCGTCCCGTCACACTAGGTGGCCCGCATCTATTAACATCCATTGTGACAGAGATTGAAGATCTCTTCATTGGGATGGGCTTTGAAGTTAAAGAAGGCCCTGAAGTTGAAACAGATTACTATAACTTTGAGGCGCTAAACTTACCAAAAGATCACCCAGCACGTGATATGCAAGATTCTTTTTATGTGACAGAAGAATTATTGATGCGCACGCACACATCACCGGTACAAGCTCGCACGATGGGGGAATATAAAGGAAATAAACCTGTGAAAATGATTTGTCCTGGGAAAGTGTATCGTCGTGATACCGATGACGCGACCCACTCACACCAGTTCACGCAAGTCGAAGGTCTTTATGTCGATAAAAATGTGCGCATGAGTGATTTAAAAGGTGTCCTCAATCAATTTGCGAAGCAATTTTTTGGAGAAGAACGTGAAATTCGTTTACGTCCTAGTTTCTTCCCGTTCACTGAACCATCGGTAGAGATGGATATTTCATGTAAAGTCTGTCACGGAAAAGGTTGTTCTGTATGTAAACAGACAGGTTGGATTGAAATTTTAGGTGGTGGCATGGTTCACCCAGATGTATTAAAGATGGCTGGTTATGATCCTGAGATTTATAGCGGCTTTGCGTTTGGTATGGGACCAGAGCGAATTGCGATGCTGAAGTATGGCGTCGATGATATTCGTCACTTCTACACAAACGATCAACGATTCTTAGCGCAATATCATAAAGCATAATGAATGAGGAGGAAAAGCTGTGTTAGTATCATTAAATTGGTTAAAACAATATGTTGATTTAGGTAGCGAAACACCTGAATCACTCGCAGATAAAATTACGAAAACAGGTATTGAAGTAGAAGGCATTGAGTATGTCTCAGAAAAATTAGACCACGTTGTGGTCGGTTATGTTGAATCATGCGACAAACACCCGGATGCAGATAAATTAAACGTCACCAAGGTCAATGTCGGTGATGACGTACTCCAAATCGTTTGCGGTGCACCAAACGTCGCCGAGGGACAACATGTGGTTGTCGCTAAAGTTGGCGCAGTTCTCCCAGGGAACTTTAAAATTAAACAAGCGAAACTACGCGGGGTAGAGTCTAACGGTATGATTTGTTCCTTGCAAGAACTTGGCATCAAGGAACAATATGTGCCGAAAGATTTAGCGGATGGTATTTTTGTGTTTAATGAAGCAGTCCAAGTAGGACGTGACGTGACAGAATACTTAAATCTAGATGATGCAATTTTAGAACTTGGTTTAACACCAAACCGTTCAGATGCCCTTAGTATGCTTGGGGTTGCTTATGAAGTGGCGGCGATTTTAAATGAAGAAGTGATCCTGCCAGATGAAACATATGCGACAACAGATGAACAAGCGACCGATTTCGTTTCAGTAAAAGTTGAAGCGACAGATGATAACCCATACTACGGGGCGTTCGTTGCGAAAAATGTGACGATTGAGCCAGCGCCACTATGGATGCGTAATTATTTAATGGCCGCAGGCATTCGTCCAATCAATAACGTCGTTGACATTACGAACTATGTCTTACTTGAATATGGTCAGCCACTGCATGCGTTTGATTTAGATACATTTGGGTCTGATCAGATTGTTGTAAGACGTGCCACAGACAATGAAACATTTGTCACGCTCGATGAAGAAACACGTACCTTAAATGATGAGCACTTGGTGATTACAAATGGACAAACACCGCAAGCCCTTGCAGGTGTGATGGGTGGTTTTGAGTCAGAGGTAAGTACAACGACTTCAACCGTCTTATTAGAAGCAGCTTACTTTGATGGTAAGCGCGTCCGTCAAGCGGTAAAAGATCATGGCTTACGCAGTGAATCAAGTACCCGATTTGAAAAAGGTGTTGATCCAAATCGTGTAAAACGTGCAGGTTACCGTGCGCTTCACTTGCTAGAAAAATATGCCGGTGCAGAGATTTGTGCGGGTGTCAGTGAAAAAGACGTTCTTGATTACAGTGAAAAAGATGTTGTCATGACAACCGAACGCATTAATGACCGATTAGGTACAACGATCACCGATCACGAGATTGCGGTGATTTTAGATAAATTACAATTCACTTATGATCAAGACCAGTCAACGTTCACGGTCCACGTCCCGACACGTCGTCAAGATATTACGATATTTGAAGATATGTTAGAAGAAGTCGCAAGAATTTATGGTTATGATTATCTAGATTACACATTACCAGAAGGCGGCCAGTTTGCCGGTAAATTAACAGAACGTCAAGCCTTAAAACGTTTTGTGAAACAAGTCATGGAAGGGGCAGGTCTGTCTGAGGCGATCACTTACTCATTAACGACAACTGAACGGGCAACGACGTTAGTCGCACCTGATATTAAAAATCAAGCGGTTAGTCCTGTGCGCTTAGCGATGCCAATGAGTGAAGAACACTCGACGTTACGCTTAAGTTTATTACCGGAACTATTAGCTGTCGCAAGCTATAATCAAGCACGTAAAGAAAAGGATATCGCGCTTTATGAAGTGGGTACGGTATTTGTTTCGGATGAAAAAGAAGTCACGAAACAACCAAAGGAACTTAATCGCCTGGCGGGTGTATTAAATGGTCAATGGCTGACTCATCCATTCCAACAAGAACATAAAGCGGTTGATTTCTATGTAGCCAAAGGCATTGTAGAAACATTGGCGGATCGCTTAGGTATGGAGGTTACTTTTGGTAAAGCGGAGATTGACGGCATGCACCCAGGTCGAACGGCAGAAGTGTACCATAACGACCAATCGATTGGTTTTATCGGTCAAGTTCATCCAACCTTAGCTAAGTCATATGATTTAAAAGCTGTATATGTCTATGATCTAGATTTAGAATATCTATATGACCATGTAGACCTTGAACCGAACTTTAATCAAATTCCGCGCTTCCCGTCGATGTCTCGTGATATTGCGTTAGTGATGGATGAGATGGTACCAAGTGGTGATGTGTTAGCCACGATTAAAGAAGCTGCTGGTGAACACCTTTACAGCTTACATGTGTTCGATGTGTATCAAGGCGAACATTTACCAGCTGGTAAGAAGTCACTTGCATTTAACTTACGCTATCTCGACCCAGCGCGTACGTTAACAGATGAAGAAGTTGAAGCAAGTTATGAACAAGTATTAGCTGCCGTTAAATCGACTCACGGAGCTGTTTTACGCGCATAAAAAACGATATTAGAAAAATAGCGGCTTATTTTCTAAGGTAAGCCGCTATTTTTTCTGTGTTTTTAAAGTGAACTTTCGCAAATTGATCGAGGCAATCATACCCTTGTTTTTTAACGAGATAACTCGCGGCTTGGTCAACTTTACTTGACGCGCCTTTAGGTAACGTAAAGCCAGCTTTTTTACTGAGTCTATCCATTTCCTTCACAAAGCTGTAGCGTGCTAAAATCGAAGCGCAAGCGACGCTGATGGCAAGGGATTCGGCTTTTGTGACAAAGTACGTATCCGCCGGCAATGTTTTTCCTTCAGATTGTAAATGTTTGATGTAGACCTTCGGTGTCGCAAATTGATCAATAATAATCCCATCAGGTTTAGTCGGTGCGATTTTTTTAAGCAATTTTGTAATCGCGGTATGATGCAACATCGTCTTCATCTTGCCTTGTGACCAGCCTTTTTTCTGGAGGCGATTATATTTTTCGTTATGTAAAATCACAAGCGAATACGGAATCTCTAATTGTAAAATCGTTTTGGCTAATGACTGAATCGTCTCATCGGTCAAATTTTTCGAGTCTTTCACCCCGAGTTCTTTCAGTAAGGGGATCTGTTCACGTGTGACATAACAACTACATACTGTCATCGGCCCGAAGTAATCACCCGTACCGGTCTCGTCAGACCCAATGGTGTTTTGTCCGTAAAGTGACTCATCCGGCATGTAGTCGTGTTGATTGACTGTCTTTTTTGTTGAACCTTGCGCCGTCGTTGTAGATTCCCAGCGATCAGCTTCTACTTCAGGGTTTTGCCCTTGAAACATCACTTTTTTTGAGCGATAGGCAGTAATCGTCACCCCGTTTTTCTTCGCTTGAAACACCGCGTGTTGTGGTGTCTTTGTTTGATAAGATTGATAGTCATTGGTCATGTCTTTTAATGTATCATCAGATACGTGAAGGATAATATGTCCCATAAGCACTCCTCTTTCATTGGTATGGTGTCATTATATCAAAGAAAATAGCGATAGAATAGTTTCCTAAATCACGCACTTCATGTTAAGATAAATATTAGGATTTTATTAAAGGGGGTATACAGGTGACCCAGGCGAAAAAAACACGTGCCAACGTCGATATATATGGTAAAAATTATACACTTGTCGGTGATGAAGACATTCATCATATGCGCATGGTCGCAAGTGTTGTTGATGATAAAATGCGTGAAATTTATCAAGCAAATAAAAGCTTAGATACAACACGGTTAGCTGTGTTAACAGCCGTGAATACAATGAATGATTATTTAAAGTTAAAAGAGGCCTATGATGCCCTTGAACAAAAATTGAATAAGAAAGAGGACCAAAACTAACATGATGGATTTAATTTTAATGTTGCTACTAATTTTCGGTATTTTACGCGGAATGAAGCGGGGATTAATTGTCCAAGTCTTTCATTTTATTAGCTTTTTTATTGCCTTTCTCGTTGCCTCACGTTTTTACAAAGCGTTTGGGGACATGCTAGAGATGTATATTCCGTATCCAAGGCTTGAAGGGGATACGTGGGCTTTCTTTGAAACAACGTTTAATTTCGAGGCAGCCTATTATTATATGATTGCCTTTGTTGTTTTATTTTTTGCCACAAAAATTATTTTATCAATCATTACCGCGATGCTTGATTTTGTTGCCGAACTGCCACTTCTTAATTTCGTGAATAAAGGACTGGGGGCCGTGTTCGGCTTTTTCGAACAATACTTAGTCTTGTTTATTATTGTTTTTGTTTTATCGTTGTTACCTGTAGAACAAATACAAGCGATCATTGCCGAATCAAACGTTGCTCGGTTTATGATTGAACAGACCCCGATTTTCTCAAATCGTATCATGACTTTATGGTTTTAACGGATGAATAACTATGACAGACCCTTGTATTTTGTGCAAGGGTCTTTCCTTACAGAAATCCGTCGAAGAAAGCCCACTGCTTTAGCTGTGGAAGCAGTCAGGAATAGGAGGCGATTGTAATGACAAACAAAGAGGCAATGAATAAAAAAGACATTATTCATTTACTAGAAGAAATTGCAATTTATTTAGAACTTAAAGGAGAAAATCCATTTAAAATTTCGGCTTACAGAAAAGCTGCCCAAGCCCTAGAGACAGACACTCGAGCCTTGAATGAGATTGATGATTGGTCATCAATCAAAGGAATTGGTAAAGGCACACAAGGGGTAATCACGGAATTCTTAAACAGAGGTGAATCTGAAACACTTACCCTTTTAAAACAGGAAGTACCAGAAGGTTTGATTCCGCTACTCGATATTCAAGGACTCGGTGGGAAGAAACTTGCTAAATTGTATCAAGAGCTACAAATCGAGAATAAAGCCGATTTACAAGCTGCTTGTGAAAATCATCAAGTGGCTGATTTAAAAGGCTTTGGTAAAAAGTCAGAAGAAAAAATCTTAGCAGGTCTCGAAAATTTAAACGCGCAACCTGACAGGTTACCTTATGATGCGGTGCGCAGGGTACGACAAAACATTGAAACAGCTCTTGGTTCAATAGAAGGTGTCAAACGGTTTAGTATTGCTGGCAGTATGCGCCGGATGCGTGAGACCGTGAAAGACTTAGATTTTATTATCGCAACAGAGCAACCAGAGGTTGTTAAAGAACAGTTACTTGAGTTAGCAGACGTAAAAGAAGTGATCGCAAGTGGTGACACGAAAGTCTCGGTTGTTATTCAAGATCACTATGATATCAGCGTTGATTTTCGTATGATTCGTGATGAGGCTTTTGCGACGACCTTACATCACTTCACAGGTTCAAAGGATCATAACGTCATGATGCGTCAACTCGCAAAAGCACGTGGTGAAAAGATCAGTGAATATGGGGTGGAAAATGTTGAAACAGGTGAGGTTGTCACCTTTGATTCAGAAGAAGCCTTCTTCCAACACTTTGACTTACATGAGATCCCGCCTGAGGTACGAGAAGCAAAAGGTGAGATTGAGATGTTTAAGAACGCACATCCTTTAGTCACACTTGACGATATAAAAGGCGACTTACACATGCACACGACTTGGAGTGATGGCGCCCAGTCGATTGAAGAAATGGCGCAGTTTGCGAGTGAGAAAGGTTACGAGTATATTGCGATTACTGATCACTCAAAATTCTTACGGGTAGCGAATGGTTTAAATGAAACCCGGTTAAGAGAACAACGTGAAGAGATTGAACGGGTGCGACAACTGTTTCCAGATCTTACGATACTAGCTGGCGTGGAGATGGATATTTTACCAGATGGTTCGCTTGACTTTGAGGATGATTTCTTACAAGAGCTTGACTATGTTATCGGGGCGATTCATTCCTCGTTTAGTCAAACAGAAGAAGAAATCATGACGCGTCTGTTTAATGCGATGGAGAATCCTTACGTCAAACATATCGCCCACCCAACTGGACGCATTATTGGTAAGCGAGACGGGTATAAGGTGAATATGGAACAATTGATTCAAAAAGCGAAAGAAACACATACAATTTTAGAACTCAATGCTAATCCAAAACGCTTTGATTTAAACAGTGACTGGATTAAACTGTGTCAAGAACATGGTGTGAAAGTCACAATCAACACCGATGCCCATAGTAAAGAAACGCTTGAGTTTATGAAAGAAGGCGTTGGTGTCGCTAGACGTGGCTGGTTAAAAAAAGAAACGGTCGTTAATACGTGGACATTAGAGGAACTTCAAGCATTTTGGAAGAAAAAACAAGAATAAGGTGATTCGATGAATGAAAGAATATATCGGGTGTTAGAATTTAATAAAATTATCGATAAGTTAATAGAGAAAGCAGATACATCACTGGGTAAAACACTCGCGAAAACAACAAAGCCAAAAACAGACCTTGAAACGGTCTTGCACCTACAAGCAGAAACCGATCAAGCGGTTCAAATCTTACGCTTAAATCAAACACTCCCCTTTGGTGGGATAAGTGATATTCGCCCGGCTGTAAAACGCGCAGAAATTGGCGGGGTATTAAGTGCGGGTGAATGTCTGCAAGTACAAAGTACGTTATACGGAACGAAAAATATTAAACGCTTCATGGATCAAATGGAAGAACCAGAGGCCCCACTGATTCGAGCATTAACGGAAGAACTTGAACCACTTTCGCCACTTGAACGAGAAATTAAGTCGTGTATTGACGAACACGGGCACGTGATGGATGCAGCCTCAGATGCCCTGCGTCAGATTCGGACGAAAATTAGAACGAGTGAATCGCGTATTAGAGAACGACTAGAAGCATTGACTCGAACAAAGTCCAATATGCTGTCTGATGCGATTGTGACGATTCGTAATGACCGTTATGTCCTTCCGGTTAAGCAAGAATATCGTCAGGCCATCGGTGGGATTGTCCATGACCAGTCAGCCTCAGGGCAAACGTTATTTATGGAACCACAAGCAGTCGTTGATGTGAATAATCAATTATCAGAAGCTAAGGCAAAAGAACAGGTAGAAATAGAAAAAATCTTAAAAGCGTTATCACTAAAAATTGCCGAAGAACACGTGGCCTTAAGACATAATATTGATGTATTAAGTGCCTTAGATCTTATTTTTGCGCGTGGTAAATTATCACAAGCGATGCATGCGGCCATGCCAAAAATGAATGACCGAGGATTTATCGAGATGAAACAAGCCCGTCATCCACTCTTAACAGATGAAGAAGTAGTCGCCAATGATATTGCACTCGGTGAAGATTATCACGCGATTGTGATTACTGGACCAAACACCGGTGGTAAGACAGTTACATTAAAACTAGTAGGCTTACTGACCTTAATGGCCCAGTCAGGTCTGCAAGTGCCAGCACAAGATGGTTGTGAGTTGGCTGTATTTGAGGACGTATTTGCTGATATTGGTGATGAACAATCCATTGAACAAAGTTTAAGTACATTTTCTTCACATATGACGAATATCGTTGATATTCTCGCACATGTTAATGACAAGACGCTCGTGTTATTTGATGAGTTAGGGGCAGGTACAGACCCACAAGAAGGGGCAGCGTTAGCAATGGCGATTTTAGATGAAGTCGTAAAAAAACAAGCCCGCGTCATTGCGACAACGCACTACCCTGAATTAAAGGCGTATGGATATAACCGTGACGGCGTCATTAACGCCTCGGTGGAATTTAACGTTGAAACATTACGACCAACCTACCGGTTATTGATTGGTGTACCAGGTCGTAGTAATGCGTTTGATATTTCTCGTCGTCTGGGACTGGATGAGTCGCTAATCCTCGCAGCAAAAGAATTAATTGGAACAGATACGAAGAGTGTTGACCATATGATTGCGTCCCTTGATACAGCGAGACGTCAGGCAGAGGATGATTATCTAAAAGCAGAAGCTTACGTTGAGGAAGCGGCTGAGTTAAAACGTGACTTAGAACGAAAGTGGCATGAGTTTGAACAAGAGCGGGACCGGTTACTTGAAAAAGCAGAACAAAAGGCTGAGAATGCGGTTGAAAAAGCGCGCACAGAAGCAGAAGCGGTCGTTCAAGCGATGCGAGAGATGAAAACCCAACATGAATTAAAAGAACACGAATGGATCGAAGCGAGAAAGTTATTCGATGAAGCTAAACCAACATTAACGAAAAAACAACAAAAACAGGTAGAAAAGAAAGTGAAAGATGAAACATTAACGGTTGGGGATGATGTGCATTTAGTCACGCTCAATCAAAACGGGACGATTGTTGAAAAGGTTTCGGATAAAGAGTTTCAAGTACAAGTCGGTATGATGAAAATGAAAGTGAAGAAAAATCAACTTGAGAAATTAAAACCGAAAAAAGAAACGGTGACGCGTCCAGTCGCGACGGTAAAAAACAAAGGTTCTCATACCAAGCCGGAGCTAGACCTACGCGGAGAGCGTTATGAAGATGCGCTGCAACAATTAGAGAAATATATTGATGACGCCTTACTTCAGGGTTATCCACGGGTGAGTATTATTCATGGTAAAGGGACGGGTGCTTTAAGAAAAGGTGTACAAGAATTCGCCAAACGTCATCGTCACATTAAATCAGCGACGGCTGGCAGTGCGCAAGAAGGCGGTAGTGGCGTCACGATTTTTGAGTTTAAGTAAGTGTGAGCATAACATTAGCCAAAAAAAACCCCTGGGTGGTATACTTGGCATTGTAGAAATCATTGAGAACAAATTTTTAGGAGGAATTATATAATGGCAACTGTAAAAGTAACAGATCAATCGTTTAAAGAACAAACATCTAAAGGTTTAGTATTAGTAGACTTCTGGGCACCATGGTGTGGCCCTTGTAAAATGATTGGACCCGTTTTAGAAGAAATTTCTGATGAAATGGCTGACAAAGTAACGATTGCAAAATTAAACGTTGATGAAAATCAACAAACCGCAGGTCAATATGGTGTGATGAGTATTCCAACACTCCTTTTCTTTAAAGACGGAGAAGTTGTTGACCAAGTTGTTGGCTTCCAACCAAAAGAAGCATTAGCAGCACGTATTGACCACCACGCATAAGATAAAAAAAGGAGCCGAGCGGCTCCTTTTTTAGTGGGTTATTTTTGTCTTTAATTTGTCCTTGTGCTATGCTAAACAAGTAACATTTTACATATTATGATGAAAAAAAGGAGTCTCACTTTTATGAAAAAATCTCGTACTAAAATAATGCTGTATGCTTTGTTTTTGCTTGGTATCGGACTGAGTTATTATCTCGTTTTGCCACCACTAAACATTCAATCTCCTGGGTTTAGAAGTTACCTGGCTGTGATTGTCTTAGTCGCTATGTTTCTTGAAATTTTTGCTGATTCTGTGTTTTCACCGCAAGCGCTGCGTAAATTAAGCAAAAAGTATTACGTGTTTGGTTTTGTGTTAATTTTTATTGGTTTAAGCTTTATTTTACAGCTCTTTAATGGCCCCGTCTTTCGTGCGAAAGACTATGCCACTTTAATTGAAGTAGAAGAGAAGGATTTTGAAACGGATTTTCCGACGTTATCAACCGATCAAATTCCGATGCTTGACCGTGATACGGCTAAACGTTTAGGAGACCGTCGGATTGGCTCTTTAACAGAGCTTGTCTCTCAATTTGTACCGGCAGAAACGTATACGCAGATCAATATTGCGAACGAACCTTACCGTGTAACACCACTGGAATATGCCAGTTTTATGCAGTGGCTGAATAACCGTAATGAAGGATTACCCAATTACTTAACGGTAGATATGGTCTCTGGTGAAGTCACGGTAGAAGATGTAGAAGAGGGAATTAAATATTCAGATGCTGAACTATTTAATCGAAATGTCAAGCGGTACTTACGTTTTAACTATCCAACTAAGATGTTCCAAAGCCCATCATTTGAAGTAGATGATGAAGGACACCCGCATTATATTGCGACGACGTATGAAAATAAGTTTCTCTTTACCCAACAAGAGCCAAACGGGGTGATTGTGCTTGATGCGGTCACGGGAGAGACAGCGGCTTATTCATTAGGTGACATGCCTGATTGGGTCGACCGAATTTATTCAGCCGACTTGATGATTCAGCAACTGAATTACCGCGGGTTATATGTCAATGGTTTCTGGAACAGTGTCTTCCAAAAACAAGGGGTGACTCAAACCACCAACGGCTACAACTACATTCCGATGCAAGACGATGTTTATTTATATACCGGCGTGACGAGTGTCAATCGTGACGCGTCAAATATTGGTTTTTACCTTGTTAATTTACGCACGAAAGAAGCATCATATTATCCAGTCACATCCGCAGATGAATTCTCTGCGATGGAATCAGCTGAAGGTAGTTTGCAACAAATGCGCTTTAATTCAACTTTCCCGCTGCTCATTAGTCTCGAAAATAAACCTTATTATATTTCATCTTTAAAAGATGATTCAGGTCTTGTGCGTTCTTATGCGTTAGTTGATGCGGTCGATTACCAAAAAGTTAAAACCGCTGAAACGGTTGAAGGACTGATCAGACAAGTGACTGGTGAGACGGACACTGACAGTATTGTTGAAGATGTTGAAACGGATGAAGAATTAACCGAATTAACAGGGCGCGTAGAAGAGATTGCCCAAGTCGTTGTCGAAGGAAATACGGTGTATTACTTTATGATTGATGGGACGATTTATAAAGCTGATATTTCACTAAGTGACGTGTTACCATTTGTCGGTGTCGGTTCAGAAGTCCAGGGTGCCGTCAATGAAGATTTAGAATTTCGTGTCTTTGAACTGTTGGAACAACCAGCAGTAGAAGAGGAATCGACTAATTCAGAATCAGATGAAATGGAAGATACCGAAACAGATG
>JBNJFJ010000042.1:0-4005 GCA_051746745.1 Bacillota bacterium | reverse complement strand
ATTTAGAATTTCGTGTCTTTGAACTGTTGGAACAACCAGCAGTAGAAGAGGAATCGACTAATTCAGAATCAGATGAAATGGAAGATACCGAAACAGATGAGTAATACGTGATCAAAATTCATCGTAAAAAGAGGCATGCTCACAGAAGTGGGTGTGCTTCTTAGTTTTTTAAAAGAGAACACGAGTGCTATAATAGAACCATTGTAAAAGAGGTGAGATGATGAGTCAGATTGAAGAAAAGCTAAAAGTATTACCGGCTGAGCCCGGTTGTTATTTGATGAAAGATAAGCATGGCACAGTTATTTATGTTGGTAAATCTAAAATGTTAAAAAACCGTGTTCGGAGCTATTTTACTGGCGCAAATGATCAAAAAACACAGCGTCTCGTACAAGAGATTGTTGATTTTGAATATATCGTTACATCGTCTGAAATTGAAGCATTGATTTTAGAGATGAATTTGATCAAGAAATATGATCCGAAATACAATATTTTGTTGAAAGATGATAAATCCTATCCCTATTTAAAAATTACGAATGAACGTCATCCACGGCTGATCATTACCAGAAAAGTATTAAAAGATAAGGCTCGTTACTTTGGTCCTTATCCAAACGTATTAGCCGCAAGAGAAACGAAAAAATTATTAGACCGACTCTATCCGCTAAGAAAGTGCAACAATCCACCAGGTAAGTATTGTTTGTATTATCATTTAGGTCAATGTCTCGCTTGTAGTGACGCCCCACCTAGTCGAGACTTTTATAAAGACATTACCCAAGAAATTTCTCGGTTCTTAAAAGGTGGTCATCAAAACATTAAACAAACCATCCAAGAAAAAATGTATCAGGCGAGCGAAGATTTAAACTTTGAGCGGGCCAAAGAATTGCGTGATCAACTCACTCACATTGATTCGGTGATGGAACAACAAAAAATGACGTTAGAAGATCGAACGGACCGTGATATTTTTAACTTTAGTTATGATAAAGGTTGGATGTGTGTTCAAGTCTTCTTTATTCGTCAAGGGAAGTTAATCGAACGTGACGTTTCGATTTTTCCGTTCTTTGATGAACCAACAGATGTATTCACAACCTTTGTTGGGCGATTTTACTTACATCAGAATCACTTAAAACCGAAACAAATTCTCGTTCCGGCACCGATTGAGTATGACATGTTAAAAGAATTATTGAAGATAGATGTAACGATTCCATATCGCGGGAGAAAGAAAGAACTCATTGATTTGGCAGGTAAAAATGCTGAAATTGCCTTATCAGAAAAATTCCAACTTATTGAACGCAATGAAGAACGGACAATCAAAGCGGTAGAAACGTTAGGAGATATTCTTCACATTGACACGCCACACCGGATTGAAGCCTTTGATAATTCTAATATCCAAGGGACGGACCCAGTTAGTGCGATGGTTGTCTTTATTGATGGGAAGCCAGATAAAAAAGAGTACCGCAAATATAAAATACGTGATGTCAAAGGACCAGACGACTATGATACGATGCGTGAAGTGATCCGTCGCCGTTATACGAGAGTATTAAAAGATGGCTTACCACTTCCTGACTTGATCCTTGTTGACGGGAGTAAAGGGCAAATGTCTGCAGCACGTGATGTGCTTGAGAATGAACTTGGGTTAGACATACCTCTTGCGGGACTCGCGAAGGATGACAAACATAAAACGAGTGAATTATTATATGGTAATCCGCCAGCTGTTGTGAATTTAGGACGCAAATCGCAGAGTTTTTATTTGATTCAACGGATTCAAGATGAAGTTCACCGCTTTGCGATTACATTTCACCGTAGTTTGCGAGGAAAAAATGCGATTCGGTCAGAGCTTGATCAAATACCTGGTGTTGGTGAAAAGCGTCGTCGCTTACTATTATCTCACTTTAAGTCGATCACCGAAATTAAACAAGCAGATCTTGATACAATGACCCGACTCGGCATACCAAAACCAACTGCTGAGACCATTCTTCATCATTTGAATCAAGAAAAAGATGAACTAGATGATACAGGTGAAACAGACGTAGAAGATATGGAAGAAACAAATGAATAAGAATGTGTAAAAAGACCAATGGCTGAACACATGATGCGTTCAGCCATTGGTCTGTTACTCTATCCGTTTCTAACGGTAGTGTTTAACGGTAAATTCCACCAGTGATTTTTTTGCTTTTACTGTTTCTTCCGCTTCACATTGGAAACCGTGCACCGTTTCCATCGCACCGCTAATGAGTCCTGCTTCAAAATGATAAGTCTGATTGAGCTCAGCTTTTTTACGTGCGGTAATAAGAGGTGACGTTAAATCAAACAGATCTTCACTGCGTTTTTCCTTTACATGGACTAAGTCACCTAAGCCAATAACTTTAAAAGCATCAACAAGCGCTTCAACTGTTTTAATCTCAAGTGCCCGACTCATATTTTTTCCTAAAATATAAAGGATGGTGTCTTGGTCTTTTCCAAGCAAATCGGGTAACGCCATATATCGTAATAAGTCATAACCTGGGTGGATCCCAGTGTTTTCATACATGGTTTGTAGCTGGTCTATTTTTTTCATCGAACGTGCCCCCTTAGTAGCTATTATCACGTTTTTTTTAGTGTTCTGCAATCATTTTCTTTTGTTCAGCCAAAAATTATGAAGTGACATGTGGACGCCTACCTAGCATTAGAGCACCAATATAGCCCTTCGACATATCTTATAACTAAGGTGATGTGTTACACCCTGAATAAAGAGAGGGGATTTATGATAACTGACCAATATACGCGGGTTTTAACGAAGCGAGAACGCGATGTGTTTCAATTATTATCAGAAGGTTATGCGACCGCTGAGATTGCCCGAAGTTTAGCTATAACCGAAAAGACGGTAAGAAATCACATCTCAAATGTGATGTTGAAAATTGGGGCGAAAGACCGGACACAAGCCCTCGTTTATCTAGTGAAAACAAACGAATTATCCATCCATTAACAACAAAAGTGACACCCGCGGGTGCCACTTTTTCATATAGATTATTAAGGCAGCATATTGCCAGCTTTTTGATAGAGGTGATACCATTCTTCTCGAGTTAAATGAATCTCACTTGCGGCGGTAATTTGTTTTAAACGATCAGTATTCATCGTTCCAACAATCGGTTGGATATTGGCTGGGTGACGTAAGATCCAAGCTGTTGCGAGTGTGGTGTTTGATACGCCTTTAACTTCAGCCATGTCATCTAACGCTTGATTGATTTCTGGGAAGTCAGGGTTATTTAAGAAGGTCCCTTTAATGAGACCGTACTGGAACGGTGACCATGCTTGGATGGTCATATCATTTAACCGGCTATACTCGATAATCGCTTGATCACGGTTTTGCCCATTATCGCTTGTCATATTAACATTCAGTCCAAAATCAATCATGGGTGTATGCATAAGTGAAAATTGCACTTGGTTGACAATAAGATCATCTTGTAAATATTTTTTCAATAATTCAATTTGCATCGGGTGGTGATTACTGACGCCGAAATATTTAACTTTCCCTTGTTGTTTTAACCGCGTAAAGGCTTCGGCTACCTCTTCAGGTTCTACTAATGCATCGGGACGGTGTAACAGTAACACATCTAAATAATCGGTATCAAGTCGTTTTAAAATCCCTTCTGTTGACGTTAAAATATGCTCTTTAGAGAAATCAAAAAAGCCTTTTCTAATCCCGCATTTGGATTGTAATAGAATATCTTCCCGATTAGCTGAGACATGTTTAAAAGCTGCTCTAAAGACTTCTTCTGACTTACCACCACCATAGATATCGGCATGATCAAAGAAGTTCACACCTAAATCTAACGCATTTTGAATAATCGTTTCGGCTTCTTGTGGTGACTTTTCACTTAAGCGCATCAGGCCTAAGCCAATCTCTTTTGCGTGTAAGTCGCTTGTACCTAGTTGTAATGTTTTCATATGTATTCCTCCCATGTGTTAATCACTATATTAAGGGCTTACATTCCCTATCTTAACAGGTTTACTTTTATAACGATAATCATA
>JBNJFJ010000041.1:0-16420 GCA_051746745.1 Bacillota bacterium | reverse complement strand
AACAATTCATATTAATAGTGAGTCGTTTATTTATTCCTTTTTTTAAGCCGTTTTAAACATAACGTTTAAGCTTGATCTTTAGCTTTAGCTAATAGTGGGACTAAATATTTCCCTGTGTACGACTCCTCGTGTTCACAGATGACTTCAGGTGTGCCTGTTGCCACGATGGTACCCCCGCGGTCGCCCCCTTCAGGACCTAAATCGATTAAATAGTCACAAGTTTTAATGACATCTAAGTTGTGTTCAATAATTAAAACTGTGTCACCATTTTCAACGAGACGGTTCAGTACTTCTAATAAACGAGAAATATCATCCACATGTAAACCTGTTGTCGGTTCATCTAAGATATAGAATGTTTTCCCGTTAGAACGCTTGTGTAACTCGCTTGCTAGTTTCACCCGTTGCGCTTCTCCCCCTGAAAGGGTCGTGGCTGGTTGACCTAGTCTGACATAGCCAAGGCCAACATCATAAATCGTTTGGAGCTTACGTTTAATCTTCGGAATGTTTTTAAAGAAATCAAGCGCTTCTTCAATCGTCATCTCTAACACATCGGCAATGTTTTTCCCTTTATATTTTACTTCTAATGTTTCACGATTATACCTTCTGCCATCACACACTTCACAAGGGACATAAACATCGGGCAAGAAGTGCATCTCTATTTTGATAATTCCATCACCCCGACAAGCCTCACATCGCCCACCTTTGACATTAAAACTAAACCGGCCTTTTTTATAGCCTCTTACTTTAGCTTCATTCGTTTGAGCAAATACATCACGAATATCATCAAAGACACCCGTGTAGGTCGCCGGATTTGAGCGAGGGGTTCGTCCAATCGGGGATTGGTCAATATCTATCACTTTTTCTAAATGTTCATGTCCTTCTAACTTGTCATGTTTCCCTGGTCGTTGTTTCGATCGATTTAATAATTGGGCCAGCTTTTTATGGACAATTTGATTAATTAACGAACTTTTACCAGAACCAGATACGCCGGTCACACCGGTCATAACTCCGATGGGAATATCAACATCGATATGCTTTAAATTATTTTCATACGCGCCTTTAACACTTAACCAGCGTTCATCTGGGGTGCGTCTCTCTTTTGGCACATGAATTTGTTTTTTACCTGATAAATATTGACCGGTTAACGATTTTTTATTGGTCATCACTTGTTTAGGTGTCCCCTGGGCAACAATTTCTCCCCCATGTTCACCTGCACCAGGTCCGATATCAATCAGATGATCAGCCGCGAGCATCGTATCTTCATCATGCTCAACGACAATAAGGGTATTTCCTAAATCACGCATGTTTTTAAGCGTCCCAATTAATCGGTCATTATCTCGTTGGTGTAAACCAATCGATGGTTCATCAAGCACGTATAAGACCCCGGTCAGTGCCGAGCCGATTTGTGTCGCCAGACGAATCCGTTGTGCTTCACCACCTGAGAGTGTGCCTGCTTTTCGAGAGAGCGTTAAATAATCAAGTCCAACATTAATGAGAAAGCTTAAGCGTTCATCTAACTCTTTTAGAATCAGCTTAGCTATTTGTTTTTCTTGTTCGGTTAAGGTTAATGTTTGAAAGAAATCACGTGCTTCCGTCACAGGCAAATTGGTGATCTCACCAATATGGCGTCCATTGATTAACACCGCACGGGCTTCTTCATTTAAACGATACCCGTTACACGTTGGGCAGTCAGACTCAGCCATGTATTTCTCCATTTGTTCACGAATATAGTCAGACGATGTTTCTTTAAAACGGCGTTCGATATTACTTATTACACCTTCAAATTCGATTTTTGTATCTCGGGTCATGCCATAATCATTCTCGTATTTGAAGTGAATTTTCGTTTTGCCACTACCATGTAAAATCTTATTCATATGCTTTTTCGGTAAATCTTTTATCGGTGTATCCATGTCAATATCGTAGTGATCACAGACGCTTTTCAGTAATTGCGGATAGTACTGGGAACTCGTCGGTTGCCAAGCAACAATGGCCCCTTCATTTAGTGTTAATGTTTTGTCCGGAATCACTAAGTCAACATCTACTTCTTTTTTATGACCTAATCCATCACACGTCGGACAGGCGCCATAAGGGGCATTAAATGAAAAGAGTCGTGGTTCGAGCTCCGAAATAGAAAAGCCACAAATTGGACACGCATGTCGCTCACTAAACTGCAATTCTTCTTGTCCAATCACATCAATAATCAATTGACCTTCACCGAGTTTAAGAGCCGTCTCAACGGAATCACTTAAGCGGCTTTTTATGCCATCTTTGACAACAATCCGGTCAACGACAACTTCGATCGTGTGTTTCTTGGTCTTTTCTAACTGAATATCGTCGGTGATCTCCACCATCTCACCGTCTATGCGAAGCCGGACATACCCTTCTTTTTGTAAGTTTTCTAATACTTTTATATGTTCTCCTTTACGACCTGAAATAACAGGGGCTAATAGTTGTAATTTCGAGCGCTCTTCAAGTGCTAGGATTTGATCAACAATCTCTTCAACGGATTGTGACGCAATTTCAACACCATGAATTGGACACGTGGGGTGACCAATTCTTGCCCATAGTAGTCGCATGTAATCATAAATTTCTGTCACCGTTGCGACTGTTGAACGCGGGTTGTTACTTGTTGTTTTCTGATCAATAGAAATCGCTGGGGATAACCCTTCGATTGTATCGACATCCGGTTTATCCATCTGACCTAAAAACTGTCTCGCATAAGCTGATAATGACTCAACATAACGGCGTTGCCCTTCAGCGTAAATCGTATCAAAGGCAAGTGAAGATTTACCTGAACCTGATAAACCCGTTAAGACAACGAGCTTATCTTTTGGAATATCAATATCGATGTTTTTCAAGTTGTGCACACGCGCACCTTTAATTGATATCTGCTTTTTTACCAATACACTCATCCTTCCGCTTTCAATTCAAAGACTAAGTCACGCAATTCTGCCGCTTTTTCAAAGTTTAAGTCTTTGGCTGCTTGCTTCATTTCTACTTCCATTTGTTCGATAAAGACGGCACGTTCTTTCTTTGTCATCTCATCAATATTTGTTTTCGGTAACGTGTCATCATCCATTGCTTCAACTGTTGCGCGGATCACATCACGTACTTCTTTATTAATCGTTTTCGGTGTAATACCGTGTGTTTCATTGTAAGCCATCTGCTTTTCACGACGTCGTTCAGTTTCGTCAATCGCCCGGCGCATCGAATCAGTCACCCGGTCCGCATACATGATTACCTGACCATTCTCATTACGTGCCGCGCGCCCCATTGTTTGAATAAGAGCTCGATCTGAACGTAAGAAACCTTCTTTATCGGCATCTAAAATCGCCACAAGTGACACTTCCGGGATATCAATCCCTTCTCGTAATAAGTTAATCCCAATTAAAACGTCGTATTTACCGACACGTAAATCACGAATAATTTCAATCCGTTCTAACGTTTTAATCTCCGAGTGCAAGTAAGCAACTTTCATCCCGATTTCTTTTAAATAATCCGTTAGATCTTCAGACATTTTCTTCGTCAAGGTTGTGATTAACACCCGTTCATTCTGTTTTGCTCGGAGGTTAATTTCATGAATCAAGTCATCAATCTGTCCCTCAATCGGTCTGACATCCACCGATGGATCAAGCAGTCCTGTCGGTCTAATAATCTGTTCAACCATTTCCGGTGTATGCTCTAATTCATAGGGACCTGGTGTGGCCGACACGAAGATGAGTTGGTTTGCTTTTTCTTCAAACTCCGTAAACGTCAAAGGACGGTTATCTAAGGCTGACGGTAGTCTAAACCCATGATCAACAAGGACTTGTTTACGCGCCTTATCGCCGTTAAACATGCCACGTATCTGCGGTAAGGTGACGTGTGACTCATCGATGACAATTAAAAAGTCATCTGGGAAATAATCAATGAGCGTATACGGAGTTGATCCGGCTTCACGCAACGTTAAGTGACGTGAATAATTTTCAATCCCAGAACAAAATCCCATCTCCGCCATCATTTCTAAATCATAGCGCGTACGCTGTTCTATGCGTTGTGCTTCAATTAATTTATCATTTTCTTTAAAGTACTTCACTTGTTCTTTCATTTCGGCTTCGATATTTTTCATCGCCACTTTTAATTTATCTTCACCGGTCACAAAGTGAGAAGCTGGGAAAATCGCGATATGTTCACGATCACCTAAAATCTCCCCTGTTAAAGCATCGACTTCTCTAATTCGGTCAATTTCATCACCAAAAAATTCAATTCTCACACAATGTTCTTCTCTAGATGCTGGAATGATTTCCACCGAATCGCCTCTAACTCTAAACGTACCACGCTGGAAATCAATATCATTACGGGCATATTGAATATCAACCAGTTCTCGCAATAATTGGTCACGGTCTTTATCCATACCGACACGAAGACTAAGGACTTGCGAGCGGTATTCTTCTGGTGAACCTAAACCGTAAATACATGACACACTTGCGACAATCAACACATCCTCTCGCTCAAATAACGATGAGGTTGCTGAGTGACGTAATTTGTCAATTTCATCATTAATCGACGCATCTTTTTCGATAAAAGTATCTGTTGAGGGAACGTATGCCTCTGGTTGATAGTAATCATAGTAACTAACAAAATATTCAACGGCATTATTCGGGAAAAATTCTTTAAATTCACTGTATAGTTGACCGGCAAGGGTCTTATTATGTGCAATCACGAGCGTGGGCTTTTTTACTTCGGTGACGACATTCGACACCGTAAAAGTCTTACCCGTCCCCGTTGCTCCAAGTAACGTTTGCATCCGTTTATTTTCGTTAACACCCTTAACAAGGGCATCAATCGCCTTCGGTTGATCACCTGCGGGCTGATAATGTGAGATAAGCTCAAAAGATTGAGACATCTTCTTTCCTCCGTTCTTTTCACTTATATTGTTTATCTTCCGACACTTTGTGTAAACCTATTATACACAAATATTAATTAAAAAGCGAACAAACATTCTTTAATAGCATCAACTCTATCATTGCTTTTAGTGCTCTTCTTATTGAAGCATGATTTATAACAGAAACCAAATTAAAAGGCTTAGGAGTGTTGCTCCTAAGCCTTTTAATTACCCTTGATTGTATTGATTGACTTCAAATAAATCGATTAATTCAATGTCCTTATGTTTATCCGTAAACCAGCGTAAGGCAAAGTCATTTTTAAATAAGACTAAAAACTCGCCTTCGCGGTCTTTTACGAGTAAATTCCGGTCATCAAACAGTGACGTATCAACTTGGTTATCTGTTAACCAGCGCGGAATACGTTCACCGATTGATTCAAACATGACATCGACATTGTATTCATGTTTCATCCGGTGTTCAAATACTTGATATTGCAATTCCCCTACAGCTCCGATAATATAGTTTTCCATCGGATAAGTCTTAAAGAGTTGAATCGCCCCTTCTTGAACTAACTGTTCTAAACCTTTTTTAAACTGCTTTGATTTCATAACGTTCTTGGCTGTTACACGCTTAAATAGTTCTGGTGGGAATTGTGGTAATTCATCATATTCAAAGGTTTGTTTGCCTTCAAGTAGCGTATCGCCAATCCGGTACACACCTGGGTCATAAATTCCAATAATATCCCCTGGATAAGCTTCATCTACCGTCCCTCGACTTGAGGCGACGAATTGTTGCGTTTGATTTAATTTAAAGGATTTCCCCGTCCGTGGTAACGTTACGGACATCCCACGCTCAAACTTTCCAGAGCACACACGTAAGAAGGCGACCCGGTCACGGTGAGCAGGGTTCATATTGGCTTGAATTTTAAAGATAAAGCCTGAGAATTGTTCTTGTTCTGGCTCCACCAACCCTTCTGTTGTCTTACGCGCTTGAGGCGTTGGCGCTAAATCGATAAACGTGTCAAAGAACGTCTCAACACCAAATGGCGCGAGCGCACTACCAAAGAAGACCGGTGTTTGATCGCCTTTTAATACTTTATCTAAATTAAACTGATCACCCGCTTCATCCAACAACAACATTTCTTCTTCTGTTTCTTTAAACGTTGGATCTTCGGTAATGTCTTTATAATCACCACTGTGTAAAGTATCAAACGGAATTAAACTTTCACGTTCATTTCCATTAAACTTAACAAATTGATCATTATAACGGTCTAATATACCGAGGAATCGTTTCCCCATCCCGACCGGCCAGTTCATCGGATAGGTTTCGATGTCTAATACTTCCTCAATTTGATCGAGTAGATCAAACGGCTCGCGTCCTTCACGGTCCAATTTATTGATAAACGTAAAAATTGGAATACCGCGCATCTTACAGACTTTAAATAATTTAATTGTTTGTGCTTCAATCCCTTTTGTCGCATCAATAATCATGACCACGCTATCAACCGCGGTTAATGTCCGGTACGTATCTTCACTAAAGTCTTCGTGTCCCGGTGTATCAAGAATATTGACTTTATAGTCTTTATAAGGGAAATTCATCACACTTGAGGTAACTGAGATTCCACGTTGTTTCTCAATTTCCATCCAGTCACTCGTCGCAAATTTGCCTGATTTTTTCCCTTTCACCGTTCCAGCTTCTCTAATTAAGTTACCAAACATCAGTAATTTTTCGGTCATCGTTGTTTTACCCGCATCCGGGTGGGAAATAATCGCAAACGTTTTACGCATATCTTTTTCTGCTTTAATACTCATGTATTTTCCTTCTTTCTTAACAGTCTATTCGTTTATAGAGGAGGTCTGTCTTGTGACGTTTTAGAAAACGTTAATCCGTCCACCCTTAGTGTCATTCATTATATCAAGTCAATCCTATTTACATGTTTTAACCCCTCAACGTTCAATTTTCTTATCGCTCTGTTAATGAAAGTAGCACAAAACACGAAAAAAAGTCAATGACTATTGTCGTAAGTTCTGCTCATTACGTGCAATCTTTGTTATAATAATAAGATAGCATTTTTTAAAAGGGGTTTTTTTATGCCACGGATGATTTTTGAACCGAAAGAAATTATGAAATTAACAGGCCAACGGTTTTACCGTCGTGGTTTGGATTACTATAAAAAAGGACGCGTCAATCATTTAAGTTATAATCAGGCGATTAATATGTGGAAAGCCGATGTCAGAGGAAGCGAAACCTTCCATGTCAATATCTTCGTCTATGACGACGATGATTTAGAAACGCGTTGTACGTGTCCAGCATTTCATACACACGGGACATGTAAACACATTGCAGCGGTGTTACTCGCGATCAGTAAGCATCAACAACCGCACTTAGAAACGAACGTACCCGAAGCTAAAAAAAGCGATCCATTTTCCTTACGATTATTGGATACTTTTAAGGAACCCGTTATACCTAAAGAAAAACAAACGTTACGCATCCACTATCTCTTAAATGAAGTCAGCCCATCTTTTACTGATGACAAACGATTTGTGATTGGATTGTACGTCGGTGAAACAAAACCATTTATTGTGAAGGATTTACGCGAATTTATCGACGCGGTTTATTATAAACAACCCTATCAAGTGACCGATAAATTTTCATATACACCAAACCAACACCAATTCAAAGAGACTGACCAACAGATTTTGCATATACTGAAATACGCTCTCACGAACGAGCGCGCCTATAAAGACTTATACGCCGAACAACAACAGCGCTTAATGATTGTGCCCCCTTATTTATTTGAGGAATTATTCACGTTGCTAATGTCACAACCGTTAACGTATAAATCAGATACTCAAAAGGAATATAATGAATTAACACTTGCATCGCTAGACAACCGTATCCAGTTCACAATCGATACGGAGGCAGAAAGCCAAGTCATTCACTTTGATGATTTCTTAAGTTATCGCTATTCACCGTATTATCAAGTCTTTATTAAACAATCCAATATTTATACATTGTCAGAATATCAAAAAACAATTGTAAACAAAATCATGAAAGAAATGCCGAGACATCTATCCCAACAGCTCAGCATCTCACCAAGTGACTTCCAGAGCTTTTTAACTTATGTTAAACCGATGCTTGAAGCAATCGGCACGGTGACAATCACAGAGAATGTTAAACAAAAGCTATACGAGGCCCCCCTTCTTGTTCATATCTATTTAGAATTTATCGGTGAATCGCTTGGTGTTACGGTCGATTATCAATATGGTGATTACCGTTTTTCATTTAATCAGCCGTTAAAAGAGACCGATCGCATCGTCGTTCGTGACGTGAAGGCAGAGGAGAAAGTGATTGAACAATTAAGGCAATGGGGCTTCCAATATATCAATCAACGTTTCCAACTCTTTCATGTCGATAAAATCTATGACTTTCTTTTAGATATTGTACCTGAGTTAAAAGAGACGCACAACGTCTACTTGTCAGATCAACTAAAAGCAATGATCAATGAGGAAGCCATTCAATTTGATCCATCGATTCGATTTGATGATCGCTTAAATGTCTTATCGATTGATTTTGATATCAATGGCATTGATGATCAAGAGATTCATGAATTAATGAAAGCCTTGATTGAGAAGAAGCGTTATTACCGCCCGAAACAAGGACCACTTGTAGACTTAGAGAGTGAAGCATTTGAACAGTTTAAAGCCTTTGCCGCATCGCTAAAATTGAAAAAAAGCGATGTAAAAAAAGATGGTCTTCATTTAAGTCCCGTCCACGCGACGGTTGTTGATGATTATTTCAGGGATACAACGGCTTATGAAGCAACCTTTGACACGCTAATTAAAGATTTAGATGTGGCCAAGAGCACATCTTTCCCTTTACCCCATATCGAAGCCGAGTTACGTGACTATCAACACGTCGGTTACCAGTGGTTTAAAACCCTTAGTACCTATCATTTAGGCGGGATTTTAGCCGATGAAATGGGATTAGGAAAAACATTACAAACCATTACCTATATATTGAGTGATTATGAAGAGCATCAGAACACAAAAAGCTTAATCGTTGCGCCTTCGTCACTCATCTATAACTGGAAAAAAGAATTCGAGCGCTTTGCGCCCTCTTTAACGATTCAAGTCGTCAGCGGCAATCAACAAGAGCGGAAACAACAAATCGAACAGCCTAGTGATGTATGGATTACTTCCTATCCACTACTCCGACAAGATAATGACTTATATCAATCGATGTCTTTTACGCACTTTATTTTAGACGAGGCCCAAGCGATTAAAAATCATTTAACCCAAACAGCAAAAGCGGCCAGAGCCATCACAGCCACGCACCGATTTGCCCTTAGTGGGACACCGATTGAAAATCGTTTAGAAGAGTTATGGTCGATTTTCCAAACCCTTTCGCCTGGTTTCTTAGGGACAAAGAAATATTTTCTTTCTTTAGACACAGCAGCGATTAAACAAATGGTCCGCCCGTTTATTTTGCGTCGCTTAAAGACCGATGTACTGACTGACTTACCGGAAAAATTCGAGTACGAAAAATACACCGACTTAACGCTTGATCAAAAACAGGTGTACCTGTCTTATGTCAATAAAATAAAAGATACAATAAATAATGCGCCATTCAATGAAAATAAGCTTGATATCTTATCAGGCTTGACTCGATTGAGACAAATTTGTTGTCACCCAAGTTTATTTTTAGAAAACTATACCGGTGATTCAGGTAAGCTCGACTTATTAAAAACACTATTAACCCAACTTAAAGAAGAAAACCGCCGCGTCCTATTATTTTCTCAGTTTCCAAGTATGTTGAAAATCATTGCACGTGAGCTTGAGGACCTTGGATTAACTCACTTTTACCTCGATGGACAGACACCTTCAATAGAGCGACTAGAAAAAGTCGACCAATTTAATGAAGGGGAAAAAGATCTGTTTCTTATTTCATTAAAAGCAGGTGGGACAGGTCTAAACCTCACTGGAGCTGATACGGTGATTCTATTTGATTTATGGTGGAATCCTGCCGTCGAACAACAGGCGGCAGGACGCGCGCACCGGATTGGACAAACGAAAAAAGTGGAAGTCATTCGCCTTATTACCGAAGGGACGATTGAAGAAAAAATCTTTAACCTTCAACAAAAAAAACGCGCGTTAGTCAACGAAGTCATTGAACCAGGAGAAACATTACTGTCTTCGTTATCTAAAGATGATATTCTCTCGCTATTATCCGTTGAATCTGAATTGTAACTTATCACTTATAACGTTCATCAACAATCGAGCCGTCGTCTTAATACAAAAAAAAACAGCCATAGGTGGCTGTTTTTTTGTTTGGCCTACTTATTAACCCTATTACCCTTCAACAAATACTAATCCAAGTTGATGGTGATCCCCTTCATAATAGGCGCGTTGGGTAAAGCGAATTTCACCATCAAGGTTGTAAATGTCTATCTTACAAAAAGCTAAGTTTGACTGTAATGCTTGATAAAATTCATTCCCATTAGAGACCTTGTGACCGTTCACTTTGGTAATCACTTCTCCAATTTCAATCCCCATCTCACTCGCAGGTGAAAAAGGATGCACACCGAGCACTTTTAAGCCATCCGTAGAAGGACCATATAACGTCGGGTGGTTCGCTTCATGTTGTCTGGTTCTAAAGAGTAAAATTTCCCGACCAATAAGACCAACAATAATACTTAACAGAATCAAAGGGGCATAAAGAAATCCAGCAAGGCTAAGCATAATCACACTCATACCTAATAGTGTTAACCGCTTCAGTAACCACTGACTAAATACCTTTGGTCGTTGTGTACGAATAACATGTTCAAGTCCTAATAGTAGCGGAAAGAAAATCAACCCATAACTTTCCCCTTGATAATCAAAGACCGGCCAGTATTGGAAAAAGATATCAAGGTCTCCAATCGGCCAAATAAACAGTAGCGGAAGTAGCGCAAGTTTTTTAATCCGATGCTGACCGACTTGCTTACCACGCGCCCCAACAAAACGCTCTGGGAACGTTTGATCATCACGTGTTCTGGTTAACAGAAAGGCTTCCACTAGAATAAATACACCCATCAGACTAGTGAAAATAATCCAATAATCAAGGATTAAGGTTACTTTTAGTAAATCAGGTAAGTATCTTTCATAATAAGGGTAAAATAACAACGTCAAACTACTTGCGCCAAAAATATACACACTATTGAGCCAGCTAAACTTACCCGTAAGTGAAAAGAGTAGTGAAAAAATGACGAGTAACACAATCATCAATGGCGGTAAAAAGATCCCTAAGCCAATAAACATGACAGAAAGTAATATACTTAGAATTAATCCAATCCGCTTTAAACCATACCATTCATCGAGCGTTGGAAACACTTTATACCCAAATGTGAATCGCTCTTTTTCTACTCGTTTGGTTGAGGATATGTATATCAAAATAAAAAACCAATAAAATAACGGGTTAACAAAAAACCAACCAATTGCCTTTAATACTTCTATGATGACTTCCACGTGAGTCTCTCACTCCTTTTAAAAAACTATTACATTTTGAACGCTTACAACGTTCTTATTTCTACTATATCATATTTTTATGTCCACACATGAAACCCGCAAAAAATAATACTAAAAAATGAGCCCCCATCGACAAGACAGGGACTCTTAACTAAGCTTTATTCATTTGTTTGTGCTTGTTGCAACGTTACATTAATCGCTTCTACTTTTTGTTGGTCATCTTTCCCATCACGAATCCGTTGGATGATTTCACCTTGAAGACGTTCAGCTGTTTCTTGATTAAGCTCTCCTGTCACGGATAACCCTTGATCATTTTGAAAAGCTTCTAATGTGATGGCCGTTTCATTCGAAAAATAACCGTCCGTACGATCAATATCATATCCTAAACCTTTAAGCATCTCTTGCATAAATCTCACTTGCGTGGATACGGCATCTACTTTTACTGTCTCTTCAAGAACAATCGGTGATGAGTAATAATAGTCGGGTTGCTTAACTTTAACGGTTGGCTCTACTCCAACTTCATGAATCGATGTGCCTTCCGCAGATAACCAATTTAAAATTGTGAGTTTAAGTGAACTACCGTCACCCATATCTAATGTCGTTTGAACGGTACCTTTACCAAAACTCGTCTGTCCAACCACATTCGCATCAATCGCTTCTTTTAACGATACCGCTAGTATTTCTGAAGCAGAAGCGCTCCCCTCATCAATTAGCACCGTTACTGGATAGGGCTTTGCTGATTCGGTATTTGAAAAGAAGCGTTCTTTTTCACCGTTACCATCTTCCACTTGCATGTAGGGACGGTCACTTGGGATAAATTCGCGTAAAATTTCTTGCACAACGTCTAATAAGCCACCTGGGTTGCCGCGGACATCAACAATCAATCCATCGATCCCCTCTGACTCAAACGTTGTTAACTCTTCTTTAAATCGTGTCGCTGTTGTTTCTGAAAAGTTTGTAATCTCGATGTAACCTATCGTTTCATCATTTTGTTCAACCACTTCACTATACACCGTTTCTAGTGGAATCGTATCACGAGTGATGGTAAAAGGAATCAGTTGTTCCGAATTCTGACGTCTGACTTCAATATTAACGTCCGTTCCTTTTTCGCCTCGGATTTTCGCAACGGCCTCAAGTAAATCCAACCCTTCCGTCGACTCACCTTCAATTGTTATCACCTGATCATTTGGACGTAAGCCAGCTTTTTCGGCAGGTGAACCTTTTAGTGGAGAGACAATTGTCACAACCCCATTAATCATGCTGACTTCTGCTCCAATACCTTCAAACGAGGCTTCGATTTGTTCATTGAAAGCTTCCATCGTTTCAACATCTAAATATTCACTGTAAGGATCGCCCAAACTACTGAGCATGCCATTAATGGCCCCTTCAACTAAATCTTGATCGGATACCTCTTCTATATAATTGGATTGAATTTGATTAAAAGCTTGAACAACTTTTGGTAGTTGAACAGAATCCGATAATTCATTTAACATCTCTTCATAACGATCTTCTGAAATACTTGAGTTTGTCTGTTCACTTTCATCAACCAGCACCCACTCTGTTACCGCATAACTTATGCCACCACCTAAAACTAAAGCAGCGATCAATAACATCATAAGAACACTCTTTTTCATCCGCAACACTAACCACTCCGCATCTTTGACATTTGTTTAATTCCTGTTTATTTTATTAAGTCTAACATAATTTTTGCAAGAACGATATAAAAAGGGCACCACGCTTGTCGCGTGATGCCTCTAATAATCACTCATCTAAAACTTTTCTAACCGACTTGTTTAGTACAAGTAATTGGCTGGGTTAACGGCATTCGCATGTGCCCAACCACCGAAGTGAACTTCAAAGTGTAAGTGTTGACCTGTTCCAACACCGGTATTTCCCATAAGGGCAATTGTGTCACCTCGTAAAACGGATTGGCCTGGACTCACGCGTGTTGTACCTGAACGTAAGTGCGCATATAATGTTGATACTTGTTCTTTCGTACCATCACCGTTTAGATCCATGTAGTGTGTTAACAGAATTGCGTCACCATAGCCATTCATGCGTCCATCATACTCGGTATACGTTGCGACAACAACCCCATCCTCAGCGGCATAAATTTGTTGGGTACCAGGTGCTGCAATGTCCATCCCGCGGTGTGGTCTGACAACGCCTGTGACTGGGTGAACACGATTTGGATTAAACGGTGATGTCACCCGGCGAGTGGACGCTGGCCAAAAGAGAGTGCCACCAGATGAACCTGAACCAGCACTGGCTGAATTGTCACTTTCTTGACCTAACTGTTCTTCTTTTTTCGCAGCTTCTTCAGCATTCTTAATAGCTTGTTGAAGGGCTGCTGCTTCCTTACGTTTGATCTCTTGTTGGTCAGCAAGTGTGACTTTATATTCTTCTAATTCAGCATGTTCTTCTTCTAACTGCACCATTAAGTCAGATTGATTCGCACGCTGAATGTTTAATTGTTCCTGAATTCGAGCAAGATCTTGTTTTTGTGCAACAAGTGTCGCTTTTTTCGATTCTAATTCTTCTTTTGCGTCTGTTAATTCAGCACGTTTTGTTTCTAAGTCAGCTTTTTTCGTTTCAACTTCTACTCGTTTCGTTTCTAAATCCAGTTTATCTTGTTTTTGAGTTTCCATAATACTTTTATCTGAATCTAGAATTTTAGAAACAGCTGTTAATCGTGAGATAAAATCACTAAAACTTTGCGCACTAAACACTAGCTCTAAGTATGACGCATTCCCCCCTGTTCGTTGCATCGAACGGAGGCGTGAACTGATCAATTCTTGTCGTTCATCAATACGCTCCATTAAGTCTTCAATTTCTTCGTTTAATTGAACGATTTCAGCTTCTGTTTCAGTGATGTCATTTTCAGTTGTTGTAATATTATTTTGAATCGTCGTAATCTCATTTTCGGTCACATTAATTTCATTTTGTTTCGTTTCAAGTTGATCAGCTGTGACGGCCAAATCTTCATCTAATTCGGCAATTTTCGCTTTCACTTGTTGTTGACGCGCTTCGTTTTCTTTAATCTTTTCTTCAGCATCACTTGCATTACTGTTAATGTTTTGACGCTCTTCTTCTAGTGTTTCAAGCTCCTGCTTTAATTCGTTAATCGATTGAGCAATCACTGGCTGTGACAGAGGTACAACCATATTCACTATCAAAACAGAAATAAATATGTATGCCAATATTTTCTTCATTTTGCCAACTCCTTATTTCGTGTTTTTTATAGGATGATGGCGCTAGTATAGCGCCATCAACTTTATTCATTAGACTTTTAAGAACTTCCGTACACTCATGACACTACCCCAGACACCAATGACGACACCAATTAAAATGATGACACCGGATACTTGCCAGACAAATGGTGAGAATGGAAGGAGCGTGATAAAATCAAATTGTTGAACAGCGCTCATGTTTTGATCTAAGTAGTAATAGCCACCAATTAAAAAGCCAATAGGGATGACACTACCTAATACGCCAAGTAACATGCCTTCTACAAAGAATGGCCAACGAATAAACCATTTCGTCGCTCCAACAAGCTGCATAATTTCAATTTCTTTACGTCTCGCGAAGATTGTAATCTTAATCGTATTAGAAATAAGGAAGATCGCTGTAAAGAGCAGGGCTACAATTAAGACAAGACCAATGTTTCTCGCATAGGCATTAAAGTCAAAGAGATTTTGAACAAAATCTTCACCATAATTGACATCTTCAACATGGTTGAAAGTTGAAATCTCTTGTGCCGTTGCGACGGTTTCAGTTGGATCGGTTAGCTTAATGATATACGCATCATTCAACGGGTTCTCTTGATCTTGTAAACCAAATATATCCCCTTCATCTCCTAAACCTGACATTAACCGTTCAAGTTCTTCTTCACGGGTTGAGAATGTCACACTTTTCACATTATCAAGTCGTTCAAGTTCATCTCCAACCGCAGTCGTTTCAGCATCATTTGCCGTTAAATCGACAAGGACTTTAATTTCTACATCTTCTTCGAGGTTTTCTGCAATGTGATTAATATTTAACAGGAGTACTAAGAAAGCACCAACTAAAATCAACGTCGTTGTCACAGCCCCAACCGAAGCTAACGTCATCCAACTGTTACGCCATGTGTTTTTAAGACCTTCTCTTATATGTCGTTTAAATGTTCTAGCTCTCATAGCCGTAATCACCTCGATGCTGGTCACGTACAATCATACCGCCTTCAATAGCGATAACACGTCGTTTAATCGTATTAACAATTTCTTTACTGTGGGTAGCCATAATAACGGTGGTTCCCGCTGCATTAATTTCTTCTAATATTTTCATAATTCCCCATGATGTATCTGGATCTAAGTTACCGGTTGGCTCATCGGCAATGAGTAACTTCGGATAGTTCGCAATCGCTCTTGCGATAGCAACCCGTTGTTGTTCCCCACCAGAGAGTTCATCAGGAATAAATCTTGCTTTATTTTTAAGGCCCACTTGATCAAGCACTTCCATTACACGTTTACGAATGTTTTTTGGTGTTTCTTCGACAACTTCTAATGCAAAAGCGATATTTTCATAAACAGTCATCGTTGGTAGGAGCTTAAAATCTTGAAAGACGACGCCAATGTCACGTCGTAAATAAGGAATTTCTTTACGTTTCATATTAACCAGGTCGTGCCCAGCTACTTGCACATCGCCAGATGTGGCTTTTTCATCACCGAAGATGATTTTAATGAATGTTGATTTCCCAGCACCACTTTGTCCAACTAAATAGACAAATTCTCCGAGATCAATATCTATTGTTATGCCATTTAAGGCTTGTACACCGTTTGGATATGTTTTTCGAATGTCTTTCATTTTTATCATAATTATCCAATCACCTTTACTAAGTTTGATTAAGCAAATACTCCACGCACTTTTGCGACATATTTGCTCATGCTTCACTATTATAACATTTCATCCGCCATTTTTTTACCTTTAGAATGTTACAGTTTGATTTCAATTACTTCAATATATTTCCGAATGACAAATTTACGGGTAGAAAAGTAGTAAAATTACACTTAA
>JBNJFJ010000040.1:2146-16485 GCA_051746745.1 Bacillota bacterium | reverse complement strand
TAGCCTTTTACAACGAGTTCATCCTCATCAAATGCTTCGTTTGTTTTTAACACTTTTATTTTAGCAATGGAAAAGTGTTCGGCTTGATTGGTATAAATCGTATAAATCAATTCCCCACGAATATACTTCGTTTCTTCTGACACATCCACCGCCCACTTTCTTACTGTTGGTCTAATATTTGTTCAATCTGCATCAAGGTACCTTGCGCAAGCGTATGTTCCGGGTCTAAGTCAAGCACATGATTTAAATCTTGAATCGCTTCATCTGTCCGCTCTAAAAACAAATCACAGAGGGCGCGGTTATAAAGCGCATCCGCATGGGTTGGGTAACTTTTGTAGACCCCATCAAATACACGATACGCTTCGTCTAATTGGGAAAGTTCCGCTAAAGCGAGACCATATTGCATCGCAATATCACTATCGTTTGGACTAAGCTCACTCGCACGCATCAGAAACGGAAGGGCTAGCTTAAAATCTTCTCGTTTTACGTGTGAGAGACCAATCATAAAATAGACATCTGCTTCCGTTAAACCTAAATCAATCGCTTCTGTATATTGGCGAATCGCTTGTTTATATTGCGCTTTTTCAAATAAGAGATTGCCAAGGCCATAATATGCCGTTGCGGCCTTGGGATCAAGTTCAAGTGCTTTTTCGTAAAAATCTTTTGCGCGCGCCTCTTCATTAAGATGCGCTAACACGTGGCCAAAGTTAATGTACCCAACTGGATTATCTGGTGCTTCTTCAATCGCATCGTTGAAAGCTTTCACAGCCATTTCATAATTTTCATCTTGCATATATTTAATCCCTTGTTCGATGTGAGTCATATCGGACTCCTTTCTTCCATTCTTTATTATTAACCTAAATAATCGAGGCGCTTGCCGTCTTTATAGACCTCATCAATCGTTGCCCCACCTAAACACACTTCATCTTGATAAAAGACAACGGCTTGGCCTGGTGTGACCGCTTTTTCTTCGTGGTCAAACACAACGTGAAGGTTGCCATCTGGTAATTGTGTCACCGTGACACCGGAGTCTTTTTGACGGTATCTAAATTTCGCGGTTGCTTTAAACGTTGTCTCCTCAATCGGATTGACAAAGTTCACCTCAGAGGCAAGTAAAGCATCTGATGATAAATACGGATTATGTTCACCTGCTTCAACATAGAGAATATTGTCTTTTAAGTTCTTCCCAACAACAAACCACGGCCCACCTGGACCACCAATACCGAGTCCTTGGCGCTGACCGATGGTATAATACATTAAACCATCATGTTCACCTTTATCTACGCCGTCCATCGTTTTGATCCGACCGGGTTGAGCTGGTAAATACTCGCTTAAAAATGTTTTGAAATCACGTTCACCGATAAAACAAATACCGGTACTGTCCTTTTTCTTTGCGGTCGCTAAGTCATGTTCTAAGGCGATTTGTCTGACGTCTTTTTTCGGTAAATGACCGAGTGGGAACATCACTTTTTCTAACACGTCATGTGACAGTTGATTTAAGAAATAGGTTTGATCTTTATTATCATCCACCCCACGCAATAATTCGATTTTACCATTTTCTCGTCTCAGTTGTGCATAGTGACCTGTCGCTACATAATCGGCTCCAAGAGAAAGCGCGTGGTCTAAAAAGGCTTTAAACTTAATTTCTTTATTACACATCACATCAGGATTTGGTGTCCGTCCTTTTTTATATTCATCTAAAAAGTAGGTAAACACTTTGTCCCAATATTGTTGTTCAAAGTTAACCGCAAAATACGGGATATCAAGTTGATTACAGACACGAATCACATCTTCATAATCTTCTGTTGCTGTACAAAAACCATCGTCATCCGTATCATCCCAGTTTTTCATGAAAATACCGATCACATCATAGCCTTGTTGCTTCAGTAATAAGGCGGTCACAGAGGAATCGACCCCACCGCTCATACCGACAACAACCCTGGTATGTTTATTGTTACTCATAATTATCTGCTCCTTTAATTCGCTAGCTTTCTTAACCGTTCAATTGTCTGTTTGACTCGCTTTGTAACTTCAATCATCGCCTGTTCTGTATGATGAAGACCAAAACTAAATCGGATCGCACTCAACGTACGCTCATCTTCTTCTCCGTACATCGCCTTTAACACATGTGAGGACGTCATCGCCCCCGCCGTACATGCGCTACCCGATGAGACAAACACCCCGTCTAAATCTAGATTCATTAACACTTGCTCAATTCGCGTACCTAAGAAACTTACATTACAAATCAGTGGACTAACCTTTTTCTCATCGCCATTGATGACAATGTGATCGATGGTTGATAGCTCTTGTTCAAATAGTGCTTTTAACTGTTGGAAACGCGCCTGACGGTTTAATTCTTCACCTAAAAACAGTTCAACCGCCTGTTTAAACCCGGCGATACCGGGTAAGTTCTCGGTTCCTGGGCGACGTTTTCGTTCCTGATCGCCTCCAAAAAAGAGCGGCTGTAATTTAACTTCTTGGCGTTTATAGAGCGCGCCAATCCCTTTTGGTCCATTGATTTTATGAGCGGTCACGGTTAATAAATCAACGTGTAAGTCAAAAACATTTAGGGGCATAATCCCATATGCTTGGACCGCATCGGTATGAAATATGGCTTGATAGTCTTGTAATAACTCACCGATTGCTTGGATTGGCTGAATGGTGCCGACTTCATTATTCACCATCATAATAGAGACAAGAATCGTTTCGTCTGTCAGCGCCGCTTTTACAGCCTCTACCCCCACAACACCGGTTTCATCTACTGGTAAATAGGTCACAGTAAATCCAAGCGTTTCTAAGTAGTGACAACTATCTAACACCGCATGGTGTTCAATGGCCGAGGTAATAATATGTTTCCCTTTGTCTTGATGTTTTAACGCCGTACCGATGATCGCTAAGTTATCCGCTTCTGTTCCACCACTTGTGAAAATAATGTCTTTATCATTTGCCCCGAGTGACTTGGCAATCACTGTTCTTGCTTCATCTACCACTTTTCTTGACTGCCGCCCCAATTGGTGAATACTTGACGGGTTACCGTAGGTTTCAGTTAAAGCGGTGGACATCGCCTGTGCGACAACGGGATGAAGCGGCGTTGTCGCCGCATGGTCAAAATATAAAGCGTCCATTTTCTTCATCCTCTCTTTTAAATATAGAACATATACGGTTCATTTTCTCCCGTTTCTTTATAAGTAGCTAAATCATCTAATGTTGTTGTATCTAACACGTTTTTAACCGCATCCCGGATCTGAATCCATAAGTGTTGTTTTTCCGGACTTTCATCTTCGATGCCTTCAACCGGGGTAATCGGCCCTTCTAATATACGAATCACATCTCCCGCCGTAATTTCATGGGCTGGTTTCGCGAGTTTATAACCACCATAAGCGCCTCTCACACTTTTTACAAGCCCAGCATTGCGTAATGGTGGGACTAATTGTTCTAAATAATGCTCACTTAAGTCATGCTCTTCTGCAATCTTTTTTAAAGACACCGGGCCTTCTCCGTAATGTTTACTCAGGACAATCATCACGGTTAAGCCGTAACGTCCTTTCGTTGAGATCTTCATCGATTAACACTCCTAGTCGTTTGTTTCTGTTGCCATTATATCATGAAGACGCGTCGGCTTGCTATGTCTCCGTAATCATTAAACAGTTCACTATATTAATTCCTACAAATGTAGTATATTTTATATGAAACCGTCATACGACGTCAAGTCATTCGAAATGAATCACACAATTTTGTATTAAAGGGGTTTTTACATGGCAACACAACCACTCGCTTATCGCTTAAGACCTGAACACATCACAGATATAATCGGGCAACAACACTTGATCGGGGAAGGAAACATGATCCGGCGGATGATTGATGCCAATCGCTTAAGTTCAATGATTTTATATGGCCCACCTGGGACTGGTAAAACATCGATGGCGATGGCACTCTCGGCGACGCTTGGATTACGTTATAAAGTATTAAATGCGGTGATTGATAAAAAGAAGGATATTGAGATTGCGATTGAAGAAGCCAAGATGCACGGCAACTTAGTGGTGATTATGGATGAGGTCCACCGACTAGATAAAGCGAAGCAAGATTATTTACTGCCGCATGTTGAAAGTAATCTCATCACATTAATTGGCTGTACGACAAGTAATCCTTACCATGCGATCAATCCAGCGATTAGAAGTCGCGTGCACTTATTTGAACTACAAGCTCTCACAAAGTCGGATGTATTAGATGCCTTAAACCGGGCCATTCATGATCAGGAAAAAGGCCTTGGTGAGATGTCGCTTCAAGTGACAGATGATGCCCTTCAGCATTTTGCGGACAGTTCAAGAGGTGATTTGCGCGCCGCTTTAAACGGGCTAGAGCTTGCGGCCTATTCTACCGCCAAAAACACAGAAGACATCATCGTTATCGATTTACATGTCGCCGAACAATGTATGCAGAAAAAAAGTTTTACTCATGATAAGGATGGTGACCATCATTACGATGTTCTCTCAGCCTTACAAAAATCGATCCGCGGCAGTGATGTTGACGCAGCCCTACATTATTTAGCACGTTTAATTGAAGCCGGGGATTTAGATAGTATCGCCCGGCGCTTAACAGTGATTGCTTATGAAGATATTGGCCTTGGACATCCACAAGCAGGACCACGAACGCTTCATGCGATTGAAGCAGCGGAACGGGTCGGGTTTCCAGAAGCGCGTATTCCACTTGCCTCCATTACGGTAGAACTTGCCCTATCACCAAAATCTAATGCCGCATATAAAGCACTTGATCACGCCTTAAAAGATATAAGGTCAATGGATACAGGAGAAGTTCCGGATCATTTAAAAGATAGCCACTATCAAGGCGCTAAAGATATGGGGCGCGGTATCGGCTATAAATACCCGCATGATTATCCTGATGCACGTGTGAAACAACAATACCTACCGGATAAAATTAAGCATAAGCAGTATTATCAACCTGTTGAAACAGGTAAATTTGAACGCGCCTTAAAACAAATGCACGAACAAATTAAAGCATTGAATAAAAACTAGTGATCATGAACACACTACTTATATCTACAAGTCTTACAACATACACTAGTAACGACAAGGATATAAGAAAGGAATGTTCCTATGACAAAGTTACGACAAGACGCATGGAGCCATGAAGAAGACATATTGTTAAAAGACACGGTGCTTAAGTACATTGAGTCAGGACAGACCCAGTTAGAAGCATTTGATTTAGTCGCACATGAATTACGCAGAACCCCGGACGCTTGCGGTTTCCGCTGGAATAAAGAACTAAGAGGCCGGTATCAAGCAGAGATTAGAGAAGCAAAAAACCTTAGACATTTGTCTTTACAAAAACGGCGTCAAAATAAAACAAGTGTCAAGTCAAAAAGCACAAAAGCTGTACCGAAAGAGATTCATACCCTATTCGCACGTCTAGAGCACTATACAGATAAACAACAAGGAATTATCAGAGATCAAACAAAAGAAATTGAGCAATTAAAGCTAGATAACAAGAAGTTAGAACAAACTGTCCATCAACTCGAAACAAAACTGACGTCGGTTGAAGAAGACTATCACACATTCATCTCTATTATGGAACGTGCGAGAAAGATGGTCGTTCTTGATCCGTCGGATCAACAGACTTTTACAATGGACAAGAACGGTAATTTGGAATCAATCGCAAAATAAAGACACGTCAACCACTTAGGTTGACGTGTCTTTTCTTCATAACCCTGCACTCATCGATTAACAACTGATTCATAACGGTTACTCTATCAGCAACTCTTCCGTATCTTCATATCGTAAAAATGCCGTAATTAAACCAGCGACACTGCCATATCTAAAGTGTGCCGATTCAGCCTGTTCTCCGTATGTTTCAAGATAATAGTAGCGATCTTGATGCTTAATTAAATCAATCGAAGCAGTATCCTCAGCACCGTTCATATAACTAAATGATTGAACGGCCTCATCCTTTGTATGTGTGGAGGTGTTATCACCTGCTATTAGATAGTCATTAATATAACTGATCGCTTCAGATTCTGTAATACCCTGGTCAAAGACACCTAAAGCAACATGACCCGATGGTTCTTCATCGGTAAAGGTATGGACCGTCACCGAATCCTTTTTCGTCTCTTCATGTGAAAAGTCTGCCGGGATGTAACTTGTCATATTCAGTTGATTCTCTTTAAACAATTGGAACGTCTCCTCCGCCACACCAGCATCCATATAATAAGTTAAGGTGACATTGTCCCATCGTCCTGTTTCTTCATCACGCACTTCCTCATTACCATAGACAATCGCTGGGACATCTGGTAAGAGGAAATATTGAAAGACCGCTTCTGTTAACTTCACTTCTTGATTATCAATCGAACCATAACTATGAATCAGAACATAACGGCCATGCAACTTACCGTAATAGATGTCACCATACGTCTCTTCCACTTTAAAAACCGTATAACCTGTATCGTAAAACTCGAGCTGTTCTCGTTCAGGGAACATTTTAGGATAATCCGCTGCCTCAACTACCTCTAAATCATCCGTTGTCACGTTATATTGACTAAATGTGTCTTCCATAACTTTTTCGACATCTGTTTCATTTGCTTCAGAACCAAAATAATCAACATATAAATGATCGTCAATGATCGCACGTTCAATATCTACATCACGTACTGATATTGCTTCCTCTTTGACTGTCGCATCTATTGGGACGTAGGTCTCCAGCGGGATACGTTCAAAATCATAAGCCGTATACGTGTTCGTTACCTCTTTTCCGTCTATCTTTACGGTTACTGTTTGGTCGGCTGTGAGACTGTCTGACAATGGTTGAACATCTTCAATTGATGGCCGTATGACTGATTCAACACCTTCTTCACCATTTGTTGATTCATCTTGGTCATTTTCTTCATCGGTCGTCTCATCTGTTTCTTCTGTCTCACTCATTGGTTCATCCGTCACGTCTTCTGCTCTATCATTATTTAAGAAGTAAGTGAACACAACACCAATAATCATGACACTCGTGATGACGACAAGCCACCACTGACGCTTTTTCTCTTTCATCGCTGATCCTCTCCATTTCTCCCGTGTAATTTAAAACCCCTGTTAGCTACTTAATCACTTTGTTCAAATGCTTTTTATATAAGTTTATGTGCGAGATGGATGATTTTAAGTCTCAATGAATTTAAAGAACGTCATCATTTGGTTCAGTTGCATCCCTAAGTCTGTATATAACGGTTCAGCTATTTCTGCGGTGGCACTAAGATAAAACAACTGGTCACCGTACTGATAGAGTTCGATCGTAGACTTGTCTACATCGGGTTCAGCCAAGTTAGTGAACGTATCGATAACTTTAATTGTCTCACCTGACTCATTTTGAGTCTTCACCTCATATGGCTCTGTATCTCCCATATCTGACTGAGACTGGAACCGGTCATTAATATAAGCCGTTGCTTCTTTTCGTGATTGATGACCCGTAAAAATACCGAGCTCTATGGATTGATCTTGAAACTTAGGGTCATTGAACGTGTAATGTTTCAAATTCTCTTGTTCTGTCTCAGTGACTTCCATTCCTTCAGGAATATACGTAGAAAAACCGAGCAGCGGTTCAGTAAATAGCTGATAATCTAGCTCTATCACTTCTAGGTCGCCCCCATGTACGGCCATTGTGACATGATCGAATCGTCCAGTTGCGTCATCTTTTACTTCCTTGCGACCATAAACCATGGTCGGCAAGTTTTGTGACAGCTGTTCAAGTAATACATCTAATTCGACTACTTGCTTTAATTCTTCTAAAGGATAAATCCCTCGAATGAGAACGTAGCGTCCGTGTAGTTTTCCATAGTAAATATGGCCACGATAGTTAGACTGTTTACTGACTTCGTAACCAACTTCCAAAAAGTCTTCGCCTGAAAATGCTGAATTCATTTTCGGTAGCGTTTCTTTGGATTGCTTTTCTAAATCATCCCTTGACAAGCCGAATGCCTCAACGGCCTCTGTTACGACTGTTTCAACATCTTCTTCGGTCGCTTCTGGATCAAAATAATCAATTAAGAGTGATTCCCCTATTTCTAGACGCAGTATGTCTTGGTCTTTTACAGTGATGTTTTCATCTGTTACTGATTGGTTTTCAGCCACCAGCAATTTTAGCGGAATCTCATTCGGTGAAATACGTTTAAATAATTGTTGATAAGTTTCGTCTTGATGTTTAAACGTCACTTCAAATAATGCATCTGATTGACTTTCAACAGACGCAATCGATGGTTTTTCAAAAGTCGCGTCTTTGTCTTCCTGATTTGTATTTTCTTCTGTTGAGTCATCTTCCTCTTCGGATGATGCTTGACCTGTTTCATCATTCATTTCTGACTGTTCAATCGTTTCATTTTTAGTATCTTCATTATCATCTTGCGTGATCGTCATCGTGATAACAATTAATAATATTATCAAGATAAACACACTTATGATACGAAAACGTTGTTTTTCAACCATCTTAACACTCCTTTCGGCTACCCTAACATAAAATGTTAAATTATGAAACTGCTGTAAAAGGAAGTTGTGACAATTATTTGACAATTAGTACTCATCAAAGCATAAAGGGAATAGAAAAAGCCCACCATAGAATGGTGAGCTTTTAAGATTAATGTTTAAGGTAATCCCGATCGTGCCGTCTCAATAGAAAGTTTTGAACCCGCTCTAGGCAGGTGGGTGCCCTGTCCCTTGACTCTTAAGTCCTCAAACGAGTGGGGCATGTAATCCTCAAGAAAACATTGGGCTCCCGACTTTAAAATGTTCGGTCAAAACATTTGGATTTTCAACGAACACATCAGGATTAACTTGTAAGATTATCTTAGCATAGTTTACAGTGATAATCAACCCTCTTTGTAAGGGGTTTCAGTCTATTATTCTTCGCTATTTTTCGTTTGACGTTGCAGGTGCAATTCGTCTAATTGCGCTTCACTTACCGTACCTGGTGCGTTGGTTAATGGATCTGACGCTGATGCTGTTTTCGGGAACAGAATCGTATCACGCAGATTTGTTTTACCAGCCAGTAACATGACTAATCGGTCAAAACCAAGCGCAATCCCGCCGTGAGGTGGGGCACCATATTCAAGAGCTTGCATCAAGAAGGCAAATTGTTCATTTGCTTCTTCTTTTGTGAAACCGAGTACTTCAAACATCTTTTCTTGTAAGTCTTTCTTATAAATACGTAATGATCCACCGCCTAATTCAAAGCCATTTAAGACTAAGTCATACGCTGACGCTTTCACTTGTTCTGGTGCCGATGAAAGCTTATCGATATCTTGTTTTTGTGGCAGTGTGAACGGATGGTGTGCCGCAAAATAGCGTCCCAAGTCTTCATCATACTCAAGTAATGGCCAGTCCGTTACCCATAAGAAATTGAAGACAGAGTCATCAATGAGATTAAGGTCTTTCGCAATTTTTTGACGGAGTGCCCCTAGACTATCATAGACAACCGATGTTTTGTCGGCAACGAATAATAATAAGTCATTTTCCTTTGCTTCAAGGGCTATTTGAATTGCTTGTTGTTCGTTTGCTTCAAAGAATTTGGCAATTGGACCCGTGAGACCTTCGTCTGTTACTTTAAGCCAGGCTAAACCTTTCGCCCCGTAAATTTTCACAAAATCCGTTAATTTATCGATATCCTTACGCGAGAACTTGTCCGCAAATCCGCTCACATTAATCGCACTGACCTTACCGCCACCAGCGACCGCATCTTTAAACACTTTAAATCCAGCATCTTTCACTGTTTCTGATAAATCAACAAGTTCTAAACCAAAACGTGTATCAGGCTTATCAGAACCAAAACGACTCATTGCTTCATCATACGTTAGGCGTGGCAGTGGTAATGATAAATCTAGACCCTTTACTTCTTTCATGACACGTGCCATCATGCGCTCTGTCATCGCCATAATCTCTTCTTCAGACATAAAGCTTGTTTCAATATCAATTTGGGTGAATTCAGGTTGGCGGTCTGCCCGCAAATCCTCGTCACGGAAACAACGGGCAAATTGGAAGTAACGTTCAAAGCCAGCGACCATGATTAACTGTTTAAATAATTGCGGTGATTGTGGTAACGCATAAAAATGTCCTTCATGAATACGTGATGGGACAAGATAGTCTCTCGCACCTTCTGGGGTACTTTTCGTTAACATTGGCGTTTCCATTTCTAAATAACCTTCGTCATTTAAGAAAGAACGCATCACTTGTGAGGCTTGATGACGTAATTTAAACGTCTGTTGCATCGATTCACGACGTAAATCAAGGTAGCGATATTTTAATCGCACATCTTCCGATACATCTTCTCCATCTAGCACTGTAAATGGTGGATTCTTTGCTTCGTTTAATACCGTTACCGCTTCAACTAATACTTCAATCTCTCCTGTAGCCATCTTATCATTGATCGTTGCGCTATCACGCTTAACGACTTCACCTTGTACTTCAATGACATATTCACTACGAACAGACTCGGCAATCTGAAGTGCTGTTTCGCTTTTCGCCGGTGTAAATACCGCTTGAACGATTCCACTTCGATCACGTAAATCAATAAAAATAAGTCCGCCTAAATCACGGCGCTTTTGCACCCACCCTTTTAATACAACGTGTTGACCTGCATCTGTAAGCCTAAGTTCCCCGGCAAGTTGTCTTTTCTCTGTCATCTTTTTATCCCCCTAGCGTTTTGATTGAATATAATCGACTAATGTATCAAAAGCGACCATTTCTTGTTCGCCTGTTGCCATATCTTTGACTGTTGCTTGTTTTTGATTCACTTCTTCTTCACCGAGCACCACGACAAATTTCGCTTCGTTTCGGTCAGCATCTTTAAATTGAGCTTTCATTTTTCGATCTAAATAATCTTTATCTACAGATAACCCACTGTTACGCAATTGTTGCGTTAAGGTGTAGGCCGGTACTTTTGCGGTGTCACCTAAACTCACGACATACACATCGAGGCCTTCGTTAACAGGTAGCGTAACCCCTTCATTTTCAAGCGCCATCAGTAGACGCTCGACACTTAAGGCAAACCCAATCCCCGGTGTCTCTGGTCCGTCTAGATCTTCAACTAAACCGTTGTAACGTCCACCACCTGATAAGGTCGTAATGGCTCCAAAGCCTTCAGCGGCACTCATAATCTCAAACGCCGTGTGATTATAATAATCTAATCCACGCACGAGGTTACTATCGACTTCATAATCAATACCTGAAGCATCGAGATATTGCTTTAACTCATCAAAGTACACACGCGCTTCATCTGTTAGGTAATCTAATATTTTCGGCGCGTCTGCCATGGCGTGGTGATCACGATCTTTTTTACAATCAAGCACCCGCAGTGGATTTTGATCCAGTCGCGTTTGACAGTCCGAACATAACTCCTTGCGGTAAGGATTAAAGTGATCAACTAAAGCTTGACGATGATTTTCACGACTTTCTTTATCACCCAATGAGTTGATCACCAGTTTTAATGAATGTAACCCGAGTGATTGATAAAACGTCATTGCTAAGGCAATGACTTCTGCATCAATCGCCGGGTCTTTACTACCGAGCGCTTCAACACCCAGTTGAACAAACTGACGCATTCGCCCTTGTTGCGGACGTTCATAACGGAACATTGGTCCGTTATAAAACAGTTTTTGTGGTTGTTTTGCTAAACCGTACAGCTTATTTTGTACAAAAGCACGTACAACAGAGGCGGTACCTTCTGGACGAAGCGTTAAACTTCTATTTCCGCGGTCTTCAAATGTGTACATCTCTTTTTGCACGATATCCGTTGTATCACCTACCCCGCGCTGGAACAGCTCAGTATGTTCAAAAATAGGTGTCCGAATCTCTTGGTAATTAAATCGTCGACATATATCAATAAATGTTGCTTCGACATATTGCCATTTCTCTGATTCTCCTGGCAAAATATCTTGCGTTCCTCGTGGTAAACGAATCATGTAGATCTCCCCTAACAAATAGAATATTTTTACAATTTGGACATAAAAAAAACGCCTCCCTATGAAAGGGACGAGCGATTACCCGTGTTGCCACCCTAGTTGAATACAAAATAGACGTATTCCACTTATCACAATAACGCCTGCTCGCGACTATATTTACTGTTAGTTCAATATAGTACCTCAGAGATGTCCTTCATTAAAATGCTAAATAGGAATTGTTTCAGCCGGGGCAATTCCCTCTCTTGATTCGCTTATTTTAACTACTGTTCTCGTCATTGGTGATGTTCGATCAAATTGTTTGAATTGTTTATAATATTACTGATAAAAAACCGGAATGTCAAGTAAGTTTTGTACCTTTTTCAATCTTTACATACGCTTGACGTTTTGTCACGTAAAACTGACTTATTGTCGGTCAAAATCTTTTGACTCCCCTACCGTTTACACGTATGATAGAGATTGACACACACACGGAAGGGAGTGAACAGTTGCTTTAAAAAGCAACTTACCTGTACTTATGAGAAAAAAATTAAAACAACTACCATACATATTACTAGCCATTGGACTCACTGCTTTACTATTCAATCCTTTAACGATTATCGCTGAGGTCGCGACGATTAATGCGGATGATTTACTCGTTAGAGGTGGTCCTGGTACAGCTTATGAACCGATTGGCCATGTCAATACAGGTGATGCATTCACAATTGAAGCGACGGAATCACCTTGGTTACAGATTACCTACAACAATACAACCGGATGGGTACATGAAGATTATGTGACTATCTCAAGTGAGTCACCTGGTGATGAGTCAGATGAAGAATTAGAGACTGAGACATCAACCGACATACCGACTCAAACTTTTCCTTATGAGACACGCATATCCATGCCTGTCGTCCATGTAAGACAAGACACATCACTTACAAGTGAGATTATTTTAAAATTAAATAAAAATGATCACGTCACTATAACGAGTGAACAAGGAGATTGGTACCAAGTGGAGCTGGATGATGCGACAGGTTACATAAAAAAACAGGTACTTGATTTAACTTTAACAACGCCCGTTGGCCAATCACCTTTACTCAACAAAACCATTGTCATTGACCCTGGACACGGCGGCATCGATGTTGGGGCGATTAGTTTAAACGATGAATATGAAAGCCAATTTGCGATGCAAACGGGACGTGTCCTAGAACGTTACTTAGCGAGACAAGGTGCCAACGTCGTCTTTACCCGAGACGATGATTATTACTATAGTTTAACATCACGAGCAACGCTTAGTAACTACCTACAAGCTGATATGTTTTTAAGTTTGCATTACAATAGTGAACCTGCCTCCCCATCAGCGAATGGCATTAACACCTATTACCGTGAGCCTGGCTTCGAAGTGCTTGCTGAGACTGTTCATACTTCACTCTTAGCCGAAACATCAGCCAACGACCGCGGCGTAGCTTCAGGTAACTACAGTGTCCTTAGAAATAACCGTCGACCTGGCTTATTGTTAGAACTTGGTTTCTTATCTAATCGCACTGAAGAACAAAATATTAAACAAGCAAGCTATCATGAAAAATTAGCCAAAGGCATCACCGACGGTGTCATCAATTATTTTGAGACAAGACAATAACGCATACACTAAAGACCCAATCACTTACCCATATATATGGCGGTAGTGATTGGGTCTTTAAAAGTTTTATTTATTTAAGTCGTAAATTTCACCTTTAACGAGGTACATAATATTTTCAGCAATATTCGTTAAGTGATCGCCAAATCGCTCAATATACCGGGTACTAAAGGCCACTTGCATGATGAGTTGAATTTCATCTTTTTCTGTTGCTTTATTTGACAGCATATCTCTTAACACTTGCCCAAATAACGCATCAATTTCATCATCTTTTTCTGATAATTGTTTTGCTTTTAAAATATCTTCTTCATCATATGCTTCAATCGCCAGATCAATCATGCTATTTGCAATTGTCGTCATTTGATCTAAGCGTGGATCAATCGTTAATTGATGTTCATTGCCTAAGTGAATCGTTGAACGAGCAATGTTTTTCGCATTATCTGCCATACGTTCAATATCTGTCGCTAAACGAATCGCAACAATCAGCCGGCGTAAGTCGGTTGCGACAGGTTGTTGTTTTGCGATCATTAAAATCGCCATATTATTAATTTCTAAGTCTAACTCATCCAATGATTTGTCATCTTCAATCACTTGTTTTGCTTCTGTTACATCTGATTCATATAAAGCTTTAACTGAACGATTTAATTGTTCTCTACTTGCTTCTAATAACGCGATCACGCGTCGTTTGACTTGCAGTAACTCATCTTCAAATTGTTGTCTACGTACCATAAATATAGCCTCCTCTTAATTAACCGAAACGTCCTGTAATATAGTCTTCTGTCC
>JBNJFJ010000040.1:0-2046 GCA_051746745.1 Bacillota bacterium | reverse complement strand
CGGTTTAATGTTTTTAAAAATGTTGATTTACCACAACCAGATGGACCGATAATTGCGGTCACTTCTTTTTCATAAATCGGAAAGTTCACGTTTTTTAAAGCATGCGTATTACCATACCAAAGGTTTAAATCTTTCGTGTCGTATACTTTTGTTGGTTGTTGCTTCTCTTCTTGTCGTGTATTTTTAATATCTGTCACAAATTTCATAATAAAGTCCCCTTTTAATAACGTCGTTGGAATTTATTCCGGATCACAATCGCCGTTCCATTTAGAATAAATAGCATCGCCAGTAAGACGATAATCGTCGCTGAAGCTAAGAATTGGTATTCTGTCACTAATGATGCATCAAGTGTCCAGTAATAAATCTGCATCGGTAGAACGGTAAACCGGTCAAATAACCCGCCTGGAAATGGTAGAAGCAACGCTGGAATACCAAGTACAACAAGTGGTGCGGTCTCACCAATAGCGCGAGATAATGCTAGAATAGCCCCTGTTAAAATACCAGGCAAAGCTGCCGGTAAGATGATGTTTTTAATCGTTTGCCACTTTGTTGCCCCTAAACCGATTGATGCTTCACTTAAGTAACCGGGTACGGCTCTGAGTGCTTCTTGGCTAGATACAATCACAATCGGTAAAACGAGTAAGGACATGGTCAAACCACCAGCTAATACGACACTACCTAAATTTAACAAACTAGCAAAAATCGTCATCCCAAGAATACCATAAACAATGGATGGTACCCCGGAAAGGTTTGAAATATTCGTTTGGATGATGCTTTGAAGTTTTCCTTGTTTAGCGTATAGCTCATTATAGATTGCTGTCCCAACACCTAACACGATTGTCACTGGAATAACAACAGCCATAAGCCATAGCGTTCCTAAAATCGCGCCCATAATACCTGCGCGTTCTGCATTCGTTGATAATTTACCTGTTAAAAAATCGATATTAATATAGGGAAGTCCCTCTGTAAGGATTTGATAGAATAATACCCCTAATACGAAAACACCAAACGTTGTCGCGAGTAAAAATACACCACTTAACCCTTTGTTTAAAGCTACGCGACGTTTCATACGGCTGCGAACTTTGTCTGATTGTATATGTGTAGCCATTAATATTCCTCCCTAAACCGGCGTGCAATATAACGCGCTAAAACATTCATTAGTAGAGTAAAGATAAAGAGCGTCATCGCCACGGCATATAAACTATAATAAATCGTTGATCCAGGACTCGCATCCCCACCAGCAACTTCTACGACATAAGCCGTCATCGTTTGCATAGATTGAGTAATATCGAACGTGAAGTTCTTCGAACTACCACTCGCAATTGCCACAATCATCGTTTCACCAATGGCACGAGAAATCCCTAATACAAACGCTGCCACAATACCAGAAAAGGCTGCCGGAATAATCACTTTAAATGTCACTTCTAGTTTCGTTGAACCAAGAGCTAACGCGCCTTCGCGCATCGCATTTGGCACACTGTTCATTGCATCCTCTGATAAAGAAGCAATCATTGGAATAATCATCACACCCATGACAAGACCTGGCGCTAAAATATTCGTCGCACTCATCTCAGGAATAAATTGACGTAAAAAGGGTGTCACAAAAGTAAAAGCAAAAAAACCATAGACAATCGTTGGAATCCCTGCGAGTAATTCTAAAACAGGTTTTAATACACGACGCGCTTTATCTGATGCATATTCACTTAAATAAATCGCCGTCATCATCCCAATCGGACCAGCGACAAGCATCGCAATAACCGATGAAATGATTGTCCCGTTAATTAACGGTAAAATACCGAATTTCGGATCTTGACTCAGTGGTCGTAATACTGTGCCTGTAAAAAATTCGACAAGTGACACACGATTAAAAAATTCAAACGTCTCCGTAATTAAAACAAACACAATGCCAATCGTTGTTAAGATTGAGATAAGCGCAATCACGAGTAGCACACTTGGAACAGCTTTTTCGCCTACGGCACGGAAAGATTGTTTTTGTCGATTCTGTTCGATCATACTTTTTACACGCACAGTAGATGTGCTTTCTTT
>JBNJFJ010000039.1:0-16667 GCA_051746745.1 Bacillota bacterium | reverse complement strand
ATACGTTTGCATTAATTGTTGTTCTGTTTATTTTACTTGTCATCGTTGGCGCATCTTTCTATTAAGCCAAGCGTGACAGACAAAAAGACTCACCCGAGGTGAGTCTTTTTTCTATTGCCTTATCTTAACTTTGTTTGTTTTTTATATCGATCTTATCTCACCGAAAATACGGAGATAATGCTCTTGCTTTAAACTTAAATTAATCTAGATAGTATTTAAGCATCCACATATGCTTTTCAAGTGAAGTTTTATAGCCGATACATAAATCTTCGGTATCGTCATCACCGGCTTCATCCGCAAGTTCGATTCCTTTTTCTAGATCTTTAACGACAGTTTCAAAGTCAGCTAAGACGGTTTTTACCATCGCTTCCGCCGGCACTTTTTCTGTGTAAGGCGCTTCACTAATACTTGAATTATCAATGAATTCTTGAAGTGTTGAGTAAGGATGGCCACCGATTGTTAATAGGCGCTCGGCGAATTCATCAAACTGTTCATTTACTTCATCATATAGCTCTTCAAATTTTTCATGTAAAGTGAAGAAATTTGGTCCTTTTACATACCAGTGATGTTGGTGTAACTTTGTGAATAATACCCCTTGGGTTGCGACAATTTTGTTTAAGTGATCATGTAGTTGCGTCAATGAAAACAGCTCCTTTAATCATTTATTTATTTCTTTACATTCATCATTCAAATACAAATGAAACATTTACCGTTCGACTTAACCTAAATAATAACGTAACATCCACATATGCTTTTCAAGTGACGTTTTATAACCAATACATAAGTCTTCTGTCACATCATCGCCCGCTTCACCTGCTAGTTCAATCCCTTTATCTAAGTCTTTTACGACGGTTTCAAAGTCAGCTAAGACGGTTTTTACCATTTCTTCTGACGGTACGTCTTTTGTGTAAGGCGCTTCAGAAATACTTGCGTTATCGATAAATTCTTTTAGCGTTGAATAAGGCTTGCCACCAATCGTTAACAGACGCTCGGCAAATTCATCAAATTGTTCATTCACTTCATCATATAATTCTTCAAATTTTTCATGTAAGACAAAAAACTTATTGCCTTTTACATACCAGTGATGTTGATGTAACTTTGTGAATAATACCCCTTGTGTTGCGACAATTTTGTTTACGTGATCGTGTAGTTGTGTCAATGAAAACAGCTCCTTTTAGGTTTAATAATATTGATGGGCAAATATTTGCCTCATAGTTGATTAATTTATTCGTTTACTTCAAAACAGATGCTTTGCTCACCGGCTTAGCTAGCTATTCAATCATTAGCCTAGATAAAAGCGTAACATCCACATATGTTTTTCAAGTGACGCTTTATAGCCAATGCACATATCTTCTGTGACGTCGTCTCCTGCCTCACCCGCAAGTTCAATCCCTTTATCTAAGTCTTTTACGACGGTTTCAAAGTCGGCTAAGACGGTTTTTACCATTTCTTCTGACGATATTTCTTTTGTGTAAGGCGTTTCTGAAATACTTGAATGGTCAATAAATTCTTTTAGTGTTGAATAAGGTTGGCCACCAATGGTCAACAGACGCTCAGCGAATTCGTCAAATTGTTCATTTACTTCATCGTATAACTCTTCGAATTTTTCATGTAAGACAAAGAATTTATTGCCTTTTACATACCAGTGATGTTGATGTAACTTTGTGAATAATACCCCTTGTGTTGCGACAATTTTGTTTACGTGATCGTGTAGTTGTGTCAATGAAAACAGCTCCTTTAATGATTTTATTCATTTAAATTCATCATTCAAATACTAATGAAACATTCACTGTTGGGCTTAACCTAAATAATAGCGTAACATCCACATATGTTTTTCAAGTGATGTTTTATAACCAATACATAAATCTTCTGTCACATCGTCTCCGGCTTCACCCGCAAGTTCAATCCCTTTATCTAAATCTTTTACGACGGTTTCAAAGTCAGCAAGTACGGTTTTTACCATTTCTTCTGACGATACTTCTTTGGTGTAAGGCGTTTCTGAAATACTTGAATGGTCAATAAATTCTTTTAGTGTTGAATAAGGTTGGCCACCAATGGTCAACAGACGCTCAGCGAATTCGTCAAATTGTTCATTTACTTCATCGTATAACTCTTCGAATTTTTCATGTAAGACAAAGAATTTATTGCCTTTTACATACCAGTGATGTTGATGTAGTTTCGTGAATAATACCCCTTGCGTTGCGACAATTTTGTTTACGTGATCGTGCAGTTGTGTCATTTAAAATGCCTCCTTGAATAATGTGTTCTTGTTCTTTTGCTCTCCCTTGTTACTGTTCCCGTTTCTAATCGAGATAAACATATCCAGGAAAGAAGATTTTTTAATCATTATCACTTTATAATTATTATAATCTAATAATGGTTATTTGTCAAACTCATTTTACCTCTTCTTTTGATTCAATGTAAAAGCTGAATGTGTTTACTTTCATCCCTTATTTACCTTATAATGTAGAAAGAGAAACTAAGTTAGTGTCCACTTACATTATAATGTATACCCGGTTGAGTATTTTTAAAACCTATCTACTAAAAGTCAGATAATTGATATAGTCAAATAATAAGTATAAAAAGGAGTCTTCCTATGACAGAAACAGCACTCTCTCTCAATCACGTTTCCTATACAGTCGATGATTTAACCATAATTAAAGACATGTCTGGTACCATCGAACAAGGTAAAATAACCGCCTTTGTCGGTCCATCTGGCGCAGGAAAATCAACACTTTTTAGGTTGCTGAATCAATTAAAAACGCATACCAAAGGAACGATTACGTTTAATAATGAAGATGTTAAGACAATCGATCCGATGATGTTAAGAAAAAAAATCGGCATCGTCTTACAAGAAGGTGTCATGACGCCAGGAACGGTCTATGACAATCTCGCTTTACCGCGTCAACTACATGATGACACATTACCAGAAGAAGAAGCCCTGTCATTGCTAGACAAAGTTGGATTAGAAGAACGTTTCTTAAAGACCAAAGCAAAAGAACTATCTGGTGGGCAAAAACAAAAGGTGTCCATCGCCCGAACGTTAGTGAATCAACCTGATATTTTATTAATGGATGAAATCACATCTTCATTAGACCAAGTCTCTACGCAAGCGATTGAAACACTCATTAAAAAAGTAAACAAAGACGATCATCAAACCATTCTTTGGATTACCCACAACATCGACCAAGCCAAACGTCTAAGCGACAATACATGGGTACTGATCGACGGTGAATGTCGCTACCAAGGACCAACAGATAAACTAAATGAAGCAACTGATCAAACGGTCATTGACTTTTTAGAAGGAGGCGAGGAGTCATGACCTATTTCACCCTATCACTCACGTTACTATTCGTATTAATTCCGCTCTTTCTCGCTTACTTTTTAAAGTTAGGCATTGAAAAAGATATTCTCGTTGCGACGGTACGCTCGGTTATTCAACTACTGATTGTCGGTTATTTACTGCAATTTATCTTTGATCAAGATTCGCCTATCTTTATGATTCTCATGGTTGGCCTCATTATTTTTGCGGCCACTCATAATGCAAGACAAAAAGGCATCAACTACAAAGGCATCACCTGGAAGTTAATCTTAACGTATATCACTATCGAAGTATTAACACAAGCGATCCTGATCGGTTTAAATATCACGCCCGCAACACCGCAATACGTGATCCCAATCAGTGGGATGGTTGTCGGGAATGCGATGGTGTTATCGATTCTATTCTTAAATCGGTTAACCTCTGAAGTCGAAGATAAACAAAATGAGATTGAACTCATTCTCTCGCTCGGCGGTTCAACCAAACAAGCGATTCACAGGCAACTGATTACGTCAATTAAAGCAAGTACAGTGCCAACGATTGAAAAACAAAAAACGATGGGACTTGTCCAGTTGCCCGGGATGATGAGTGGTCAGATTATTGCTGGGGCTGATCCCATTCAAGCCGTACAGTTCCAATTATTAATTTTATTCATCTTACTCACAACAGCCATTTTAACAAGTATTATGTTAGGATTCTTATCCTACCCAACCTTATTCACCGAACAAATGCAACTGAAACAGACTTTCCAATAAAAAAAACAGCGACACCAAGTACTCACTTGGTGTCGCTGTTTTTAATTTCTTTATGTCTTACGTTTTACGTAAATACCTACCTATCGATTACTCCATCGTATTAAGTGCTTGGACCATTTGTTCATAATTAACGGCCCCTAGAGCAACGTATTGAACAATCCCATTTGAATCCACCATAAATGATGTCGGTACGGGTTGAATCCCGTATTGAGATGACACGGCAAGCTCTTCATCTAAAAGGACTTGAAAAGATAAACCAAATTCATCGATAAAATCAGTCACATCACTCACATTTGACTCAGTTGGGGTTAAATTAACCGCTAGAATTTCGACATCATTTTCCTGATAAAACTTCTCCATATCCGGCATCTCAGCACGGCACGGTGGGCACCACGTACCCCAAAAGTTAACCATCACTCGTTTCCCGCGGTAATCAGAGAGTGATACCGTCTCCCCAGTTGTTGACGACAACATAAAGTCCGGTGCGAGGTTACCGACACTCGTTCCTACTTCGGGTCCCGAGTCTGTCTGTTCATTTGTTTCGTCATTCTCCTCAAGTGTCCCCTCATCTTCTACGACATTAAAGTCTTCACTTTCTGCTTCTTCACTAAATGGATCAATAAACTCATATAAACTATAGCCAAACATCACAAGCAATAAGGCGGCAATAATTATTTTTTTCATTCAACTTTCTCCCTTCATTATCCTAGATTTTCAAACCACGTATCTTCAACAAGGCGCAACAACCAATTGGATAGTCGCGCAAGCTCTCCGGTAAAAAGTAACAGGCCAAACATAATAATTAAGACCCCACCGACTTTTGTTAGCTTTTCACTGTATTTCACTAACCAGCGCTGTGACCCTAAGAAAAAGGTGAACAATAGAAACGGTAAGCTAAAGCCAATGATATAGACAACCGTATACAGTGCCCCCGCCGCTGGACTGGTGGCTGCTAAAATAAGGATTGAGGCAAAAATCGGACCAATACATGGTGTCCAACCAGCCGAAAAGCCAATCCCAACAAAGAAGCTACCAAATAATCCAGCGGGTTTATTTTTAATTCGCATCCGTCGTTCTTGCATCAAGAACGGAATTTTGATCCAACCACCAACGACTAAACCAATCAACACAAGAAAAATCCCAGCAATACGCTGAACAAACAACCCGGTATCACCGGTTAACAGCGTTTGTAGCCACTCACCTAAGAATGAGACAGATAAACCGAGACTTAAAAACACCGTTGACATACCTAATAGGAAGAACACCGCATGTAATAATAAGCGTCCTTGTAATTTCATATCCCTTTTTTCATTTAAATCTTTTACACTCACCCCAGTAATATAAGACAAGTATGCCGGAAAAATCGGCAAGGTACATGGTGATAAGAATGATAAAACGCCTGCTGAGAGCGCAAGCCATAATGTAACATCAGTTGCTGGTTGCATGGTTTACCTACTTTCTGTTGTGTGTTTTTGAGACCAGACGAGCGTCGCTATTAAAATAAGCCCGAGAAATAAATAATAACTACCGTGAACGTAAAAGTTAAAAAACGGCATTGTTTCAATAAATGATAAGCCGAAAGCACCCATCGTATAGACACCTATGATACTTGCTTGCGTCATGATATTTAACGGTTGTTTTGTTAAAAAAACAAGTAACAACAGCGTCACAAAGAGTAACCCAAGTTGGATCATTGATACGTAATAGGTCGTCAGCGTTAACGTTAAAAATAGTTGCACGAACTGGCTACCAACAATCAATCGGAACAGACTGTCAATCAGCGGTACTAGCTCAGTGCGCGCTTTTACTAAAGACCACGCCATCACGATTATGACACCACCCGTTGCTAAATAAAAGGCGGTTGAATCACTCGGATAAGCTAATACGGCCACCGGATCGTCGAAAAACAACGACATATTCAGTATCACTTTCGCGACAATGGTAAAAATCATTGTGTATAACACGATGTCTAATAACTTATTGCTATGTAATTTTTTTAATGCTTGCTCATACGGACTGGTGTAATAAAACAACAACCCGCCACCAACTAAACCTAACATCGTAACAATCAACGTCGCTTTTATGACGAGTGGGCCTAGTAAAATTGCTTCTGGCAACATATTGCATCCCCCTTTATAAACCTTAACGTTTAGTATTATACCTTATATGGTATGAAGATAAAACTGATTTGCCCAAAAGAAAACACCCCTAGCTATCTTTATAAACAGATAGCGCGGGGTGTCTAATCTCTATTGTTTATTTAATTTGGTCAATCGCACCAATTAAAATATCTTCGACTTCTTTTGCCATGTCCTCTAATGTCGCATCTTCTAACATTTTAGCTTGCGTAGATGGTCGCGGCATACCGATATGCGTTTTACCATCCGCTTCATAAATGGTTACCTTACATGGTAAGAACATATGAGCGAGTGGATTTTGGTCAATCAGGCGTTTCGCATGTTTCGGGTTACATACTTCAAATTCATACGATTGCGTACTGTGATCGATACCTTTTTTCTGCATAATCGCCGTTAAGTCTAGCTCTCCCAAAATACCAAATTGTATCGTTGGAACAACCTCATATAAAGCATCCTTTAATTCTTCAGCTGATTTTTCTGATGTGACAACATAATGATACATCGAATCAATCACTCCTTCTTATTATTTAAGCGTTAGTATACCTGTACCCCTTTAGGTCCTTGATAAAACATCATACCACCCGTTAAATTTGTCACGTCATATCCTTGGTTTTCTAAGAACTGTACCGCACTTTGACTTCTCGCCCCAGATAAACACACAATATAATAAGGCGTGTTTTTGTCTAAATCACTTAATCGATAAGGGATTTGACCTAACGGAATATTAATCGCTCCAGGAATTTTTCCATCAAGTAATTCATAAGGTTCACGTACATCAATCACCTGGATCTTTTCTTTATTTTCTAATTTGGTCACAATATCATTAATCGCAATAGCTTTCATCATTTTCTCCTTTAACACACATTTAGTGTTATCTTCTACTTTTAATTAATAAATCCATCGCCTCTTGAATGAGTTTATCTTTATCTTCATCGCTTTGAGGATTGATCAAACATTGTTGCAAGTTCTCACTCACAACAAGACCTATCGTTTTATCCACCGCGCTGCGTACCGCTGACATTTGTGTCACGACATCACGACACGATTGATCCTCTTCCATCATTTTAACAAGACCGCGAATCTGTCCCTCGACCCGTTTAAGACGATTGGTTAATTTTTTATCATATTTCATGTTAAACGCTCCTCAACATTTCTCAAACTAAGTTGATTAGTCAACGAGAGACATAATTTTATCAGGATCAAAACCAAGCACCCACTCGTCGTTGACTTTTGTTTGTGGGACACCCATTTGACCGGTTTGATTCATCACATATTGCATCGCTAATGGGTCTTGTTGAACATTCACATCTTTATATTCAATACTTTGAGCTTTTAAAAAGTTTTTTAACATCACACAGTAAGGACAAGAATTGGTTGTATAAACAGTCACTTTATTCATTTCATTACCTCCTATTGATTCGTTGTTGCCACAATTATATACCCCTAAGGGTATTTAGTCAACTGTTTTTATCCTCCTTTTTTCATAATCCCTCATCCATCTTATTTTTAGTCATTTTCACACTGCTTTAGTGACCATCTAAATAAGTCAATTTTAACAAGCACAAAAACTTGATTAAAAAGAATGAAGCGGGTGTTCATACTTCCCCACTTCATTCTAACCTACCTGACACTTATGATATGTCTTCTAGATGATATTGAATATCTTCTATTCGCTGACCTATTTCTTTAGGCGGTATAGGCTTACTAAAGAGATATCCTTGGATGAATTGACAGCGTAACTGTTTTAATAATTTTAACTGCATTTCTGTTTCGACCCCTTCGATTACTACGCGTAAGTCAAGTGAACGACTCATTTCGACAATCGCTTGGATAATGGCTAAGTCATTTGATTCTTCATCGATATGTCTTACAAAAGCACGGTCGATTTTTAAAATATCAATCGGGAATTTCTTAATGTAAGACAGTGACGAGTACCCAATACCAAAATCATCAACGGAAATACGAATGCCAATTGCTTTCAACTCATTTAATACACGGTTAGACAAGGCAATGTCTTTCATCAAAATATTTTCTGTTAACTCGAAAACCAAATGCTTGTGAAGACACCCTGATTTTTTGATGATTGCTTTCACCCGGTCAACAAAATCACTCTCAATAATTTGACGATAAGAGATATTGACAGAGACGACTGCTTCAAGGCCACTATCTTCCCATAATTTTAATTGTTCACAAGCCTTCTCTATAACCCAGTAACCAATTTGAACAATTCGACCAGATTGTTCAGCGATAGGGATAAATTCCGTCGGACTAACATAACCATACGACGGATGCTTCCAGCGCAATAAGGCCTCAAAACCATACAGTTTCTCTTCCCTTACATCAACAATTGGCTGATAAAATAGTTCAAACTCTTGATAATCACTCGCATAATACAAGTCATTTTTGATTTGGAGTTGACGTTTGGATTGTTCTCGTTGGTCTGGATGGTAATAATGAATCCTCAATTCATCATCCAGTTGCGCTTCTTTTAACGCCATTTCTGTTTCAATCATTAATTGATCTGTCGATTGATCTTGAGAAATTGATACCCCGACAGAAATCGTCGTAATTACATCTTTTTCATTTAAATGCCACGGCTCTTCAATTGTCTTAATGATTGTTTGGATGTAACCATCTAACGTTGTTTGATCATTCGTATTCACGATAAAAGAAAACTCGCTTTCTCCTGTTCTGGAGAACAGTTGAATGAAGGGGTAAGGCGACATTAAGTCTGAGAGTTCTTTTAAAATAAACGCCATCATGTCCTCCCCATAGGCATGTTGAATATGATTAATCTCATCAAAACTGATCATAACTAAACTCGTCGACAAATGACTTTTCAGTCGATCTTTTAATTTTTGTTTAAAGTAAAAACGATTTGGTAACTGTGTTAATGGATCAAAATAGAGCGAACGGTTCAGCGCTTGTTCAAATGTTTTTCGTTCACTAATGTCGCGAATATTAAGTAACAGCTTTTCTTCTAAATCATTATGATCAAAAAAGACGGCCGCATTTACTTCAATGGTGACCTCACCATATAACGGTCGATCAATTTCTAACTCTAACGTATCGCTGTCTTTCGTATGCTTCACTAAGCGAAGGAAACTTTCAAATTGGTCGCGGTATTTCTCTGGTAACTGCATCAACAGCCGGTAGATATGCGGCAATTCTCCAAAAAATCGCTCAGCTGACGGCGACATGTAATCAATGCCTTCTTTTTCATTGATTAAGACAATCATATCGGTTGAGTTTTCAGAAATTAACCGGTACACGCGTTCACTTTCAGTAATTTTTCGCATAAAATGCAACTTTTGCATCGCAATCGCAAACAGCGATGTATACGATTGTACCGCCGAGTCAACAATCGTCAACGTCGTCACATCATCAGAGACTAATACAATAAGAATACCGTAGATCTCTTTAGCCTCTGAATAAACCGGCCCCGAATATAGCGAGCGGTAGCCTAACTGTTGTTTGAATATAGGTGCGAAATCACTCTGTGTCGCATCTGTTTTATTTAAGACATGTTTTTGTTCACACAAATCATTAACTAACTGATTCCCCGGTTGTTGAGCATCAAAAAACTCACGGGTTGGTTTTTTTACATTTTTAGAATAAAAGCGTGTCACTTCGGACGGTTCTGATAACCGCATAAAGACAACTTCTCCTTCAAGGTGATGTCGTACTCTGTCAATTAAGTACTCAAGCAACTGGTGCTCCTCTGTTACGCGAATAATCGCTTCAAACATGTCGAGTTGATTTTCAATGAGGCGTTGTTGTTCTTTTTGGTCTGTCACATCTTCCTGAATGACTAAATAATTTTCTAATTGTGACGATGCATCAAAAATTGGTGAAAGTTTAAGCCCTTGCCAATAGAACGTCCCATCTTTCTTGTAGTTAGGCAGTATTGTCGCATAGGGCTCACGATTTTTTACTGCTTCATCTAATCGGTGTTGTTCAGCATCAGGAATCGGTGCTTGATTCAACATGACATACTCACGACCTAACATATCTTTTTCCGCATAACCAGTTAGGTTTTCTGCCGCTTGATTCATAAATACGACCGGATGATGCGGTTTGGTCGGATCGGTTAAGACGACACCTTGGGTGATTTGTTCCATCACATGTTTGTAGCGCGCATTCATTTGTGACATTCTCTCAAGTTCTCGTTCTTTTTCTAAGCGTTGGGTCAACTCTTCTTGTTGTTTCATCTCAAGACGGTCAACAAGGTAGTAAATAAGAACAGACGTCATCAAAATAAAGAAATACCCTTTAAGTGTCTGAACAGATACAGCATCAAATAACCTAAAGTCTGTATCTTCAACAAGATAATCAGAAAAGGTAATCCATAAGGCTGAAATAATAAAGTAAATGGATGTAATACGTAGTGATGATTTCATTCGATCCACTCCAAACATCATATTAAAACGAGTTATTATCGGTTAAAGACTAAAACCATTGTTTATTATAAACTTATGTATAAGTATTCCCTTACCTAGCCAACAATAAACAGTGCCAGAGTCACTAGTTATAATATCGGTCATATACTCAAAATCATAAAGACATAAGCAATTATGTTGCAGAAACATTTAAGACGTGCTTAAATACACAACAGATACCATTTTAATGAGGTGAAGTAATGACAACATTTAATACAATCGAATCAACTGAAGTACTTGAAGATTTTTTGTCAACCGAAGGCGTCTCTTTCCTTTATATTTCTAGACCTAACTGCAGTGTTTGTGTGAGTCTCTTGCCACAAATCGAATCAGTGTTTGAAGATTTTCCACAAGTAAAAACAGCTTATGTGAATCAAGCTAATGTACCAGAAGTTGCGAGCCGCTTTAATATCTTTACTGTCCCGGTTCTCATACTCTTTGTTGATGGGAAAGAATATCTAAGAGAAGCGCGCATTGTACCGATTGAACCGTTCCGCGAAAAAGTAAGTAAAATTGTTGACGGTTATTACAGCTAAAAAAACCTTTAAACACCTGGCCCAAACGAGGGGGCCAGGTGTTTTTTTACGAAAAATATGCCACGCACTTTACTATTTGATTTTTATGAGATCGGTCGGCGAAATTAGCCCTTTTAATTTGTCGTAACTTTCACCTGAATCAGTAATCAGTAGCGCATCAATCACTTTGTCTTTCTTCATCGCTTCCATGAAGATGGCCTCTGCCTCAAACACGCTCATGTCACTCGGAACAAAACGATAATTCGCTTCTTTAATGGCATCTTCTTTTAGTAGTTCTCGTACTTCGGTGTTAAACAACTTACGGCAATCACCGTTCATGCGTTGCGCAATAAAATGTAAAATACATTTATCAGTTAAAAGACCGATAAATTGCTTGCTGACGTACACAGGGAATTGTGAAAATGTCGTTTCTTTAATGATATTTAACACTTCTTCAATCGTTAAATCTGCTTGAATGGTTCGTAATGTTTTCCCGAATAAATTGATAACTGTCTCAGGTGCAGTAAGTTCTTGTTCGATTTTTTCAATCAATGCCACAATATCATCATGTGGGTCCGCGATGGTATACTCATGTCCGGTTCGTTCATGGACAATCGCATTACGCAGTTCGGAGAACTCGAGTAAATCTTGTTGATAATGACTGACAATTGGATTTGATTTTCTTAAGCGCTGGACAGCTCGGTGAAAAGGTACATAACGTGTGTCACGAATTTGTTGATCAAAATATTTCTCGATTTTATTAAATGCTACAATAAATCGTTCATCGTTTCTCATTATAATCGCCTCGTTTCTACATCTCTTTAGGCCTATTATACACGATATTACCTAGAATCTATACCGTCCTTTACACAGAATCATCCCTCGATGCTATTTCGTTAGCGTACACAGTTAGTATCTCATTAGGATAGTTTAAAGCGATTCACCTTATCTGTTAACTCTTTTGATAAGTCGGATAATGTCATACCAACCAAAGCTATTTGACTGACCGATTGAACCGCTTCTTCACTTGCTGCCGCTGTTTCTTCGACACCGGCAGCTGACTCTTCTGTTAGCGACGCGACTTCTTCAATCGACTGTTGCATTGTATTTGTGCCTTGTTCTAGTGATAACAGTTGGTTCGCTGCTTGTTGGAGTGAATCAGATACACGATGATAAGCACGGTCCATATCTAAGAAGATCCTTCGTGTATCATTGATCTGAGTCGAACCGATTTCTACTTCTTTATAGCCCTGTTTAAGTCCTGTTGCGACTGTTTGAGTCTCCAATTGAATCGTGTCCGTGATCGAGGTAATTTGATGGACAGAAGAAGAGACTTCTTCAGCTAATTTTCTAACTTCATCAGCCACGACCGCAAAGCCTTTTCCGTGTTCACCAGCACGCGCCGCTTCAATCGCTGCATTTAAAGCGAGTAAGTTTGTTTGTTCCGCAATACTTTGAATCACCTCAACTAACTTTGTGATTTTGTCTGTTTCCGTATTTAATTCTTCAACCCGTCTGACCGCATCCCTCACAACAGTGTCAACCGCCTGCATCTGATTCACACTTTGCTCCATTGATGCTGTCCCTTTAGATGTTAATTCGAGGACAGATGTTGCTTCTTTTGTTGATGCTGTCGTTTCATGATTAATGTTGCTCACTGTCACTAAGAAATGTTCCATCGATTCATTGAGTTCTTGCGCGTGCTGGGCTTGATTTTCTGCCCCGCTTGATAACTCCGTCATTGTTTCGGCAATATGTTCACTTCCCTCTCTCACCTGAGAGGAAGATGTACGAAGGACGTTAATTTGATCCATAACACTTTTGGCTGCTGTTTTAATGTCATCAATCACAACTGTGACATCTTTTTGCATCAACGCCATCTGACGTGACAGTTCACCGATTTCATCCCGTCGCTTTTGATAGAGGGGGTGCTGGGTTAGGTCCCCTGTCGCCATCGCTTGCATCCGTTTTGTGACGACTTTTAGAGGTCCGGTAATCGACCGACCTAATACGCCGCTCGTCACAAGTGAAAAAAGCGCCGCAATCAAAACGACACCATAAATCGTCCATTTACTTACGTCAAAAACCGCCTGTGTTTCGTTGTATAAACCTGTCACAGCCTCTTGATTAATCACCATTAACTGTTCTAAATAGTCACTGAGCGATTCATAAAACATGCCGATATTTCTCAGTTCATTTCTAGACGTCTCATAGTCGCCTGCTTCAATCATCGCCATATGATTATTCACAACCCGTTCAAATCTGATCCAGTTTGCTTTTGCCTTTTTAAATAGTTCTGTTTCTTCATCGGTTAAGATAACGCTTTCAAAATTATTGATATGTGTCTGAATCTCAGAGAAATTCTCACGCACAACCTCTATGTAGGAGGGATCTTCATACGTTACCGCCGTCAACATATTCACTTGAGCATTTTCAGCTAACCGGACCATTTGATTTAAATCCTGCATCGGTTCGACGCGTTGTTCGTACATTTCATCCGAACTTTGTCGCGTTTCTTTTAATGCCTCAACGCTCATCCAACCAACAAACCCTAATAAAACAAGGACAATCATCGCATTCATTAATAATTTCTGAGTAATTTTCACCACTACCACCCCTAGATATTTTATAACTTCCTAACTACATTATCGCCACTTGTACGGATGAATTCAAGTATTTTTTAAAACGAATCTGTTTTTCATATGCGCGTAGCTTTTTAAAAACAGCTATTAAACTGATTCACCTGAACGAAATATAAGTATAAGAACTCGACTTAACACGACATCATCCTAATCTTGTACGCACGTTTATCCCTTTGATTGTTTTATAGAACATCATTCGTCTATTTTTCTTGTTTTCGCTACTATTTCAAGACATGCGAAAAGGGATCCGTTGCAACGGATCCCTTTTCATAATCTACTTATTCTTTTTCATCAATTTCTGCCTGGATGAGAACTTTTTTAAAGTAGCGGTATAGGACGATATTAATCACCGCTCCCATAAACACGATAAACAATAACGCGACGATAAAAACATTAAACTTTCCGAGTGATAGACTATACAGTCCAATACCAATGCCTAGGACAAATTCTAACACAGCTAAAAATAAAAAATATCGATACTTCATCTTGACCCCACTTTCAACTTGTTCATCTCTATGTACATATCTATGTTTTTTAGTATACCACTGGATGCACCATTATCATAAACAATTATGTGGGCCGTATAATTTTAAGTAGTGGATAAAACAGCTTGCGTCATGTGCTTCCAGCGCCTTTCTCGTTTCATTCCATGTCTGATCACTTCACTTTTCATGGATGAGCTGATACATCTCGATCATTTCTTCGACTAAGATGATAATGGTTTCTGTGGACATCAATTGATCCTCAGCATGCATAAAAATAAGCGATAACTGTACATCGATACCCTGGGCTTCTTTTTGAACGAGATCGCGGTGATAGTGATGGGCTTCGTTGAAGTACTTTCTTGCCTCTTCTAGTTTTTGTTCTGCCTCTGTTATTTGTTGTACCTTCGCCGCTTGAAGTGCTAAAACAGCTAAACTTTTAGCACTTCCCGCTTCTGCAATTATTTTAAACGCTTTTTGTTGTAACTGATCTTTTTCGGTCATAGCGGACTCCTTTTCTTTCATTGTTGCTACTAGTTTGTTTACATTGTTCAATCATTTCTTTCGTTTCACTTATGAATCAACCTTTGATCAAATCTAAACCTTGCATCAAGACCGTTTCCCCGTCCATCTCCGCATAATCTTTAGACGACAGCGACATCACCGGAATCTTTGGATACTTCGCTTTGATTTTTTCTTCCATGTAGTGAATTTGCGGACTAATAAGGAGAGCATCCGCCTCGTCAGTGAACGACGATAAATCTCCCATCCCAGACGCATGGATCATCACTTCTAATTCTTTTTTCTCCGCTACCCGAATCATTCGATTCACTAACATACTACTAGACATACCGACGGCACACACGAGGACTAAGTGTTTCACACAACATTCCTCCCTTAGGATAGTGTCTTTCATTAGATTGAACTTACACTAGACTCTTCCTGTTTCACTCAGCCGGTAAACCTCTTTAATGACTCACCTTTAAATATTTACCCCTTAAAGACTAAGACCGTGATGTTTTAACCACGTGTGTAGTTGCGGTAACCACGTTTGAGCGGCTAGATTCACATGACTCGCTTCACCCATCGTTGTTTCGTCACTTAAGGCTAAACCATGAACACCTGATTGATATAAGTGCAATTCATATGCGACACGTTTAGCCGCTAACGCTTTTACAAAAGTCAATACATTCTCATGTGGGACTAACCCGTCTTCAACAGTATGCCATAGAAATGTCGGCACCATTTCTTCTGTCACATACGTGATTGGACTTTTCACGCGCAAATCGTCCGCTGTTGGTTTGGACGTGCCAAAAACATATTGGTGGGACGCTTGCCAAAAATCTTGTAAGTCCTTTGATTCTGATGCATCAACAACGCGCATCATCTCGGTATAATCCACAACAGGATAACCAAGAACTAGGCAAGCCGGCTGGTAGACAGATGGACGATACGAACGATTAGCTAAAAATTGTGCCGTTTGCCCGTAAGTCGCAAACATTGCCGATAAGTGACCACCCGCAGAAAAGCCCATTAAAATTAGTTTCGACGTGTCAACGTAAAACTGCTCTGCCTTTGCATGAATATATTCAAATGTTTGTGCTAAATCTTCTAGTGCCTGGTCACTGATCATATCTTGGTCTGTCTCATTTTTAGTATCACGCGTCGTATAGCTTAATTGAAACACATGGTAACCTAAACCCAACAAGCGTAACGCCACAGGTTCACCTTCACGATCGGACACACCAAAATAGCCACCACCAGGCACAAGCACGACCGCTGGTCGCTTTATCCCGGTTTGAAATTCTTTTTTATCGTCAATAATATAACTGGTCAGCGTCACTTCCGGTGTCGCTTCTCTTAAATATTCAGTTATCACTTTCATTTTCTATCCCCTCCTATGTTAAACGCTTACATCACAAGTATATCAAATCGGCAGATATTCGGGTGATGATTTTTAAAAAAACCGAACGATATTAAGGTTTTTAATCTTTATATTTCGTTTTTAATATAAAAACATTTGACATCTTGTCATAAATTCGTTATATTACTTGAGGGATTCGAACAATAACAATCCACTTATTATAAAATATTCGTCTTTTAGGAGTGTAAACAATGGAAAATGTATTTGATTATGAAGATATTCAACTCGTACCTGCGAAATGTATTGTAGAATCAAGGAGCGAGTGTGACACATCCGTCACTTTAGGCGGTTATAGTTTTAAATTACCGGTGGTGCCTGCGAACATGCAGACGATTATTGATGAAAAGATTGCCCGGCGACTGGCGACTGAAGGTTACTTTTATATTATGCACCGATTTGAACCGGAGGCGCGTCTTGCTTTCATTGAAGATATGCACAAAGATCAACTTATCG
>JBNJFJ010000038.1:6232-16757 GCA_051746745.1 Bacillota bacterium | reverse complement strand
ACCTTCATGTTCTTCACTTTCATCAACAATTTCATACACATTGTAATATTCTTTTGACTGTTGTTCCCAGTCAAAGTTAGTATCAAATGCTTGTTTCACAAACCCATTAAAGCGCTCTGGTTCTTCATCGTAAATGCGTTTGGCTCGTCTGATTTGTTCAAACATCTTATGCGCGTTATACTCATCAAAGATAAAGCCATTGCCTTCATCTGAGTCTGCCTCAATATGCGTGATGGTATCATTTAATCCACCAGTCTGGTTTACAACCGGCAACGCCCCGTACTTAAGAGCAATGATTTGACTTAACCCACAAGGTTCCACGCGTGATGGCATCAAGAATAAGTCACTGGCTGCATAAATATTAGACGCAAGCGCATTGCTAAATTTAATGTGAATCGACGTTTGTTTTGGATAACGGCTTTGTACGTACTTAAAGAATTCTTCATAATGGTAATCACCCGTACCGAGTACGATCAGTTGAATATCTAAAGCCATTAATTCTTCAACCATCCGCTGGACTAAATCAATCCCTTTCAGTTCAACTAAACGAGAGACCATGCCAATCGTCAACTTATCAGGATCGAGTCCTTGTTCTTTAAGAAACGCCGCTTTATTTTTCTTTTTCCCCTCAACGTCTTCGTAAGGGAAGGCTAAAGCTTTATCGGTCATTGGGTTAAAGACATCGTAATCAACCCCATTTAAAATACCGGTCATCTTCCATTTCACATCACGAATGACCCCATCTAAACCTTCACCAAAGTAGGCATGCTCCAGTTCTTTTGCATAGGTTGGTGAGACTGTTGTGACGTAATCAGCATAATAAATACCAGCTTTCATGATATTAATTGCCCCATGAAATTCAAGTTCTGATGTAATATCCGCAGGATAGAGACCTAACACTTCGTATAACGTCTCTGCCCCGTAGATGCCTTGGTATTTAATATTGTGAATCGTAAGGACGGTCTTCACTTGGTGACCACAGCCTGCGTGCCCTTGTTTTTTTAGTAACATGGGAATGGCGGCTGTTTGCCAGTCATTACAGTGAATAATGTTTGGACAAAAGTCGTACTTTGGAATAAACGAAAGAATCGCTTTTGAAAAGAACAAGAAGCGTTCGGCTTCATCAAAGTACCCATAAAGACCAGGTCGTCCAAAGTAGTAATCATTTTTAATAAAGTACCAAAACACGTTATCGTGTTTTAAATAAAATAATTCACATTGTTGGTGACGCCAATTTAACTGAACAGAAAAATCACCAATCTTCGTCATTTTTTGCTTATATTCATCTGGGATATCTTGATACAGTGGCATAACCGCTCGAATATCGACATTGTTTTTCTTTAATGTCTTCGGTAAAGAACCGGCGACATCACCTAATCCTCCACTTTTCGCAAACGGAAAAGCTTCAGACGTTGCATATAATATTTTCACTCGTCTTTTCCCTCCTATTACGATCGTTTTTGAATTAAGATCGGTTCTCTTGTTGTACTGGTAATAAATTCACCTTGTTTAACAACCGCATTTTTATCTAAGATTGCATTGACGACGACGGCGTCTTTTTCTACAACAGCCCCTTGCATAATGACACTGTTTTTAATCTTGGCTCCTTCATGGATCTTCGCGTTACGGAAAACAATGCTCTCCTCAATCGTGCCATTCACAATTGCCCCACTTGCGACGAGCGCTTTTTTCACTTTGGCTTCTTTACCATAAACCGTTGGGTGATTATCTTTTGCTTTTGTATAGACTTTACGTTCTTGTTTAAATAACTCTTTATTTACATCACATTTAAGTAAATCCATAGAACAATCAAAGTAGGCTTGAATCGAATTAATAATTTTCACATAACCTGGGACATTATAAGCTTTCACCGTGCAATCATTAAGGCATTGGTCCACGAGTTCTATAAAATCAACGAGGCCGCGTTTTTCTGCTTCGTCTAAAATCTGCATAAACAAGGCCCGATTAACGACGATCGAATCAATGAATAATTCACCATCCTGTCGTTGATCATTGCCATAAATGATTTCTTTGACATCATCGCCATCAACAACGAGGCGCACTTCTTTATTTTGAATCTCTCCATCGTAATTCTCTTTATATAAGAGCGTCATATCCGCTTGATTCGCTTCGTGCTCATCAAGAATCGCTCTATAATCAATGTTGCTGACGATATTGGTACCACTTAAGACAACATGTTCAACGTCATCCGAAAGCTTATTAAAGAACTCCCGGTTGTCAACAAAGTCTTGGATGGAAATACGACTCACTTGGCCAATCTTCGCTGAACGGTCCCCTTGTAAGATGAGTAAGTCATTGCTTTTTCGACTTAAGTTCCAATCTTGTCCTTGTTTTAAATGATCAACCAGTGACCGATAATTATAGGAGCCAACGACCCCAACATATAAGTTTTGCGCCATATTGACTAAGTTCGATAACGGAAAGTCAATGAGGCGGTATTTCCCTCCAATCGGAATCGTATGAATACTGCGATGCTTCACAAGCGCATCTAAGTCGAGTTGATTTGAACTATTGATAATCACACCTGCAATTTTTTTCATGATTGACCCCCTCCTACATGTAAGGTAATTTTCCCTTCAGTGTTACCAACCGTTTCATTTGGTCCCACTACCACATCATCGGCAACGATGGCGCGTTTAACAACCGAACCACTTTTCACCGTCACATTACCAAAGAGAATCGCATCTTCTACAATCGCTCCTTCTTCAATCACAACATCATGCGCTAAGACAGAACGTGAGACCCTACCATTAATATAACAACCATCAGCAATTAAGCTATTATACACATCCGCCTTTTCACCAACAAAGTGCGGGTCACGGTGTTCATTGTTTGAGAAGACACGTAAGTAATCACTCGTTAAATCGAGGTCTTCACGTGTATCGAGCAAGTCCATATTGGCATGGTAATAGCTGTCGACTGTTCCAACATCGCGCCAGTAACCATCAAAGGTATAGGCGTATAGGCGTTTTTGTTCTTCTAATAAGGTCGGAATCACATCATGGCCAAAGTCATTTTCTGACTCAGAATTATGATGATCCTTTTCTAATGCTTCTTTTAAAACAGACCATTTAAACACATAAATTCCCATCGAAGCTAAATTACTCTTTGCTTCTTTCGGTTTCTCTTGGAACTCCGTAATTTTTAGGTCATCATCCGTGTTCATAATACCAAAGCGGAAAGTCTCTTCCCACGGCACACGACGCACACAAATCATTAAGTCCGCATCTTTTTTACGCGCTTCCTCTATCATGGGGCGATAGTTCATTTGATAAATATGGTCCCCTGATAAAATCACAACATATTCTGGGTCATACATCTTAATAAACTCAAAGTTTTGATAGACAGCATCAGCTGTTCCGCGGTACCATTCGGCGTGATTTTCACGCATGTACGGTGGGAGTATATACGCACCTTGATTCACCTTATCAAGTGCCCAAGCATTACCATTACTGATGTAACGGTTTAATAAAAGTGGTTTATACTGCGTCATAACCCCCACAGTATAAATCTCTGAATGAAAACAATTACTTAAACTAAAGTCAATGATTCGGTATTTCCCCCCGAACATCACTCCTGGTTTTGCATTCTCTCTTGTTAGTGCTTCTAGTCTTGTCCCTTGTCCTCCAGCGAGTAACATCGCAATAGCATCTGTTTTTTTCATCTGAATTCCTCCCCCGTTGTTGTAAAATTAATCTATATCACTTACGCATTATCTGCCTCCGGCTGATAATGAGCAAACAACACACATACACTACGTGCCTTTAAGTCTAGATGGGTCGCATCTAACACCGTGAGGTGTTCTTCCATAACGACCGCTTTTTTCGTTGGTTTTGCTGTATCAATATGTTTTTGCCAGTGATAGCCTTTTGGCAAGACAGGTAATTCAACCATATGGTCTTCCCAGTGGCTATTAAAAGCGATGTAACTATAATCATCGAATTGACCGGTATCATCACGCCCACTAAACATGACCCCAATCACGCGCTCGGCCTCTAAATCTGACAAATACCAAGCATTCACGCCATGTTTCGAGTAGTGGGGGTACCCACTGTGTGATGGCTTCGTTTGCGAGCGTAAAATCGGATGTTTTTTTCTAATATTAATCAAATGTTTAACGAACGTCATCATCTCTTTATTTTCTTCTAAGAAGGTCCAGTCGACCCAAGAGATGTCATTGTCTTGACAATACGCATTATTGTTGCCTTTTTGAGTGCGTAAAAATTCATCTCCTTGTGAGATCATCGGTGTCCCGCGACTCATCAACAGTAACGTAAAAGCATTACGCATCATTTGATGTCTTAGTTGTAACACCGCTTCGTCATCCGTATCACCTTCTGTCCCGCAGTTCCAGGACATGTTGTGATTATCACCATCGGTATTATTCCAGCCGTTGGCTTCATTATGTTTCTCGTTGTAACTATATAAATCATATAAAGTAAAACCATCATGACAAGTAATGAAGTTCACACTTGGTGAATTTTCTCGCCTGCGCGGCGAATAAATATCTACAGAGCCAGCGATACGGTCACAGACCGTATGGGCGAGTCCCGCATCACCTTTTAAAAAGGCCCGAACATCATCACGGTATTTTCCGTTCCATTCTGACCAGCGATTCCAGTCAGGGAAAGAACCGACTTGATACAAACCACCCGCATCCCACGCTTCTGCAATCAATTTAACATTGGCCAATACTGGATCAAACGCCAGGTTTTGTAAGAGCGGTGGGTTGTTCATCGGTGAGCCGTCTTCATTACGACCAAGAATTGATGCTAAATCAAATCTAAACCCATCAACCCGATACTCAATTACCCAGTGACGTAAACAATCTATAATCATCCGTCTCACGATCGGGTGATTACAGTTTAATGTATTCCCGCAACCACTAAAGTTAAAGTAATGACCATCTGGTGTCAGCATGTAGTAGACGCTATTATCAAAGCCTTTTAAGTTAATGCTTGGGCCTTGTTCGTTCCCTTCAGCGGTATGATTAAAGACGACATCAAGGATGACTTCAATCCCGTTATCGTGCATTTTTTTTACGAGTTTTTTGAGTTCGGTGCCTTCATGATTGTACTCATGATTTGACGCATAGGCGGTATTTGGCGCAAAAAATGATAACGGGTTATATCCCCAGTAGTCATATAATTTTTTACCGTCATGGTGTCTCATCCCGCTCATCTCATCAAACTCGAAAATCGGCATCAATTCCACCGCATTAATACCAAGTGATTTTAGGTAGGGAATTTTTTCAGCTAGACCACTAAAGGTGCCTGGATAGTTAACACCTGAGCTGATATCTTTCGTAAATCCGCGAACGTGTAACTCATAAATAATTAAATCTTCCATTGGAATCATTGGCGCGCGCGATTTTTTCCAATCAAAATCACTTGCGACAACTCTCGCCCGGTAACTCATCCCATAATCCGGTTTTTCTCCCCACTCACTCTGTCCACTAACAGCTTTCGCGTAAGGGTCAAGTAAGACATTTGAGTCATCAAAAATATGGCCTTTTTTCGGGTTATATGGTCCATCAACGTAATAAGCATATTCTATCTCTTCAATATCTAAGCCAAAGACAATCATCGAATACACATTACCGACGCGATAGGATTCTGGGAACGGTAAGACAACAAACGGTTCCTCTGCCCGCCGCTTATAAAGCGCAAGCTTAAAACTTGTCGCATGTTGGGAGTGTACGGTAAAACTCACTCCACCCGGAATGACAGTTGCCCCAAATTCATCAAAAAAACCTGGACGTACTTTATAGCCATTCACTTCATCGATTGGCCCAAGACGTTTCATATATTGTTCAAGAAATAGAGAATAGGGTTTCATCAGCTTTTTTTTCTTGTTTGTCATCGTGTCATTCCCCTTCAAATCGAAAGTTTACAAGATCTATTTCTTCTTTCTCACAGCTTTTTTCTTTTTTATGATAACTCCTTCGAATGCCCCGAGTGGCATCAAAATAGACTGATCCTGTCCGTGCATCGGCACTGCTTCTGTTTTGATATACTGGTACCGTTTCATTCGGTACGGTGCTTCTTTTGTTGTAAACATGATCCGGTACTCACCCGGTGTTTCAACGCCCACACGAAAGTCAGTATATTCTACTGGTGTAAAGTTTAGAACTATCGTGAGACACTCATCTGTTGATTTTCTTTCATAAATATAAATCGATTGATCGCGATTATCCGCATCCACCCACTTAAAGCCTGCAGGGTCATGGTCTTGTTCATACAGACTCTTCTCCTGCATGTAAAGTCGGTTGAGTAAACTATTAAACTCACGATGGTCCTCATGTTTCTCATAATCCAATAAGAACCACTCGACTGGCTCATAATATCGCCACTCAATAAATTGACCAATTTCATTGCCCATAAAGTTTAACTTTTTACCTGGATGGGTTATTTGATACAACATTAATAGTTTCAATGTTTTAAATTTATCTTCATAATCACCCACTGGTTTATCAATGAGCGCTTTCTTACCATGAACGACTTCATCATGCGAAAATGGTAAAATGAAGTTTTCACTGTAGCCATAATGCATTGAAAACGTAATTTTGTCATGACTGCCTTTTCTAAACAGTGGGTCGAGTTCAACATAATCAAGCGTGTCATTCATCCAACCCATTTTCCATTTATAATTAAATCCGAGACCACCTTTGTCTACTGGATGCGTCACCATTGGCCAACTAGAAGATTCTTCAGCGGCCATGATCGCAAATGGGTAGCGTTTAAAAATCGCAAGATTTAATTCTTTTAAAAACTGAATGCCCCATAAGTCTTCCCCGCCCCCGTGTTCATTTTTGTACGGGTTATGGTCAAGTCCGAAATTCAAGTGGAGAATCGACGTCACCCCGTCGACGCGAATTCCGTCGATATGGAACTTCTCAAATAGAAAACACGCATTAGAAATGAGGAAGTTGCGGACTTCACTTTTATAGAAATTAAACTTTTTCGTTCCCCACTGAGGGTGGTCAATATCGCCATACAATTCTGTCCCGTCAAAATACATCAGACCGTGTTCATCGCGACAAAAATGCCCAGGTACCCAGTCAAAAATGACACCAATACCTGCGTTGTGACAGGCATCAATTAAGTACATGAGATCACTCGGATTCCCGTAACGACTGGTCATACTGTAATAACCCGTCACTTGATAGCCCCACGACCCGTCAAAAGGGTGTTCAGATAACGGCAAAACTTCAATGTAGTTGTAGTGCATCTCTTTTAAATACGGAATGAGTTCATCAGCAATCTCACGGTAGTTATAAAAGCTCGATGGATCGACGGACTTAAACGCTTCATTATCGAACTTTCCTACTTCTTTCATCTTCCATGAGCCAAGATGAAGCTCATAGATGTTGACGGGTTGGTCGTATGGTGTAAAGGTCTGTCGTTTCTCTAACCATTTGTCATCTTGCCAGTCATATGTATCTAAATCAAAGACCACTGATGACGTCTCTGGTCTGACTTCTGAATAAAAAGCATACGGATCTGCTTTATAAATCGCTCGGCCATCTGGTAAAAACAATTTATATTTATACACTTCGCCTGCTTGAATACCAGGAAAGAACGTCCCCCAAACACCTGTGTCTGTTACCTGTTCCATTGGATCACTTTCATCATTCCAAAAGTTGAATGTTCCAACGAGCGACACGCGTAAAGCATTCGGCGCCCAAACTAAAAAGAGAACCCCTTGTTCACCGTTATGTGTGAATGGATGTGCTCCAAAATAGTCATAACTATTATAAAGCTCACTTAGATGATAACGTTGTAACTGGTCTTTTACTTCATTCGATAATTGCATAACATCCCCTGCTTTCATTTGTCTTTACTTTTTGACTTCTTCATTGAGCAAAAACATGTACCAACTTTTTACAAATCGTTTGACTATTCCATAACTTTTCATGAGAGGATAGTCCGATTTTTTATACTTATCTAAATTGTAAAACAATTCTCTAATAAGTACAATCAAAACTTGGATATTAAAGTTATTTTAACAAGTATTTAACATACTTATTTTACATAATAGTAAAATAAGTCACACCTATCACCTATGATATCGCGACTTATATCAATCGGGCCCGGGTGAACATGTCTTGATGGTATTAATAATCTATTCCCTGTTCGACCTTCATGAAAACGCTTAATTTATAATTTCCTAACGTGCACTTGTGACTTTATTCGCCAATCTTTCTATGACCCTAGTCATAAAATTCTGTTAGTTACCTCGTCCGTCGTCAAAAAAGACCCTATTCATCGCCTCAAGATGATTAGGGTCTTTTCTTTAATCGTTAGATTTCAAATCATTTATCTTTTCTGTCTTGTTGATACGGCCGGATAATGACCTTATTTCTCCCTTGTCGTTTTGCCTCATAAAGCGCTTGGTCAGCGCGTTCAATTATTTGGAGAATGGGTTCATGTTGTGACGTGTTTGTTAGGCCAATACTAATGGTCACTTGACCAACAGTTGGCATCGCTTCATATTCAATCATACGTCTTAATGTATCTGCCATTATTTTCGCATGCGCTAAAGATGTATTCGGGAAAAAGACGACAAACTCTTCTCCACCGTGACGAGCAAAGATTTCGCCATTGTCAAATACTTTCGTCATGCGATCAGCTAAGGCGACGAGGACCTCATCACCGACATTATGACCATACGTGTCATTGACTCGCTTAAAGTGATCAATATCTAAAATCATTAAAGCATTTTTTTGGTTATTTTTCAGTTGTCTTAAGACAAGTTGATTAAATTTATGACGGTTAAATAAACCGGTCAATGGGTCACGTGTTGCCAATGTCTCCATCGCTTGTTGGCGCTGGTATAAGATGTACAACATAAAAATAATCAGTAAATAGATCACAGTCGCTGTGGCCGTCACGAGGTTACGCGTTCCAACAATATTTTTAAACTCATTTGTTGGCATCACAAATGAGTAATACCCAACAGATTCACCTTGAATGTTCAACGTTTCAAGATAGACAACCATATAATCTTTCCCGTTGTTATTAAAGTGTTCGGTAAAAGAGCCTTCTTGACCTAAATGCGGCGTTAAACTTTGTTGATAGACTTGAAAAAAAGCCTGATTATCAAATAACCTCGTATTAATGCTTCGCTGCGTTTGATACACCTCTTTGTCGATGACATAGTCTTCTGAGACCATTGATAACTGATAGCGGATTTGTTCATCTGAAAACACGGCCCCTTCCATTACGTCCCGGTCCAAAATAAAGCCAATCACTGTCGTTGGATACATATCATTTAAAATGTCAATGATACTATTTAACGATATCGATACTTCGACACTACCGATATGCCCCCCCTCATGATAAAGAGGATAAACAAAACGATACCCATTGAAAATCCGCCCCTCTTCAAAGCCTGTCACGTAACGTTGCTCCTCATTGGCAAGACGCACTGATTCTCTAATATCAAATAGCTGATCACCATATTTATCTGGGGCATGCATTCTTAAAAAACTTTCCCCATCTTTTAAATGAAAATGTAGTTGCCTAAATTGATACCGATTAGATACTGTATAAATCCTTTCAAATGATTGATACAATTCATTACGAAGGCGCTCCTTTTCTTCAGTCGTCGCCTCATTCGCTTGTTTTAACACAGCAGTTGTTTCTTCATTATTCACAATCGTTTCAAAAATAAAATTCGAAAATTGTTCATAGGATGATGTCACCGATTCAATCGAGCGTTCAAGTAATTGAGACCGGATCTGTTTAAAGCTTTCTACATCACGATTATAGTTAGTTAAAACCCCAAATAAGAAAGCTAACCATATTGTTGTAATCATGATGCCGATGACGATTAATATTTTACCCTTTCTCATATAAGTAACTCCCCTAAGCCATAGATACTGTGTCCCTAGTATAAAGGAAATACCTATGAATTGAAATCATTTACATCTTTTTTTATACTTTAAAGCATGATTTGAGGTTTAGCATTTTCTTGTCAAAGTTATCAATGGATGCGAAAAAAAATGGTTCTTAGGACATTAATTTGTCACAATTAATTAGAAATTGAACTACCCCACCTAACATTCTCACGAATGTTTGACAAAGGGGATTCCGTAAGGACACCCTTACGGTGACCCAAGCGAGACTTTAGGTGTTTGATTTCAACATCAAGGTGTTGATGTTCAAAATCATAAACGCAGTAAAATAAGCGTGTGTCATGCTTATATATCACAACAAAAAAGGCCCTTTTTGTTGTTCAGGTGACGTTTTATTGAACATCACTGTTCCTTTAACAAAAGAGGCTTTTATCTTTTGAAGTGTCTTCAAGCGCGCCTTCGTCGCTTTTATTTTTCTTTTAACAGCGTTGATTTGTTCTTTTTTTTACGCATGTACACTTTCTTTAATTCTTTTTGTGCGGATAGAAGCGCGCGTCCTTGTTGAACAGCACTGTTCGCATAATAATCATTTAATCCGTAACGTTGCTTTAACTGTTGATGGATGGAGACGGAACTTTTCTCTTT
>JBNJFJ010000038.1:0-6132 GCA_051746745.1 Bacillota bacterium | reverse complement strand
AAGCGCGCGTCCTTGTTGAACAGCACTGTTCGCATAATAATCATTTAATCCGTAACGTTGCTTTAACTGTTGATGGATGGAGACGGAACTTTTCTCTTTCGATCCCCTCGCTTAAAAAGTGAGGGGTTTAAGTATCGCTTGATGAGGGATAAAAAAAGACATATTTTTCAGTTGGTCATAGCTAAACTCTAAGTCTTCATCTGTTTGGTTATTTCAGCTTTGACGTTATCAATCACACACCCTTAACTTTCTTTGATATACTAATTAAGACAATTAGTTATAACAAGCATATATAAAGGTAGGTGTTTTCATTGACGTTTGTCATTTGGTTTCTCATCATCACCAGTTTAGTCTTAAGTTTCCTGAGTATCGTATTCCCATTAATTCCTGCACCTGTGACGTTATGGAGTGGTTTTTTCTTATACTTTTTCTTTATTGATAAACAAGGTTTATCACCCTTTTTCTGGGTATCGATGGTGATATTGACGCTCGTTCTTTTACTGTCGGACATCATCGTCAACAGTTATTTTGTAAAGCGATTCGGTGGGAGTAAATTAGGTGAGCGTGTAGCGGCGATTGGCGCGATTGTCGGAAGTTTCTTCCCGCCTTTAGGGATTCTCATCGTTCCTTTTTTAGCTGTTATTGTAACAGAGTTGTTACAGCGAAGAGAACCAAAACGAGCATTTAATGCCGCTGTAGGATCCTTCTTCGGTTTCATCGGTGGCACGTTTTTTAAAATCATCATCATCACAGTCATAATTATTTGGTTTGTGTTAGCAATGATCATCTAAACCCACGAAATAAGCGTGTCCTAATATGGCACGTCATCATCAGCCAATTTAAAAAAACTGTTCTCTCCCTAGGGGAAAGAACAGTTTAAGTATGTAATGTAACCACCAAAGTTTTTTTGGTGGAGACGGTGGGAGTCGAACCCACGTCCAGAGATATCGCCACTCAAGCGTCTACATGTGTAGTTGATTTATTTCGCATTCGCAAGCACATATGCCAATCAACAGGCGTCCGTGTTGCTAGTCTGATTAGACTCTTCTAACCGTCCTCAGACGGTGGAGGTTAGCGTATCCCACTTCAGTTGAGACCCCAAATCTTAGCACATGGGCGATGCTAAGCGGGATCCTTTAGCAAATGCTTAGGCAGCTGCTAAAGAGAAATTGTTTTGTTTGCCAGTTATTATTGGCGGGTAACGTTTTACGAGCCGTAACCTCGACACGCAGCTTGAGCTCAAACTACCCCTGTCGAATCCGTAACGTCCCCGTAATAGGAAAGTACAGAAAGAGGCGTAACTTGCGCCTATTCAATTTTCTTACATAGACTACTATAACAGGAATCTCACAGTTTTTCAAGTCAGATCCCCGTTCGTTAATCGCGGTCTTTTAAAGCACGTGCGACATCACGTTTCATCTGTTTACGTTTTAAGTCTTCACGTTTATCGTATTTCTTCTTACCTTTACCGAGACCAATAAGTACTTTTGCGTAGCCATCTTTTAAATAAATTTTAATTGGCACGAGTGAATACCCTGCTTGTTGGGTTTCACCGATTAATTTTGCGATTTGTTTTTTATGCAACAACAACTTACGCATCCGTGTTGGTTCATGGTTATGAATATTCCCTTGTTCGTACGGGGAAATGTGCAAGTTATGCAAGAATACTTCACCGTTACTCACACGGGCGAAACTATCTTTCATATTAACACGGCCATTACGCACAGATTTAATTTCTGTTCCTTGTAAGACAATCCCTGCTTCCAATGTTTCTTCAATAAAGAAATCATGATTGGCTTTCTTATTTTGAGCGACGACTTTTCCTGATCCTTTTGGCATGTTTCTCACCTCACTTTGTTAAATTGTTCTTTTTCTATTTTACCAAGCCTGTTCTTATTATACAATGAAAAGGAATGAAATACACACCTCTAGATGAACGACAAAGAAAGGATTAATGTACATGATTTCGATTCGACCGCTCACAACCACAGACTTTCCGCTCTATCAACAAATGGAGACAGGTATGGACAATGATTATATGTTAACGGTCTTTGAACGACTCGTGACACCACCCTATAACTACCTATACGGCTTATTCCACGACGAGATACTCACAAGTGTAGCTGGGTATACATATTTCCCGGGTGGCAACGTCATGCTTGGTCGTCTTAGAAGTGATGCAAATTATAGACAATTAGGCTACCCGACGCAATTACTTCACTACCTTGTCGATATGGTTAAACAAGACGCTAATGTAAAGTTTATCGGCGGCTATACTCATATCGATAATACACCAGCAAAAAAAATACTTGAGAAACTATGTATGAGTCCTATCGATACGTATCATAGTTTCCCGGCCGTTAACCTTAAGCCACTAATTACAGATCAGATCCTCTGGGATGAAATAACTGATAATCAAAAGAAACGACAGGCACTCCAAACATTGATCAAGCAAGGCGTCGCTTCTTTCCCTTACGAAGCGTACTACCCTTTCCCGCTGACCGAGAGCTTAATACCAGATGAAAAATTACGAGCGATGCGGATATTCCAGTCACCTGTCACAGCTCACTTCTTATTTGTGGATAATGATTATAAAGGTGAAGCGCTACTGAATATTCGCTACGTTCATGATGATATCTTTACGACACCAGGTCTATTCTATACCATTGACCAGTTGTTAAAACATGAATCAGACCGTTTGCCTTGGTTTAACTTTTCAAAAACCCAATATCATAAACTCACCCATAAAGACTGTTTCCGACTAGAACCAGGCTGGGAGCTGCACGGCATATTTATGTAACGATATAACATAACTATAAAGATGAAGAAAAGGATGGCTGACATGAAAAAACTATTCATTATTATTGGTGTGATATTGATTGGTGCGGGATTATTCGGGGCTGTGATGACTTATCAAGGCAACTTTACCGACGAGGAAATCGTTGAAATCATCCGTACACCTGTCAAAGTACTGACCATTGAGGCAGATAATACCCCGATTACTATTGTCCCAACAGATAAAGACGATATTACTGTCATATTCAGCGGAATGAAAACACAGGACTTAACCAATGCGCTCAACGTTGCAACAAACGACGAATCCTTAACTATTACGGTTGACCAAGATAACTGGCTCTTCTTTATCCCATTTATCACCCAACAACCCCAGCTCATTATTAAAGTACCCCATGAACAGTTAACAAATTTGAGCGCAAAAACGAGTAATGGTCGACTGATTGTGAAAGAACAACACATTGATGAGATTGATCTTAAGACAAGTAACGGGGCCATTGAGCTCATTGATCTTCACAGTAACAAGCTTGTGGCCAATACAAGTAATGGTAAAGTCACGTTAATTAATACAACCGGATGGATTGAAGCAGAAACGAAAAACGGTTCGATTGATGCCTATGGTCTCTCGATGACAGATGACGTCTCCCTGCAAACGAGTAACGGCAGTATTGATGTATCCATATTAGAGACGGCCGATGTGACCATCGAAGCAGATACGAGTAACGGCAGTGTTGATCTACTTGGTCGTGATAACCGTTATGAGGTGTTAAATGATGGGACATCCTCCCTTAAACTCGATACGAGTAATGGCAGTATTGATGTAGTTACCGATCGATGACAGCATCCAGACAAAATCATACGTATTAAATAGAAAGAGACAGATCCTCACAATGAGATCTGTCTCTTTTACATGTCTTTCGCTTCATTTATAATGTTATTTTTTATGTTTCTTTTTTGCTGCCTTTGGTGGGACTGCTCGCCCCTTTTGTTTCTTCTTTTTTCGTTTCGGCTTTTTATCGTCGCCGTGATGTTTCTTTGCGCCTTTTGCTTGTCCTTTATCTTTAGGTCCACGATTAAAGTCAGCTTTTGGTCGCTTCGCTTTCTTTTTCATGCCAACAATCTCAAAGTCAATCGATTGTTCTTCTAAATTGACCGCTTCAACACGAACCTCAATCACGTCACCAATTCTAAAGACGTTACCAGTGCGCTCACCAATCATCGCATAACGCGTTTCGTCATAGTGATAATAGTCATCGGTTAAGTCACTGACATGGACAAGCCCTTCCACGGTATTATCCAGTTCGACAAAGAGACCAAAACCGGTCACCGAACTAATAACCCCTTCAAACTCTTCGCCGATTTTATCTTGCATAAATTCTGCTTTTTTCAGTTCATCGGTATCACGCTCAGCATCAACCGCCACACGCTCTTGTTCTGAGGTGTGTTTAGCAATCTCAGACAATTTTTCTTTCCATTTCGCCTGTGTTTCATTGCTGAGATTACCGTTTATTACGTACGTGCGGATAAGACGATGAACAATTAAGTCGGGGTATCGTCTAATTGGCGACGTAAAGTGCGTATAAAACTCGGTCGCAAGACCGAAGTGACCGATGCTTTTCGGGTCGTACTTCGCTTGTTTCATTGACCTAAGCATCAGTTTCGAGATAATCATCTCTTCTTGTTCGCCTTTCACTTCATCTAATACACGTTGCAAGGCTTGTGGATGAATATCATTTTTAACACCTTTGACGCTATAACCAAATTGACCAATAAATTCAAAGAATTTTTGGAGACGGTCTTCGTCTGGGTCTTCGTGTATCCGGTGAATAAATGGCACGTCCATCCAGTGGAAGTGCTCAGCAATCGTCTCATTCGCCGCGAGCATAAACTCTTCAATCAAACGTTCAGACACCCCGCGGTGACGTAAGACGACATCGGTCGGGTGACCTGATTCATCTACAAGTACTTTCGCTTCGTTGAAATCAAAATCAATCGCGCCACGGTCCATCCGTTTTTTACGTAAAATTTGCGCCAATTGTTCCATCTCGTTAAACATAGGCACAAGTGACTCATATTCTTTCATTACCGCTTCATCTTGATCGGTTAAAATTTGATTGACCGCTTGGTAAGTCATACGTGCGGATGTATTAATCACACTTTGGAAAATATCATGTGACACGACTTCCCCCTCCGGTGAAATCTCCATCTCACACGCAAGGACTAAACGATCCACATGCGGATTAAGTGAACAAATCCCATTCGATAACCGGTGCGGGATCATCGGAATGACGCGGTCAACAAGATAGACACTCGTCCCGCGTTTGTAAGCTTCTACATCAATTGGTGAACCTTCTTCAACGTAGTAAGACACATCGGCAATATACACCCCTAATAAGTGATTGCCATTGTCTAACTGTTCGACTCTGATCGCATCATCTAAATCTTTCGCGTCAGCCCCGTCAATTGTCACAATCGTTTTATCACGGCGGTCAACTCGACCTTCAAGGTCGGTCTCATCGATCGTTTCTTTCACATTCTTTGCTTGGTCTAATACCTCGTCAGGAAACTCAATCTCAATATTGTGTTTATGAATAATCGATAGGATATCGACACCTGGATCATTCTTATGTCCCAAGATCTCAACCACTTCACCCTCAGCAGCATTTTGACCTTCAGGGAATTTTAAGATGTTTACAATCACTTTATGACCATCAACAGCGCCTTGACTATCTTCTTTTTTAATGAAGACATCATTCGGAATCCGCTTATCGTCTGCCACCACAAAACCGAAGTTACCCTTATCAATGTAATTCCCGATAATGCGCGTTGAACCGCGCTCAAGGATTCTCTCAACAACACCTTCCACACGCTTGTCTCCACTTGCTTCTTGGTCTGCGCGAGCTAACACAATATCGCCATTCATCGCACCGTTTAAGTCATGTGGATGTAAATATAAATCCTTGATTCCTTCTTCTTCAGGAATTAAAAAGGCAAACCCTTTTTTGTGCATTTGAACTTTCCCGCGCACAAGTCCTGCACGTCCTGGTGAGACATATTTGTTCTTTCTCGTCAACATAATTCGGCCTTCATCTTCTAAATCATTGAGCGTCTTCATCAGTTCTGTGAACATGTCACTTGTGACGGTCTCGTCAAACACAGCTTCACTAATATCATCAACCGATACCGGTCGCTCTGCTTCTTCTGTAATAAATGTTAAAATCTTTTGTTTTAAATCATTCATTCTTCCTTCACCTTCTTTCTAACACATTGGTTATCTTTCATTTTTATTTGATTCGTTACATCATGTTGCGATTAATTTGCGGGGAGGAGAAAAGTTAA
>JBNJFJ010000037.1:8164-17186 GCA_051746745.1 Bacillota bacterium | reverse complement strand
TCTGCATCTTCCTCAGTGTCTGCATCTTCCTCAGTATCACCTGGGTTTGTTGAACCACCAGTTGAATCATCATCAGCTTCATCACCCACACGGATAATAATCGCTGTTAATGGATCAATTGTTAATGAGGCAGATGTTACCGTCACACCGGTTGGATCATCAATTTTTTCAGTGCCTGAGATCTCCGCATCAACAATGACGTCCTCAGTTGTGTAATCAGTTCCAACAGAGAGTTCGCGTGTCTCATCATCTGCGTTAATGAAGACGTGATAACTTTCTCCCGTTGAAGCTTTTGCTTCATAGGCGATGACTAAGTCTTCAGCTTTAATTTCTGGTGCGTCAATAAGTGATACGTTGTCGAGTACTTCTTGTTTTGTTTCTTTACTAAACGCATCGGTTGAACGACGCAGTTCAACTAAGCCTGCTGTATAGCTCCGCGTTAACGTATGAATTGGATAAGCTTCTTCATTGGTGGCTTTTTCCCAATCAATTCGGTTAATAATATCCGTTGAATCATAAGAATCATGGATAAAGTATGGATATTCAAACGGGGTTCCGTCTGAGGCTTCCATATACGTTGATTTATACGGTGCTTCTTCTACTGGTTCAATGTAATCTGGGTCTCTAAATTGCTTTGTCCGACCAAATTCTTGACCGGCATGAATGAATGGTGTCCCTTGACTTGTGAGTACCATCAAGTTCCCGATGCGAATCCGTTGATGAATTTCTGCTTCAAAGTCTTTCGGATCCTTTTTAATGGATTGGGCAATCACGTCGTGCAGAGTTAAGTTATCATGCGCCGCAATATATGGGACCACGTCACCTGGGTCATCAGCTTCAAAGTTACCTGGGTTAGCGATGATGTTGTTGAAAATGACATCAATATCGCGTGCGCCACCGGTTAAGAAGCGTGGTTGTCCTTCACTACCAAACCCACTCTTAAGTTCATTTCTAAATTCATCAGAGAAAGAAGCCACACTATCGGTATCTTTCATCCAATCTTGGTCTGCCGGTTGAACATCAGGGAATTGGTCATCCCCTGCGAATGTACGCCAGCCCTCACCAATCATCACAATGTTTGGATTTAAGGCTTTTGCTTCGTCGTAAGCGATTTGAATCGCTTCAGCATCATGGTCACCCATCATATCAAAGCGGAAACCATCGACTTTAAATTCATCGACCCAGTATTTAATTGAATCGACTAAGACTTTGCGTGCCATTTGGTGTGTCGTACCTAATCGTCCGCCACCAAAACTTGTCTTTGCTTCGCCGTCTTTGTCCATGAAGTGATAATAATTCGGTTCTAAATCTTCAAAGATATGCACACGCGCGGTATGGTTATAGACAACATCTAAAATAACCCCCATATCACGGTCGTGAATCTCTTTGATTAAGTTTTTAAATTCTTCGATCCGTTTCGCCGGGTCACTCGGGTCTTCAGAATACATTCCTGTCAGTGAGAAGTAACTATGTGGGTCATAACCCCAGTTATAGTTATTATCTGTCGCTGAATAGTCAAGCAGACGTTCGCCTTTATTAAATTCATCGCTAAAGAAATAACTCATCACCGGTAATAACTGAATATGGGTTACACCGAGTGATTCAATATAATCGAGCTTTTCTGTGAAGGCACTAAAGGTTCCAAATTCATGGTCTAGCTCACCTTCAAGTGATGGATCACTCGTAAAGTCACGTACGTGTACTTCATAAATAATCGCATCCTCACGATGTTCAAATCCATCAATTTCCGCATAATCTAGCGCTGGACCGAGTTCTTTCACATCAACAATTGCTGCTTTACCTACCGCATCATCGTTCCCTTCACTTGTCCACTGCGCCATAGATTTCGCATAAGGATCAAGCGCTAAGACACTGTCTTCGCCACGGGTAATCTTAAAGTGGTAGTAATAGCCTTTAGGAGAATCAAGACCGGTTAAGTCTTCATCTAAAGTAATCGTATAGACGCCTTTTTCACCACGCGTCATCGCATATTCACCTACAACCTCTGTCGGTGTGTCTGAATCATAAAGGACAAGCTCGACCGCATCAGCTGACGGTGACCACATCTTAATCGTGGCACTACTGTCTGAGATATCAACTAAACCTAACTCACCATCATAACCGTAAAGGTTATCTTTTAACTTCCAATCTGCTTTTGCCTGTGCTTCACGTCCTAAGTGACGCACCGTATATGGCGCATCTTCAGTCGTAAATGTGCCTGTTAGATTGATTTTATTGTTTGTTTCATCTATAGATGCATCATCAATCACAACCACGTCACCTCCTTCTGTCGTTACTTCAATATCACTGATTAAGTCTTCTGTTGACCAGTCACCAATCGCACTGTAGCTTAATTCAATCGTATCTAGACTTACAAGCTCCGCACCTGTTAGACCTTCTTCTGTCACGAAGTAAGGGTTCGTGTAGACTTGTTCATCGCCTGCTTTTAAGAAGATTTGCGTGGCGCCGTCCATTGTGTAAGACATGTCGCCCGACTGGTCACCACTATCTTTATTCAAGGTTAAAAATTGAATCAAGCTTGCTTCGTCAATGACAGGTAAATCATAAAAGGCACCGTATTTGCCTAATTCAAAGTCATGTGCCCCATTTGGCCAACCATCTGTCGGTTTAACGACATCTCCCCATGTCCAAAGGGCCCAACCATCATAATTCTCATCTTCTCGGGTATAATTGACACGAATTGACCCCTCATTGTTTAATGGTTTGTATGAGTAGACGTCACCTTCTTCTGTCACCCATGCTTCATTCATGTCAGGGCTTAAAATATCAACGAATAGATCGCCCGTTTCATTGCCGCCATCGGCATTATTAATTAAGAAACCAATTTGTTTTGCGCCATCAATGATTGGTACATCTAAATAATAGCCATAATCTGTCGCAATCGCCTCTTCAAATGAGATGGCGCCTAGCGGCCAGTTGTCCGACGGGCTTTCAACATCTTCCCAAACCCAAAGGCCAAGCTCGCTAAGACGAGTAGAATCAAGACCACGGAAATGAAGCCGAAAGGATCCCTCCTCTACCGGTGCGACTTCTTCTGTCGGTGTTTCTGGTGCTACATCTGTAGAAAGTAAGTCACCACCTTCCACCTGAAGTAACGCTGTCCCACCATCAGCGGCAGCTGGTACTGTGATTGTCACAAATGACTCACCATCTATAGCTGTTGTCTCATAAGACACATCGCTGTAGTGATCCGTCACACTGACTGTGTCCGTTGATGCTTTAAGCGTGATTTCTTGTGCTTCACTTGTCGGGTTAAACGCTAAGTAAACCGCTTCGCCGTCAAAGCTACGCTTTACGACCAGTTGGTCAAGTTCATCATCTGCGATGACTGTTTCACGCGAGCCTTTACTTAAGACGTCACTGTATTGTTCTCTAAAGTCAAGCAGTGTAGCGTAATGGGCATGAAGCTCATTGCCTTCAACACCATCCCAATCAAAGTCATAACGGTTGTCATAGACAGGCCAATTATTTGCACCTGTTTGACCTAGTTCTTCGCCGTAATAAATCACCGGTTGACCTTTTGCGGTCAGTTGTGTACTTACAGCCACTTTATATTTTGCCTCATCGCCACCAAGTGCATGAAGGAAACCATCTTCATCGTGGCTACCTAAAAACTGACCTAGTGTATGGACACTATTTAATGCTTCGTTACGTAAAATGAGTTGTTCATTGGCCTTCTCAACATTGCCATTTGCGAGTGACTCGGCAAGTGTTTTAAAGCCAAAGTCGAGTAATGAATCCATCGTGCCATCATAGAAATGGCCACCATCTTCATTAAAGTTCGCGCCCCAATGTTCACCAATTAAACGAAATGCTGGGTCGATTCTTACAAGTTCATTTTTAAAGTGTTGCCACGTCGTTTGTTCGACGTGCTTCACCGTATCAACGCGGTAAGCCGCGATGCGGTTGCCGTTTGCGGTCGTTGATTTTTCAATCCAATCCGATTGCCAATCAACGAGTTGTTCACGCACAGCTTGTTCTTCGGTTTTAAAGTCTGGTAAGCCAGAGAGTGACATTTTTAAATCACCAGAACCACCGGTTTCACGCAACATCCCGTCAAAACGCGCCAAATCTTCAGCTGTTGGATGGCCTTCTGGTTGTGTACCATCTAACTTTTCATTCATCCCGTAACCTGCGTGGTTTAACACAACATCAACCATAATATCAATGTCACGCGCGGCTGCTTCATCAATCAAGGTATGAAATTCTGCCATCGTTCCTAAATGCGGGTTCAATGTTTCAAAATCTTCTGCCCAATAGCCATGATACGCATAATATGAACCGTTGTCACTGTTTGCTTCAACGTCATGTGCCACATTTTCTACAATTGGGGTAATCCAAATCGTGTTCACACCGAGGTCATCTAAATAATCTAATTTGTCAGTTACCCCTTTAAAGTCTCCCCCTTGATACGTCCCGCGCTGGTTTTCAGCACTTTCATAGTCAAGATTATAAGGATTGTTGTTGGATGGGTCACCATCATTAAATCGGTCCGTCAACATAAAGTAAATAACCGATTCATCCCAGTCACGCTCATCACTTGTTTTCTCAACAACCGTCGCCGTTACATCGGTCTTATACGTACCGCCATTGTCATCGACAACCGTTACCGGAATATTTTTCTCACCTGGGGCAACGTCACGACTCACCGATAATGTCACCGTTTGTAGTGTTGGATCAATTTCAAGTGGGACATCAATGCCCAGTTCAGATACATCTGCGCGAATTGAGGCAATGCCAATCTCTGAGTTATTGTCAATCGCAAGTTCAAGTAAGGCATGTTCATCATAGTGGAATGAACGACTTACACTACCTGAAACGGTAATATCTTCTGTCCCGTCTGTTTCATCTGGTGTCGTTGTTTCTGGTTCAGATGAAATATAATACGGGTTATTAAACGCTTCTTCTGTGCCTTCTTTAATAAAGATTTGGTTATAGGTAGATAATTCATCAAAAGTCATATCACCTGTTTGACCACCATCTTCTACTTGATCGACAATTAATCCACCAAGTGTGTTCGCATCTTCGTTGAGCGGAACATCCACATAGTAGCCATAAGGTGAGGTATTCTCACTCGTAAAACTATAGGCATCCTCTGTCCACGCTGCATCACTTCCTAGCGCCGCTGGTGAATCTCCCCAGAACCAAAGCGCAGGTTCAGTAAAGTTCCCGTCTGTTTCTTGATAATGCACCCGTACAGTTGGTGTACCAAAAGCGGCGGGTTTAGCGAGGTGCGTGTTGCCGTCTGAGGTGACATACACATGATCCATGTCAGGTGAAATAAATTCAACACTCACATCACCGGTATATTTAATATTTTCCTCATTATCATCTTTCTTATCACTCGCAATGACAAAGCTAATACCTGCCGCGTCATCTTGTAGTGGAATGTCAGTATAATGAGTAAATTGTTCATCCTCTGTTGCTACAAACGTTTCTCCGCCAGTCGGGAATTCCCCCTCTGACGCTACAGAACCGCCCCAGTGCCATAAGTATAGTGTCTCATCAGGTTCCCCTGTATGTTCATAGAACACACGGAATGTGTCTTCCTCTATCGTTGTGGTATCAGTTTCAGCCAACACACTAAGTGGTAGGCTTGTAAAAATGGTACTAAATAATAAGAGCCAAACAAAAAACTGTGCCAGAATTGGTTTTAATGTCCTTTTCTTCAACATAATCATCCTTTCAAATGGTGGTGTCTACAAAACAATGTAACTAAAACCTTCTTCCCTCCCTATTATTCTTGTGCAAACGATTGCAATAATATTGCGAAAAAATTGCACAACCTCTTGTGTGTCAGTTATGCAATCGCTTACAAAGATAAGTGTACATGTTTTGATTCTTTTTGGCAAGAGGAAATATTCGAATAGTCAAAAAGAAAGACAGCGATTACAAAACCTGTTATAATAGGACTATATTTTAAAGGAGGGGTGATTTTGACTGAATTAATTGAATGGATTACGTTTATATCGATAATAGCGCTTGCACTAAACGGTGTGCGTTTCTTTCTTGATAATCGACGCAATCGATTGCTTCTCTTTTTATTTTTTTCGTTTAGCTTTTTGTCATTTCAAAGTTATTTACTTGATGAATATTACCTACTTGTCGTTCTTTATTTAGTGACTGGCATGTATACACTAAACGTCAGTGGGCTCATCGCATCAAGCGGTGTCGTTTTAATTCAACACACCCTTTTTCTTGACCCGTCATGGGCACTTTTTAGCTTTTTCATTATCATGAACGTTGCGATTTATCTGATTGGCACAAAAGCATTGAACCATTTCCATCAATTACGGGACTGGAAAAGGAAGATGTATCACAATACGAAACAATTCACGATTATGAAAGAGATTACCTCAGCGATTCAACAGACCGATGAGCTTGACCGCTTGTTACATATCATTGTGACTACTATTACAGCTGGACACGGGTTAGGTTTTAATCGTTGCCTTGTCTTTCTAAATGACAATCAGTCTGGAACAATCCATGGTATGATGGGGATTGGCCCCGTGCGCGGAGAAGAAGGTTTTGAGAAGTGGAATGAAATTGCGGTAAAAAAATACCGCTTATCCGATCTATTGGAGCGGATGGATGAGGAACATATTGATCCAGAATTAAACAAAATCGTTTCCTCACTATCGTTTCCACTTGAAGCGGACACTTTATTTTATCAAGCACTACGTGACGGGGAGGATCGGTTACTAGATTTAAGCGAAACAAACGATAAGATTTTACGTGAATTAAGTGATTATTTTCATATGCATGGCGTTCTCCTTGTACCGATGGTGTATCAAAATGAAAAGATTGGTATTTTACTGATTGATAATCCTGTTACACATAAGCCGATTACACCAGAAGAAATCGATAATTTAATGCCACTTGCCTTACAGACAGCTATTTCCATTCATCAACTCAATATGTATCAAAATATCAAACGTATGTCCGTGACAGATGGTTTAACGAAGTTAAAAAATCAACGGGCCTTAAAAGATGATTTAGCGCATATTTTCTCAGAAACGCACCCCCAGTTCGGCATGGTGATGATTGATATTGATCATTTTAAACATTACAACGATACGAATGGCCACTTGCTAGGGAATGTCACGTTAGAACAACTAGCAAAACTATTAAAAGATAATATCCGTAACATTGATCAGAGTTACCGTTTTGGTGGTGAAGAATTCTCACTGATTTTTATGAATGTCACACCAAAAGAAACTTACCAATTAGCTGAAAATATTCGCGAATTAGTCGAACAAACCGTCTTCCCAAATCAACAACGGCAGCCAAGTGGGAACTTAACGATTAGTTTAGGTGTCTCTCATACGGATTTGATTAATGAACATACACCAGACGCCATTGTTCACGCGAGTGACCAAGCTTTATATATGGCTAAGTCTAGTGGTAAAAATACTACCGTCCTTTATCAAAAGGAGGCAACACAATGAATGGCTACCTACTGTTTACGATTCCGTTTATCTTGTTGTGGCTGACAAGCCGGAAGGCTTATCAATATTCGATGACGATTTTTGCGACAATGAAATTAAAAGCTCTCGATCAATCGCTCGATCAACTCCATTATTCCTTTGAACAAGTCGTTTACTTTTATAATCAAACGACACATGTAAAAGCGATTAAAAAGATGCAACGTGAGGATATTCACCTCCGGTATGAATACCATCCATTTATCTTTACCGAACTCACCGGGATTTATATTGAGCTCAGACACGAGCAGACATTAACACTTGCCTACTTACCGATCGACCAGTTTATGTTGCCATATTTAGACCAGAAGATGCAAGAAAATGCGCTTGATTATCAATCGAGTAAGCGTATCAGCATTGCGAAATTGTTTCACCCTGATACAAAAGCGAAGTTAATCGATGAAGTGTACAATCAAATTACTGTCGGCCGCTATAGTTAGACAGATTAAACAGGCAACGTCAATCAAAGACGTTGCCTGTTTTTATAGTTCTTTCGTGAATAGCTGAGCCTTGACGAACAGAAAAAGCCACCAGACAGTGTCTGATGACTTTTGCTTAACATTCTTAACCTTTTGTTGCTCCGGCTGATAGACCAGAGATCAAGTATTTCTGTAAGAATAGATACACAGTCGCAATTGGAACCGCGATTAGAATCGCACCCGCTGCGAATCGAGTAAAGTTATTTGAGAACTGGTCATTTACAAAGTTAAATAGACCAAGTGCTAACGTGTAGTTCTCTGGGCTACGTAAAATAATACGTGGCAAGATGAAGTCCATAAATGGATTCATAAAGTTAAACAATGCTACAACTGCAAGGATTGGTTTGGCAAGTGGTAAAAGAATCTGGAAGAAGATTCTAAAGTGACCCGCACCATCCATCTTAGCTGACTCATCTAACTCTTTCGGTAACGTATCAAAGTAACCTTTAACTAGAAAGGCGTTCATTGGAATATTACCACCGATATAAATGATAATGAGACCAAGTAAGCTATCGAGTAAACCGATTGTATTAAGCAAGATGTATAACGCCACCATTGCCATTAATACTGGGAACATTTGCAGTAACAAGAACGCATATAAACCGTACGTCCGTCCTCTAAAACGGTAACGGCTGAATGCATAAGCGGTAAAGCTAACAAGCAGGGTTCCGACCGTTGCAACGGATAAAGAAACAATCAAGGTGTTTTTATACCACGTTAAATAGTTACTACGCGGGTTAGTAAAGAGCCATTCATAGTGAACAAAGCTCCAGTTTTCAGGAATAATTGATGCACCATAAAGATTAGAACTCGGATTAAGTGACATACCAAATGCCCAAAGAAGTGGATACATGATAATCACAAACACAAGCGCAATTATCGCATACATCACGACTAATTCTAAGGTGTTTTTTGTTTTTCTACTCATTGGTTGACTAGCCATTAGTATTGTCCCTCCTCTTTAAACGAGCTTGAGCGACGGAATTGGAAGAATGCAAATGTCGCTACAATAATACCTAAAATAATTGAAATCGCAGC